>JAOZFL010000114.1:0-9344 GCA_027491455.1 Thermoproteota archaeon | reverse complement strand
AGCCTCAGCCTCACAACTCTCCATTGAAAATGCAGCTAAAGCAATAATTGCAACTAAGAGGCCTCCAAGTTGGGCTCATGACCCCTCAGATGAACTCTTAGAAATCTCAAGGTTTTTCTCTTCACACTCAAAGAGGGAAATAGAGAAACTTGTATCTATCGCTAAAGAAACAGCCCCAATACACGCTGAATCTTTATATGGCAGACCATTGGAGGGAATTACACCTTGGGATATCTTCACAAGGGAGAAAACAAGAAACATCCTAGAAAATGCAAGGGAGGCTGTTAAATTAATGAATAAAATACTTACTAGTCTCAAAAGCTGAAACATCACATTAATCTACCTCCACTGAAAACATCGAAGGAACAGTTAATTTAATGTTTTTAGGTGCAGAGGGCACCCGTAAGCTTGGGGAAACCTAGTCATCATTGGATGAGCTGCAAGAGGAAGCCTCATATGCCTTGGCATGGAGAGGTGTTAGATTATGTCAACTACCTTATATAACCCTTCTCCCCAATCGTGATTTATGTAATAGTTGCGACCATTTTTTCGTTAATATACTCGGCTTCTACGGGGGGTGCATCTAAGGACAAAAAAGGTGGGAACATGCGACGAGGACAAGACCATGTCTTCATCAGATAGGGCCCCTATGCTATCATGAGACATCCAAACAGCCTTGATGTAGCATTATTCTTTCCCATGTTTACTATCGCCGCTAGTGGGGCGACTCCTTTTACCCTTCTTTCGATAGTTGGCAACATCCTGTTTCCCATAGGTTTTCCCTACCACGTTACATTTAGGGAAGACGAACTCAATGTGATAAAGTGGGGGTGGAGAGTTATCCTAAAATTGCCTCGTAAATGTCTTCATCTACTTTGTCCATGGTTGGAATCCCGGTTACCCTTGAAGCTCTTTCAGTTAGAGCAGCTAGATCTGTTCTATTGATTAGTTCTAGTTTCCATTTCCTTGTACCAGCTATTAACTGCTTAAGACCTGTACCTATTTTTTCTGTTAGATAAGTATATAGTCCAATAGCTGGGTATGGTATGTCTTTAACTCTTTCCCTGTATTTTACTTTGAGATCAGAGTAGCTTGAAAAGAATTTTTCAGGTGTGTCCCCGTATTTCTCGGTGAAACTTCTTGGGAGTTTGCCTAGTTCATGAAGTTCTGTGAAATAAAGTGATTTCATTACAGCTGTTAATGGTGCTCTACCCATTGTAACGGCTTTTATTACTGGTCCGTCTCCGAAGTTGCTCATAGCAATTGATTTAAATATTTGCGTCTCCGATATGAAGCCTCCAGCCATGCTTATGTCAGGGATGTACCTACCCTTCTTTTTAAGTATCTGGATGCATTTCAGTATTTGGGCTTCAAGGTACACTGTAGGAGTTGACATTTCATTCATCATGGGTACAGGACTCATACCGGTGCCTCCACCTGCTCCATCAAAGGTTACATAGTCAACTTCAGCTTCGGAAGCCACCTTCAGGGTCCAAGCTACATCTGCGGGTCTATATGCACCTGTTTTTATGGAAACCTTTTTAGCCCCCTGCTCCCTTAACCATTCAACATCTTCAACGAAGCTTCTCACGGTTGGCATGCCCACTCTGCTATGTCTTTCAAATGTTTTAAAGGCACCCATTTTGAAGGCTTCTTGGATACTTGGGTCTTCGGGATCAGGTAAAACTAAGTACCCTCTCTTTTTAAGCGTTAAAGCTCTTTCAAGTGTTGGAAGTCTTACTTCTCCTCCAATGGCTTTTGCTCCCTGCCCCCACTTCCTCTCTATGACATCAACTTCCAACTTTGAAATTGCATATATATCAACGCCTAGCCTTTGATCTTCAACATTTGTTTGAACAGCTACTCCTCCATATTTCCCGTCCCAGAACTCTCTAAACCTATCCACCCTGTGCTCCATGTCCTTGGAATATGTCACCTTACCATTTGTGAATGTTGCATCTGGATCCATTCCACAAACGTTTTCACCTATGATTATCATTACACCTGAAAGCGCAGCTCCAACAGCTAATCCATCCCAGTTGTTCTTGGCTACAGCTGTCGATCCATAGGCCCCTGAAAGTATCGGGATTTTCATAGGGATCCCGCCTATCCTAGTGGATATATCCACATTTGTGAAAAGAGCCAGGTCAGGGTTAGGTTCAATGCCTTCTGCTCCTCTCAACTTTGAAAGTATGTTGAAATCAGACCAGTCTAGTCTGTAGTCCTTCAGAGAAGCTGCTGTACTCCATCCGAATTTCTCAGGTACAGGGTAAAGTACTTCTCTCCCCCTAAAAGCCGATAAACCTATCTCGCACAGTACAGGGCAATCCTTTATGCAAATTGGGCACATTCCACTTGTAGGGCTTACATCCTCAACTCTTGTCCTAGTTCCCGTAGTGGACATACCGTTTAGATAAGAAGAGTTCTTCAATACTCTTTTCGTCAAAACTAAACCCCTCTATGAATTAAACATTGTTCAATTAATAAATTTCAATGGAACTTTTTAAATACCACTATGTTTTGAAGTATTTTTAAGTATGAGGCAAAGAACCTTGAAAAAAATGAAGCTGAAACTCATGGAGGCACCTATACCCTTAGCCTCCATAAATCTACTTTACCTGTTACTAGGGTTCCTTTCATTCAGGGTTAAACCTGTTTCATCGTGGTTATCTGGTTTAAGGCAGCCTTCCCCTGTCTCAACTCTAACCTACATGCTTGGTTTGTTTTCATTAACGATTGGTTTTTACTTGGGTAGAACTGAATACTTGACATTTTTAAGGAGGAAAAAATTTATTCTCCCTCTACTATATTTCCTGTTATCCACATGGACTGTTTCAAATGTTTTGTTCTCCACAGATCTTCATGTTTACGGTGCCATGATTTCATTGATCTTTATTTTTTCATTGGAACTTGTTTATTTTGTCCCTGGTAAAAAAATTCTGATACTGAGTAATTTAAGTGGAGAAGAAGGGGTTCAAAGGCGTTCAAGGGTTTTCCTCCTTGCAACATATATTTTATCTATTCTACTATTCATTTACCCCTTGATCGAGCAAAGGTCTTTTCCACTCCTTTTCATAGGGATTAAACCAGTTACATATAGCCCCTATTCTTCAATCGCCAGGTTTATCGGGGTTTTCACCTATACAGCCCTTCTTTTCACATTTAAGAGAGTAGTGGAGAGAATATTTCTGATTTCATCAGGTCTACTCTTTTTCGGCGCTTATGGTTTCAGGGTAGACCTAGCTGTTTTCTTCCTGATAGGTTTCTTTTCATTTTTCATGGAGGAAAAAAGTTTAAGTAAACGTAAATCCATTTTTTCAGCGGTCTTGATTCTTTCAATGGCTGTACTAGCGTTGTTAACCCTGGGTTTCCTCAAAGCACAGTTCATGTATAGTTCATTGAAAAGAGGCGTTAATCCTTTCACACTTTTAATTTTCAGGTTTGGTACAAGTCAAAGCCTATACAGTGAATTAATCGATAAAAGCTTGCCATTTGGATTGGAAAAGCTGAGGTTGAGGATTTGGGTTTCAGAGGTTCATCCAAACATTGTTTTCGGAAAATATCTGGGAGGAGTGGAAAAGGGGTTAACAGCTGGTTTCTTTGCCCCCTTCATAGCTGATGGTGGTTTAATAGAGTTGCTCCTAGCCTCTTTCCTGTTAGGTTTCATCCTTAAAGTTAGTTATCTTCTCAGAGATATGAAGGGGTCTTTAATCTCCTATGTGGTTTGTCTCTCCGAGTCCATTGCAAAGTTTGAAATGGGTTTCAGCTTATATGAAGTAGCGATGTTTGCTTTTACACTTAGAACAACTGTTTTCTACACGGGATTCAAAGCTAACCGTTATTATTTTGTGGAAGCAGACATTAGGGGGAAGAAGAGTGGAATTGAATGTTTAAGGGAAGCCTGAAAAGACATCACCTCATAAAGGGGATTAAATGTCTGTGGGAAGAGAACTTATCAAATGATGCAATTGAGGAATGAAGAAGACTAGATTGCATATCGCGACTTGTCTTTTTAATCCTTTAATTTTATCTTCTATATATCCTGCTTCTTTTGTCTACCTTAATTATTATAATTCTTCCCTCTACTTTATTCACTTCATATAGTATCCTGTATTTGCCAACTCTAATTCTATAGAGATTCGGCTCTCCCCTAATCTTTCTATAAGGATAAGCAAAGGGATTCTTTTGCAACGTTTCCATAATCTCCTTTATCTTATTTTTAAGTCCCTTGTTTAAGGCATCGATAAATTTTGCTGCTCTCCTCGAGAAAATTATTCTATACATCCCCAATCATTTTTCCCTGAAGACATATTCAAATTCCACGTATTCTCCTCGATTAATTTCCTCCTTGATTTCCTTTAACTCCCTTCTTTCTTCATCTGTAAGCTCTTCAAACCCCAAAAAATTATCTATCTTAGCATTAATCTCAATTAACATCCTTTCAATGTTAGTAATTTTCTCAAGTATTATGTCTGTCAAGTTATCCACCATACTATTTTTATATGTAAAGATCTTTTTATATGTAAAGATCCTTTCGAACCACTGCTTCAGCTTATATGAAGTAGCGATGTTTGCTTTTGCACTTAGAACAACTGTTTTCTACACGGGATTCAAAGCTAACCGTTATTATTTCGTGGAAGCAGGAACCCCACCAGTGGCTTCCGGCAAAACACTCCCCGAAGCAGAGGCAATGTAGGAGTAAAATGAAGGAAAAGCCCCATGCGAAAGCGTGGGGGAGGAGGTCACAACTATATACTGTTAAGCACTGAAAAAGGGGATCTTGCAGGGGGATATCTCCAACCTGTTATGGAAAACACTGTGTTCCTTCCACTTTTTCTATCCACTAAAATCAATTTCCCCCTTATTTTATTCAGGTAAACCCTGTATTCGAAACATTTTTAAGGTTGAACAAATGTAGAGTTAAAGGGGTTCATGTCAAGGTGAGTAAATTGAGTGGAACATATGAAGCTTACATTTTATTAAAGGTTTCAAGGGATATCCCTACAAGGGGGGTTGTAAACGAGATAAGAAGACTTCCACATGTTGAAGAAGCAGAAATACTCTTCGGAGACTACGACGCAATTGTTAAAATAAAAGCTGAAAAAGTTCATGAAATAGAAAACTTTGTAATAGATAAAATAACAAGTATTGAGGGCGTTGAAAGAACCATGACAATGTTATGTGTCGACGAAGAAATAATTTAAATGGGGTAAGGAAATGGAGATAGGTTACGTGTTCTTAAAAATAAAACCTGGGAAGGAAAGGAATGTAGTTAAATCTTTAAGGGGAATCAAAGAAATTAAAGAGGTGCACGTAGTTCTAGGCATCTGGGATGCCATTGCACGCATAGAAGCGGAAACTATCCCGGGCATTGAGAAGGTTTTCTTCAGACAAATCGAAGTAACTCCAGGGGTAAATGAGGCTAGATTACATATTGTAGCTTGCCCACGCACTAGAAAATGATAGGGAACACTTTTCAAAACAGAGGTATCTAACTTCTCACTTCACTAAAGCTTTAACTTCTTTCTCTAAACATGGAGCCTTACTACGTATCTTTTCATTTAGCATAAGGCTTAGAAGAGATTCTGTCCTTCTCTCAACGAAAAATTTAAGGAATAAAACGAAGCCTCTAAGGAATAACTTAGCCTGTAAGCTGTTATGCTTTGTGTATTCAAAGACGAGTCTGGGAAGCCATTTTAAATTATGTTTCCATATAACCCGGTAAAGCTCTAAATGGTACCATTCAGCATCTTCTAGGAACCTCATCCCTTTTATAAGAGAATTAAATGGGTTGACATATAGAAGGGGGACTATTAAGCTTTTATATGTTTTTAAGTCTTCTACAAGTTCAATTGTCTTTAACACATCCCTTTCCTCTTCACCTGGAAGGTTAACTATCAGAGTAGCAACTGGTACAAATCCATTGTCTACACTGATGCCGAAAGCATTTACAACGACTTCTCTCCACTCCTCAGGTTTAAAGGGATAAGGCTTAAACCTCATATGCCTTTCAATTAATCTTTCACTTCCTGTTTCAATCCCAGTTTCATACCCGGCCCAGTTTCCATAGTTGCAGCCTATCAACTCGGAAACAGCTTTAACTGTTTCAGGGTAACCTGCAATGGATGAAAGATTGGCGTGGCTGAAACTGTTAACCCTTGCACCTGGGACACTTGAAACCTCCTTGAAAAGTTTAACAACCTTCCCATGGCGAACCTCTAAAGGTTTAGCTCCATACCTGAAGATGTCCTCTGCGTGCAGACATATCCCCCTTTGACCAAATTTCACATTTACCTCTACATCTCTTTTAATGTCCTCGATACACCTATGCCTTAAAGGCCTTAAAGTAGCTCTGCAGAAACTGCAGCCTCTTCCACAGCCCCTTGAAACCTCTACAAGTCCACCTATTGTTGCACCCCTCAAAACAGGTACCATGTTTCCATTAGGTATCTGGTGGAAAGGAACATCGATTATCCTTGGAGTTTCAGTTTCCACGCCGTTTAAAATGTCCTTGAAAAGTCTAGGCACAAATATCTCCCCCTCCCCCCTCACAACTAAGTCAACCCCTAACCTTTCCATATCCCTTAAAGTGAATTGCCAAGCCCCTGGGCCGCCGGCCACGATCAAGGCACCGTTCTCCCTTGCCTTCCTAACAACTTTGCTTCTTACAAGGTTTTTAAATCCCCAAGCTGAAAGAGGTTCATAGTGAATGATTCCAGTCGGCCCAGACATCGTGGTTGAAGCTGGTCCACGTCCAAGGTGGTCATGGGAGTGCACCCCTATTATCATGGTATCTGAGCCTATTACCCTTTCAAGTTTTTCAGGTGTTGTCACAACAACGTCTTCCTCTTTAAAACCGTTTACAAGTAAGGCAGCCTCTATTCTTCTAAGGCCATGAGGGGCGAGAACAGCTCTGTCATCCTTTGTGGTCTGAACAGGTTTAAATATAAAATTGAGGAGAAAGGGGAGTGGAAGGAACCCCTTAGAAGGACCAGTTGATATAAAACCGGAAAATAAACCTCCACCATAGTTGCTCATCATGGTTCTATCAGCTGTTAACACGATTTTGTAACCGTCCATTGTAATCATCCTCGGCAACAGTTGCTCCAAAAAACTGTGTTATCAAATAATTTAGAAAAAACTGAAAATATAAAAATTACGGCATCGTTGATTAACGATGCAATGCAGAGACATTCCCCCTTGATTAAAGGGAAAAATTTATAATCCCTGAACCTTTGTTTAACGAGTAAAATCTACTGGTGTTTTGATTTGAAGGCTTTATTTGTTTTTACACCGAGTGAAGCGAAAAGGTTGATAGCCAAAGCTGTTTCTCAACTTGAAGAAGTGGAAAGAGCCATTGAAAAGGGAACAATAGTGATTTTATGGGGAACAACTACAGCTTATGTCGTGGAGGAAATAACCAGAAGAGAAATAGATAAAGAGAAATATGTCGCAGGAGCAATAACCAACAATGTCCTCTGCTATTTACCGCCGGAGAAAAGACTGAAACTAACCGTTTTGAGACAGGGAAAACCAGTTGAAATTGGGCTAAGGGAAGCTGTTAGCCAAATGACTAGTGGAGACATCGTCATTAAAGGAGCTAACGCAGTGGACTTGATGGGTAACGCAGGGATTCTACTGTCTAATGAGGTGGGAGGGACAGTTGGTGCTTTTATAGGACCGGTAAAGGCGAAGGGAGTTGAATTAATCATCCCTGTCGGCTTGGAAAAACTGGTTCCATCTGTCTTAGAGGCTTCGGAGCATATGGGAATTCATAGAGTTGATTATTCAATGGGTTCAGCTTGCGGCTATATAACCATAACAGGTGCAAAGGTTATTACAGAGCTGGAGGCCCTGAACATTTTAGCAGGTGTTGATGCATACCATGTCGCCTCTGGTGGCACAGGTTTAAGCCAGGGTTCAACAGTTATTTTGGTTGAAGGGGAAAGGGGAAAAGTGGAAAAAGCAATTAGCATCGTGGAAAAGATAAAGGGTGAAAAACCCCTCTTCATTGAGAAAGGAAACTGTGAAACCTGTAAATTGAAGTGCATCTTTAGAGGAAGAAGGAAAGAAGAAACACCGGGGTTCTTACAGGGGGAGCAATGAGCCAGTGAAACTCGTTGAAATTTAAGGGATAAAATGAAGTGTGACTTTACTCATAACTTGGACTGCCGGTGAACCGTGACCTAAATGAATGGAACTTATGGAAAAATCAAGTTGGAAGCACAAACATTTTTAATGCCTGAAAGAAAAGAAGTGAACGCTTTAGTCTATATTCATGTGAAGGGATATGCAAGGGCTAGGGTCACCCATTTAAACGTTGAGAAAGTAGGTTTAGGTAGAGTAATCCATAGAGAGAAAGGGAACTTTCAACTAATTAAAGGAATTAAATGCAACCTGGAAATAGTTTTAAAAGAGAAAAGAGAAGTTGAGGTTAACGGAGAAAAGAGAATGGTTTCAAGCATAATAATTGTAACTCCATTGCTCAACAAGGTTTTGGGAGAAGGTAAATCGACAAGAACATGGGTTGGAAGGAAATATGATGACATCTACATAGGGTTTAAAAGGGACGGCGTTGAGAGATCCAATTAAACTAAGAGATAACATTCTGGGCTTTTAAACCCCAACCTCTAAGCCCTGCCCTTTAAACATGAGCAGCTGACCATTTATCAAAAAACGGTGGAGAGGGCTTCAATTTAATTCTTAGGCAATGTTTGCGATAAATATTTAAATTCACCCCTCCCTCTGTTACTTCAGGTGAATGTATTCAGGTGAATGTATTGAGGGGGACAAAAATTTTTGCAGGAGTAGCAGCTCTAATTGTTTTAACAATGGTTTCAATGCCATTGCAGAAAGCATCATCGGCACCTTGGTTCCCAAATTTTGAAACCCCAGAGGAAATAACAAGTGTTTCAGGATTATATGGAGCTGGTCATCCACACCTAGCCTTGACAGAAAGACCTTGGGGAAAAATCCTTCTTTCATATATAAGAGGATTTGGTGGGCTTCAAAGGTTAACTGATGGTCAATGGGGTGACCATGCATATCTACCTTATCATTCACCTCACTTCTTTGTTTACGAATCAGCCTTTGCTACTTTTAACGGGAAAATATACGTGGCTTTCATAGCACTTAATCGGTCTGCCTCCCCTGAACAACTAGATGTTTACAGGGCTTGCTTTTACCCTGAAAACCTTAGTTGGAGTGAAATGGAACACGTAACAAATGATGCAGCATCAGAAACAACTGTTTTCATAGGTGTAGACCACTATTTAAACCGACTGTACATAGCCTGGGCAACAGAAGACAGTGGTGGAGCCTATAGTATTCGATACACTTGGTTT
>JAOZFL010000014.1 GCA_027491455.1 Thermoproteota archaeon | reverse complement strand
CGCAATTGAGACATTTAAATAACCCTCTCCTTTTTACCACATACCTTAAAAAAAAGCGGGGGCATTTCAAGGAAGTTCCTTTTCCATCTACCAACATTACCTTGACTCCATACTCTTCTGCTTTCCCCCTGATCCTTTTCAGCAAGTGTTGATGGCTTTAGAAGTTATGTATCATTGAATTAACCTTTCTTGAATAATTTGCATTGTTCCTTATCCCATTCAAGTCCCTACTATAACCCCTGAAACTCTCTTCAACCAGTATTTGCGGGTGAAATTTACTACAATTATATTTAAACGATGCCGAAATTTTCTCTTCCTCTTTCTGCACAGAGTCTTCACGATCCTTGAAGTATGTTTATTATTGTTAGTTTTTAACTTGTACAGGTGTTTGGGTATTCTATGATTAAAATACCACCAGTCTGTAATTCATCTCAACCCTGAAGGGTATGAGTTTTATTGCTTATTTGGCTGTAAAGACCTTCATTTACTTCCTTAACTAACCTTTTTTTCATAAGTCTTTTTATCTGATGCTTTATCATTGTTGCTTCAAAGTAATCAAGGAGATCATTTGCGAAAGGTTTTCTTCCATATATAGGTGATTGTTTAACCAGTTTCTCTATGGTTGTAGGCTTAGAAAGTAAACTTAAAATTTTCTTACCAGTCTCCTCAATTTTTCTCTCGTATTTATCCAGTTCATCCAAGATTTTTTCTCTTCCGAAAATAGGTTCTCTGTGACTTGAAACATAGGTTTTAGGTTCAATTTCTTTTATTTTCTCAATGGAACGGATGAATTCCTCTATGCTACTCTCTTCATGTCCATACCATGGACCGAAAGAAGTTAAGTCGATGTCTGCCCCGTAAAGGGTCTCTCCATCTATCAGGAAAACATAGTGCCACTTGGTGTGGCCAGGTGTATAAATTGCTTCAATTTCTGATTCACTCACCTTTAACGGTCCTTCGTCGTATCCACTGGTTGGCTTGAAGTCCCTTACCCCTGTAGCTTCCCTTGCAAACCTTAGCCATTTATCTGTTAAATTTGATGAAACATATCTCTTCGCTAAGGCCTCAAGGTTCGTTCTTCCCAGTTCTGGAGAGGGAACAATTATTTCTTTACCTTTAAAAACCCAATTGCAGGAGAAGTGATCGACATGTAAATGACTGTTTACAACTACATCAACCTTCCCCTTCAACCTCAGGGCAACCTTTAAGCCTACACCGCAATCTATGAGGACATTTTTCCTCCCCCTGACCAACAAGGAATTTGAAAAGGGGAAGGCCCCCTTTCTTTCACCCTGTATAAATGTAATACTTCTTGGAAACACTGTGTGACACCCGTTGAAAATGTTTAAACAGGGAAATCATTTATTAAAGCACCCCCTTCCAACTTAAAGGTAATTTACCTTGTCAACCTTTTATGTTTTGAAAAGGAAAGATTTAAAATCTGTGGAAACATAGAATTATTGTGCCTTTTCCTAGGCCCTTAAAAATTCAGAGCAACAATGACCTTGAAAAAAGCGATCAGTAATCAATGAAAGGAGACCTAGGGAAAGACTCAACGGCGAAGAGGTGAAAAGTTTGCCTACAGGGAAGGTTAAATTCTTCGATAAACGTAAGGGCTTCGGCTTCATAGTACGTGACGACGGTGGAAGAGATGTCTACGTAAATATCTCCGATATTCCAAGCGGGGTCCCGCTTGAAGATGGTGAAAAAGTTAAGTTTGAAGTAGTCCAGGAACCCAGGGGTCCAAGAGCCAAAAACGTTGAGGTAATTGAGGAATAATCAAAAGTGTGGAATTCAAAGTAAACAAATTTGTATTCAGCTGTACATCTTGCTTATCACACTTAGTTTTGAAGCCCAAGACATCTTCAAGGAACACATTCAAGCCCAGCTATTCGCTGGGCCTCTAATTTTTTATTAAGAAACTCTGAATTTTTTATATTCCTATATTTCCTCTTCTGGAAGGAATAGAGACGAGAAGAAAAGCGGTAAGCAAAAACATTCCTTAAAGATAACACATCTATTAGTAGTTTAAGAACTTCCAGTATTGCATCATATAGAAATTTAAAGGTAGGGCGCTATGGTTTTTCTATTTCATATTTTTCTATTGGTTTCTAGATGCAACCCAAAAAATGTGTTTAATGGGATTTTTAAATGGGATCTATGAGCATAGTGGCTTTAGGGTTTACAGTTATTTTTTAGCTGGTTTTGCAACGGTTATAGAGGCTATTCCTATTTTCTTCGTTAGAGAAGCGTCAAACAAGTTTTTAGATTCTGCAATGGGTTTTTCAGCTGGTGTAATGCTTGCAGCTACAAGTTTCAGTCTTTTAGTTCCAGCCCTGGAAATAGGGGGTATATCACCAGTTGTGTCTGGATTCCTTTTAGGGGCACTGTTTGTTTATTTAGCTGACAAATACATACCTCATGAACACTTGATTTCTGGACATGAAGGGCCTTCATTGGAGGCCTCTAAAATTTCACTGATAATTTTAGCGATAACAATCCATAATTTCCCTGAGGGAATAGCTGTAGGTGTAAGCTTCGGAACCGGTGATTTATCCATAGGTTTCGCGGTTGCAACCGCTATAGCACTGCAAAACATCCCTGAGGGGACAGCTGTAGCTTTTCCTATGCAGAAGAGGGGTGCAGGGAAAATTAAATCAGTCAAGGTAACTCTTTTATCAGGGTTAGTTGAGCCTCTGGGAGGGTTTCTTGGAGTAGCATTAGTGGAAACCTTTAAAACCCTTTTACCATATACATTAGCCTTCGCAGCTGGGGCAATGATCTACGTTGTAAGCGACGAGATAATACCTGAAAGTCACAGATCAGGCTTTGAAAAGGAGGCCACCCTAGGAGTCTTACTCGGCTTCATCCTGATGATGATCCTAGATAACTTGTTCACCTAAATGGTTAATCAGTTTTCCTCAGCAAATCCAAAGCGTTACAGGCCCAGTTAGGGTTTTGAAGTATGGCCCTGCCCACAGCAACCAGGTCTACTCTTTCCTCTCTTACAATTTTATCTGCGTAGTAAGGGTCTTTTATGCCTCCAACCC
>JAOZFL010000041.1 GCA_027491455.1 Thermoproteota archaeon | reverse complement strand
CAACGGCAGCAACACAACTGAACGTACAGTTGCTGAGCTATCAAGGATTGTTGGTTTAGTTTTTCAGAATCCAGACCACCAATTATTCGCTGAAACAGTGGAAGAGGAGATAAGGTTCGGCTTAAAAAATTTGAAGCTGGATGAGGATGAAATAGAGAAAAGAGTTGAAAGTGTACTTAGAGAGTTTGATTTAGAGGAATATAGGGACCGCGTACCCTTCAGTTTAAGCGGAGGAGAGAGGAAGAAGGTAACAATAGCATCAGTAGTAGCTATGGATACACCTGTAATTGTCTTAGATGAGCCAACAATGGGGCAGGATTATCGTCAAAAGAGAAAATTAGTGGATATGATTGAGAAATTAAGAGGGAATGGTAAAACAGTGATAGTTGTATCTCATGACGTTGAATTTATAATGGAACTTAAAGGAAGGGTTGTGGTCATGGCTGACGGAGAAGTAATTGCTCAGGGAGATAAGGAAGAAATTCTTAAAGAAACAGATCTCTTGGAAAAAGCTTCTCTAGCTCCGCCTCAATTGTTGGAGATTTTAATGGGTCTTTCATTAAAGGAATGCAGGGAATGGGTTGAAAACGAAGAAGAATTAGGGGAGATCGTCATGCGGGAAATTAAGGAGAGGTTTCCAATGGCTAAGGGCTCTAGGTGAACCAGATGTCCTTTATTAAAGGTTTTCTATTTGAACCTAAAGATTCACTGCTTTACAGGTTGGACCCTAGGACAAAAACTATTATCTTGATTTGTTACTGGTTTTTAACTTTTATTTTCATGGGTTTCATACTTCAATTTCTAGTTTTCACCTCATTATTGATTTTAGCTTTAATTGGCGGCATAACTGAGAAAATGAAGGAGACAGTTAGGGGAAGCACCTTTTTCATCTTGTTAATAGTTGGAGTAAACTTTGTTTTTTATAGGAAAATAGATTTTTCACTTGGTATGGGTTTTAGGTTTTTAGTTCTGATGTGTTCAGCGACTATTTTCTTTGTAACCACTGCTCCAGAGGAACTCGGTGAGGTTTTAACATATCTAAGGTTTCCTTACAGCATCTCCTTTGCCTTAGTGACAGCCACAAGATTCATTCCAACCCTGGCACTTGAGGCCCAGGACATAATAGACGCTCAGAGATCCAGAGGACTTGAGCTTGAAAGAGGGAATTTTGTCCAAAGAGTAAAGAATTATATACCCATACTCATCCCGTTGATTTTCAATGCCGTCAAAAGAAGCCTTGAATTAGCTGAAGCCCTGGAATCGAGATGTTTCGGCGTTGAAAAGAAGAGAACAAGTCTAACTAAGCTAAAGTTCTCTGCAGAAGACTATATAGTTAGTTTCCTACTCGTCTCCGCAACAATATCTGTTTTTTCCCTTCAATTCTATTTAAATATAGAAAATTGTTTCCTCCTCGGTTTTTGATCCGTTTAATAAGTTCTTTCACCGACAAACCTGCTTAGAAAAGAAAAAAACCCATATGAGTCCTCTGATAAAAGTTTTTTCCCTTTCTCAAGAGCTTTTTTCGCCTCTTTAACAAAGGCCTCCTTTTTAGCCTCTGCTTTCTCAAGGGCCTTCGACTCAACGAATACTCTTCTCACCATGTCTACCTGTTCATCTTCTAGGTCTGGGACACCAAGATATTTCATCAATGTCTCCCTATGTTCCTCTGTTCCATTTTTAAACGCGTATATCACAAGCAAAGTTCTTTTGCCCTGTTTTATATCACTATCAGCTGCTTTCCCTGTTTCTTTAACCTTACCGAAGGACCCCAATATGTCGTCGTGGATTTGAAATGCCATTGCCATCGGGAAAACATAATCCGTCAAGGTTTTAATTTGATCTGTACTTGCTTTGCCGAGTAGACAGCCGATCATAACAGATGCGTAGAAAAGCCAAGCTGTTTTAAGCTTAATCATTTTCAGATAATCCTTTTCGGTTAATTCAAAGGTTTTTTCATAGGTTATGTCTAAAAGCTGCCCCTCAATTAACTTCATGTAGGCCATTGTATAAATGTTCACTGCTTTTACCTTGGATTCAGCTGGGAAACCGGACTTTACAATGGCATCTAAACCCATGTTGAAAAGAGTATCACCTCCAAGTATAGCCACTGACTCCCCGTGAAGCTCAGCATCTCTAGGGGAATCATGGAGCTTCAAGTACTTTGATCTATAAATTTCGTGGAACGTGGGTTTCCCTCTCCTAAGGACGTCTCTATCTATTATGTCGTCGTGGATCAAAGATGAGTTATGTAGGAGCTCTACACATGTTGAAACACGGAATATTTCAGGGTTATCTTGCCCTGTTACACCCTTATATGCATATATAACGCAGAGAGGCCTAAGTCTTTTACCTCCTCTTAAAACGAATTCTCTTAGGTCTCGGTAGTATTCATTTATAATATGCAGACTGTATTCTTCTTTTCTAAAGTATCCATCTATAAGCGAGCGAATCTCGTCCTCTATTCTCTCCCTGTAAATTGTAAGGTCTTCTTCAGACATTTACTTACCCTTTCTCCATTTTTAAGGGGATAGACATCACTTCTCTCCCCTATACATGGAGTAGAGAAGTATGCCAAGGCCGATTGTCAAGCTTAAAATGAAAACGCTGAAAAACAAAGTTTGTTTCACGGTGTTTACCTCAAAAATTAATAGTAGAAAAGATACAATGGACAACCCTATTAGTAACAAAGCTATTACAGCCTTTAGTAGTCTAGGCATAAATTTGTACCCCGGTTTATATTGTTTAAACTAACTGTTTTTCATGAGCCTTTGACTTATTTAAAATTTTTCAGGTTTTAATTAAAAACAGTAAATCTAAACTATGCGTAGATATAATAATATTCCCCTTTTTCCTTCTGGATTCTGTCAAGTTTACTCCCTGGTTTGTTTATCCTTGGCCTCTGAGTTTCTAAGTCCCTTCTAAATGTTATCCCCAGATATGAAAGGAAAAGATTCATCCCCTCTTTGAGGGGCAAAGGGCTACTTGCTTCTCCCTTCACAGAGGGTTCTCCCGAGAAAACAATTAATCTGTCGCTGATGGAGTCGATGAAAAGTATGTCATGATCAACGACTAAAGCTGAAGACATGTTTGTCTCCACAATTCTCCTTATAAGTTGCGGGAGTTTAAGCCTTATCTCTGAATCCAAGTAGGCACATGGTTCATCTAATAGCATTATGTCGGCTTTTCTAAACAATGCGGATGCCAAAGCAACTTTTTGAAGTTCTCCACCGCTTAACTCTTGGAGACGCATATCATAGAGCTTTGTTAGACCTAGTGGGTCAGCTATTTGATTCTTGAAGAGAGAGGAAGAACATCTTTCCCTCAGTGTCTCTTTGAGGAAATCCTCGACTGTGCCTTCGTAGTCAGCTTTTAAATATTGAGGTTTGTAGCTTACCTTTAGTTTTTCAGTTATCTCTCCTCTATCCACTTCGATTAAACCTGCTAGTATCTTCATAAAGGTCGTCTTACCAATTCCGTTGGGCCCAATTATTCCTATGACTTCTCCTTGCCTTATCTCTCCAGGTTTTATTGTTAAATCGAAAGATCCAAGCTTTTTCCCGAGTTCCGTATAAGATGTTATTATATCTCTGCCTAAGAATTCCTCTCTTGGCGTTGCCTTTTTAGAGAAAACAACCGATTCCTTTCTAAACCTCACATTTTCATCAGGGATGTAGCCATTCAAGTAAATGTTTAGACCTGTCCTCACAGGGTGTACATGTGAAACTATTCCGTAAACGCCTGGTTCCCCGTAGAATATTGAGATGTAGTCGCTCATGTAATCTAAGATTGAAAGGTCATGTTCAACGACAACTACGCTTTTTCCTTCCTTTGCTAGTTCCCTTATCTTTTTAGCCATCTGAAATCTTTCCTTTACATCTAGGAAGCTGCTTGGTTCATCGAGGAGATAATCGTCTACGTTTTTTAAGAACACAGAGGCTATAGCTAGTTTTTGAAGTTCTCCACCGCTCAAAACCTCAACTTTCCTATTTAATATCTTTTCCAGACCGAAATCTTTAATTATTTTCTCTTTAACTCCTCTTTGATCTGCTTTTTTAAGGGCTTCTTTAACTGTTCCTTTAAAGACCTTAGGAATCAGTGTTATATATTGGGGTTTTAACGCAACTTTCCCCCCCTCTCTCAATCTTTGAAAGTAACTTTGAAGTTCGCTTCCCCTAAAAAAATTCAAGATGACACTCCAATTCGGGGGTTCTTGATAGTTACAAAGATTGGGTTTCAGTTGACCGGCCAGGATTCTTAGAGCTGTTGTTTTACCTGTTGAGTTTTGACCTACCAGGCCTAAAACAGCTCCTCTTTTAACTATTGGTAACCTGAAAAGTTTGAAGCTGTTGGGGCCGAACCTGTGAACACAATCTGACTTCAGTTCATTTGATAAGTTAACGATCGATATAGCCTCAAAAGGGCATTTCTTTGCGCACAAACCGCAACCTGAACATAGGATCTCCGATATCACAGGGTACTCATCCGCTATTTCAATTGTTTTCCTACCCATCCTGACATCTGGGCAGAATTTAAGGCATTCCTTGTTGCACTTGTCTACCTTACAGAACTCCCTGTGTAAGACCGCTAGCCTATGCAATGTAGACACCGATAAATGGAGTCAGCCGAGTTTAAGTCTCTTCTTCTTCGACTTCTCAGTTGACAGCTTGAAAGTAGTTGATAGAACAGCGTACTCTATAATGGCTACCATGGCTCCTAAGATAATCACTAAAAGACTCCTCACAAACAGTGGAGTTATGATCGTCAAGGTTGCACTTAGGTTTTCGCCAGAAATAGCGAACTGTTTACTTCCATCAGAGCTTTTGTAAGTCTTCTTACTCACGTTAATATAATGTTCACCTGGAAGCAACCCCCTAAACATTAACCTTATTTCAACTTCTTGGTTGGGCAGTAACTCATCCACTGTTACACTCACTGTTCTGCCTTCTTCATCCACATTACCCATTGAAGACTCGCTGTGAACTAGTTCTAATCCTCTAGAGTAATTTACCTGGACTAAAATGTTTGAACCCGGACCTGTACCCTTGTTAGAGACAACGTAGCTTATCTCGAAAACTTGGTCAACCTCCAACTCACTGGGGTAAGAACCCATTGACATGCTCAATTTAGGTTGCAAAACACTTATAGATGATGGATTTGACTGTGCAGAATAGGAAAGTCCTTCTGAGTCTTCATATGTAACTGTGGCTTTGGGTAAAAGGCCACCTGGATATTCATTAACAGCTTGTATCTTATATGTGAGGGAGGATTTCTGACCCGCTGGAAGAACCTTATATTTCTTCTTTAAGGTACCTGAGATAAGCGTGAATGGCCCTTCAGGGTAACTGTCAGATACTTCAACATTGTATGCAGGACCGCTACCCACGTTCTCAACCGTTATAGTAACTGTTATCTCTGATCCTAAACCAACCACAGAGGCGCTTATAGTCTTAGTTATGGACACCACAGGTTTACCAGGTTTAATTATTTTCACAGTTGTATTTGCTTCACTTTTATAATAAACCCCGGTTTTACTGTAGTACTCAACCCAAACGTTAATTAAATACGATTTATTTCCACCCTCAAAATGTTCGGGAGCTTTTATTTTAAATGAAAAACTAACCGGTGAAGAAGAAGAGGGCAGGGGTATAGGTTCCCCTGTTTCGCGGTTTACAAAGTGGATAGGTCCTATTAAATTGGTTTCTTCTCCCTTATAGACAAGTATAGGTTCAGAGGGATTTACCTCAATAAATATGCTTGCATTGTACGCTGATCCGTTCCCTATGTTGCGGAAATCAGCCTTAATATTTGCTGATTCACCTGGTTTAAGGTTTCTAACAGGGTAAGCGTTAACTACAATGTTCGGGAACTCCTTGGGCTGAGGAGGTTTACCCACAGCAATGTAAACGGTTTTAGTTTCAACTGTTGGTGAGAGGGTTAAGCAGGTAACAGTTTCCCCTGTTAGTTGATTAATAATGGAGATGGGTTGACTGAAAGACATGTATTCAATAGTTAGGGAAACAGTTGAGAAAAGTTGCTGAGTTGTCAACCCCCTAAACACGTATTTAAGCTTCTTTGATGTACCTGGAGAGATTTCATTAATCAACCCTGTGGCTTCGTCACTTTTATCACTTACTAACATGTAACCATATGGAGTGAAGCTTAGAGAGAAATCAACGTTTTTGACCTTATATGTACCCACGTTTTCAACTGTAAAGGTTAACTCCTGTTCCTCTGCAATTCTGTAAATGTAAATTGTTTCAGAGCTAGCTGAGATGTCTAGGTCATATACAAGTTGAAAATCTCCTTCGAAGACGATGTTGTAAACATAGATTGCGTATTTATACTCTCCTAGAGGAACCTGAGGATCCTTGGCGACCTTAAAACTGAATATCGGGCTTTCAGAGTTATTTGGGTCAAGGTGCAGAGACCATGTTTTATTCCAAGGGAAGTCCCAGCTTGGTAAAGGCCATTCAATGGTTAGACGAGTAGCCCCCCCGACGGTTTTAACATTCAAATAATAATGGTAGCCCCCCACAGGTGTGACGGTATACTCAAACACGTAATTTATAAACATAGCTGTTTGATTCGGTTCTATTCTAAAGGCTAAGGGAGTTTGAGCAGCTGAACCCCTCTTTACATGAAGAATAGAAATAGATGGAAACTGGCCGAGAAGTATGAAGATCAAAGCTAAAAACAATAAGCTTCTTTTGTTGATTAACAAGTCTGTACACCAACCATTTTTCATTTAAAAAACACAGGTAATACATAATGACTATCCTGAATAGGTGCAAGGTCTAAATCTATTAATTTATAAAGTTAACCGTTCCACCTCGAACAAGCCATAGACAATCGATGAAAGTAATTTCAAAAAAGGTCTATTAAAAGTTTTTGTATTTATATGTTTAAAGATCAGCTAGCCTGCAGGTAAGAGTAAGTTGCCTGAAGCTCCATTATCAGATCCTTAAAGCTTTATATTTCTTTTAT
The DNA here is from genome assembly GCA_027491455.1 of Thermoproteota archaeon. Taxonomy (GTDB): domain Archaea; phylum Korarchaeota; class JAOZGF01; order JAOZGF01; family JAOZFZ01; genus JAOZFL01. Next base: position 6,758 of record JAOZFL010000041.1, on the reverse strand, counting down.
GTAACTTCGATTCAGGAATCAACTCTGGAAAATGTTTATGTGCTCGGCAAACCAGGGATCCTTCAATTTATTTTTTAACTTTTATCTTCGGGTTAAATATACCCACTGCCCACTTACCTGCAATCACAGGGTTTATCCACGCCTTTTCATTTTTTAAATCAGTGAGAACAATCCCTAAGTTATTTACCATGTAATCCTCAAGGTAAGCTGACGCTTTCCAACTTATATTCTTTGTAGAGACTATGTTAAGCCAGCACCACTTAATCTTCTTTTCAGTTATGTAGCTTCTTGCACTCTGAATAATTGAAATTAAGTGCTCAAGTGTCACTTCCTCATCAGTAACCAAAACCGCAGCTAAGACTTCCCATTTGGGAAGGAAAGCTGAAGCTAAAAAACGGGATATGAAACCTGTTTTCATCTTCGAAACGTTTCCGTGAGCCAAAAGGTTAACTTGTTGATGTTTAAGATTTTGAAATGTTTTGATTTCATACCACTCGGCAAAGTATCTCCCCTTCCTTTTCAGCCTCTCTATAATCCCCTTAACATAATCTTCAGCATGTATGAGTCTCAATCTCCTGGTTTCCATGCAGATAGGTTGCTCCATTAAAAGCCCCACAATTTCTCTTTGAGCTTGACTTAACCTGCTAGGCATTAAAGGGTATTTGGCGTTTTCAAGTATTTTCGGGGAATAAATTATTTTCTCCCTTATCTTCTCTACTACTTCCTTAACACTTCTAACATCGATGTAAGGTACATAAAAAGAGTAGTTAGGGAAACAAACTTTGATGCCATGGTTTTCCTGTATCGTGAGTAGGGGATAGTAAAGGTTGAGGGAAAGGTCTTTAACTCTCTCAACGCGCTTTTCATGGGAACCAAAACCAAGCATGAAGTCAGAGTTGAAAGCCTTAATTCTATAACCTTCATAGAAAAACACTTCTGCATCTTTTTTTCCACGGTTAAACTTTACCCTCCCCCTTTTCTCGTAATTAAAGGGTTCAATTACTAATTGAAGAGGCAATTTTAAATCCCCTAATAAATATAAAGATAAAAAGAGTTTTAAAAATGAATAGTCAAGCCTCAATAGAGCCTTAAAAAGTTGTAGGGAAAACTATTCTTTGTGCATAGCTTCATAAAATAACAGACTGCAGTTAGGGCACTGCCAAACTATTATACGGGTACTCCTAGTCTTACCAACAGGGATAATGGGTGTTCCAAGCTTGAAGCAGTCGCCTCCGCACCGGGGGCATTTGCCCTCAAACGATTTTTTATGCATATTCATACACCTGGAATGAAAATAAGTTTCCAGAATTAGCGAACTTTTTTAAATTTTATTGATTTTTTCAAGTGAAAAACTTAAAAAACTGTGTTAGGTGTGAGAAAAGGGGAAAGGCAACATTTATGGGTTATTACGGGTATAAAGCGTTTTACAAATGTATAGACGTGGGAAGTGGCAACAGCCCTCGCCTTAAAGCAACTCAATACTCCTCTAATAAGGGGGCAGAAAAACTACCTGTTACGTTTATGAGGGAAATAAGGGATCTCTTATATTTACTGAACCTCTCAGATTCGTAAAGTTAGGTTATAGATTCGTTACTCGCGGGGGAAACACATGGTCTTGGTAAGGTAGAGCTGAAGATACACCGGCTTTAACAAGGTAAAGATAAGTGATTCTTTGAAGGGGAAACAGTTTTGATTGTAACAGTAGTAAATCGTTTAAAATAGCTAAGAAACTCAAAGGGTAAGGGTTTTAACCCAAGAATTATTTCTTAGCTAAAAGAACGGCTCTACTAGGGATAAATTCTCTTTTTAGATCATAACCAGTTAACTCAGCTAATTTTTCACTGAATTCCTTTATTTCTTCATGAGAAGGCATACATTCCCTTGGAAGTCTATTTCTAGCTTCACCAACCCACATAAAACCTTTTGGCTCCACGAAATCCGGTTCAGCCTTCAAAATAAGTTTTGCATACCCTTCAGGATCTAATAAATTGATGTCTCTTACAAGTGTCAATCTTATTACCTTTCTCGTGTTGAGACTTGGAAGAAGCTCCAAGGTTTCCATGAGTTTTTCCCAGCCCCCCCTTATTAGTGGTCTAGTTATTTCTAAATAAGTTTTTTTGTTTGAGGCAGGAACAGTTACATACAGTTGAAAGGGCAAGGGGGTCATTTCACCTATCACTTCAGGCAATGTGCCGTTTGTAACTAGGAAAGTTATCATTCTCCTTTTTTTAGCCTCTGACACAAGCTCTGAAATCATTGGGTAAAGCGTAGGTTCACCCGTTAAACTCATGGTCATCATAGTGGGTTTAACGGCTTCAACAAACTTTCCTCTGTCAACCCCAAGTCTTCCCTTAAAGCCACTAAGAAGTTTCTTTCTCGCCTTTATTGCTTCATCAATTATTAATCCAGGTTCATCCAGCTCCTCCCTACCTAGTGGAAACTCTTTCCATGTTAACCCTGGTCTATCACCTGAGTGCAACCTCCAACAGAAACTACAGTGCAGGTTGCAACCTATAAAGGGTGTCATTTCCATGCATCTATGAGACTGAACCGGGGGATACCAAAGTTCTTTATAGCATACTCTGTTATGTTTCAGGCTTTCCTTTGTCCAGTGACAGATTTTTACAGCTGAATGTCTCCCTATTAACCTGTATTGTTGTCTGAGGAAGGCGTCTTTCACCTTTCTTTCTAGCACTTTTCACCCCTGCATCACAGTTAATCTTCAATTTTAAACTAGGTTTAATGGAAACGTTTTTAAATTAGAGGTAGTCTTCTAGAGGTTTCAACGTACATAGTTTTGCAAGGACATATACGTTACCGATGTTTATTAGTTTTACCTCTCCTATTGCATTGTTTAACATGTATGCTTCAACTTCATCCGCAAATTTCTCCATGAAAGAAGCAGGTTGTGTCTCCTTAAAGAATTTTTGAGAGATTTAATTCACCTGAAGCTACTGGTTGGGTTAACTCAAAGTTTTCAAGGACCTGTGGATGAATCTCGCCGATATAACCCACTATTTTCTCATCTTCCTTTATCATCGCTGTTCTTCCATCAATCATTAATGGATAATGTTCTTCTATAAACTCCCATTTCCTATTTAAACATGTTGCTAATGTTTCGGTAACAGCTTTTGCATCTGTATAGGTTGACTCCGAGTGAGAAATGACAAATGCCAGGTGAACTTCTTCTTTTACACCTGTTTCAAACCTGTCATCGGGTTTAGCCACGAAACCCGCTTCAAAGAGCCTCTGGGGATAGGGGTGTCTTCTGTTATGACGAAGCGCCTCCAGCAACGAGGGAATCAATATATCCCTTAGAACTGAGAACTCAGATGAAACAGGGTTTCTTATCTCAACAAGATTCCTTTCCTTCATTAAAACCTTGGTTGTCATGTTTGCTTTGCTTGTTTGGATGAAAGTCAGGGTTTCAACGAATTCCATCCCAGCCATTAACAAACGTATTTCCTTCACATTCTCAATGAATGAGTCCCTAACAGCCGAAGTTGAAATTGAGGGGATTGTAGGAGTGAAATTGTTGTATCCATAGGCGATGGCTAAGTCTTCAATTAAGTCCATTTGGTGCATCACATCCACTCTGTAAGCTGGAACCATTACTTCTATCTCTTGACTTGTTTCTCTATGTATCCCATGTCTCATTTTCAAGAGAAGCTCCTTTATTTCTTTATCTTTTAACTCTGCTCCAAGCATTTTTTTAGCGTAGCTTTTGCTAAGTTTTATTCTTTGGGGTTCAAGGTCAGGTAGCCATTTTGAAGTTTTTGGATAGACAACTTCGACGCTTTCGATTGATGCCCCTCTTTCAGCAAACATTGAGCAAACAATGTTCAGGGCTTTTGAGACCGCGATGAAATCCGTACCAGTGACATCAATGAATAAGTTCTTTGTTTCTGGGGTGACCTCTGTGACTGTTCCGTTTATTATAGGTGGGAATGAAAGCACGTTTTGGTTACTATCCACAATTAAAGGATATTTAGGTTTATCCTTAACGATGTAGCCGTACTCTATTCCCTTAGGGTGTTTCTCCAGAATTTCCCTCAGGGTCATCTCCTCTACGGCTTGAAGCGGGACAAATGAGGTCTCCATTGGATCTGCAGGGACATAGAAGAATGGAGGATGAACTTTTTCTAAGTCATGGAGACCTATTGAAACCTTCCTTCGTTTTCTTCCATGGGTTTCATGTATTTTCTCTTGTAGCTGCATGGTTTGCCTTATCAGTTGATCTGTAAACGTTATGTTTCTTACAACCCCTGCAGCTATGAAGGGTCTTATTTTGCTCATTTCTTCATCGACATTAAGCTGTATGTATCCTTTTTCAACTGGGTAATTGGGTAAACCTATTTCTATGCTCAGTATCCCTTTAAGGTTTCTAGCTAATCCTTCAACGGACAGCATATCCGGTCTGTTCGGAAACACTTCTACATCTATTTCGCTAGGTTTCTCTTTCTCTACAGGTGTCCCCTGCATAGCTAACCAATAAACAAGGTTTTTCCTTGTCAACTTCACTCCTAATAAACTATAAAGGTCCTCCTCTTCAATGGTAATTATAGCCAATGTACAACACCTCTTAAATAATGGGGGTTTTCTTAACCCATTCGTAGTCATTGAAATATGGATATCTTATATCTTCAAGGTTAAATTTACTCATTACAAGTCTGTCTAAACCTAGTCCCCACGCTAAAACAGGAATGTCTTTTCTAAGCAATGGAACAACAACCTCTGGGCGAAATATTCCTGCTCCGCCAAGCTCAATCCATTCACCTCTCTCTGGAATATAGACCTCGGGTTCAACTGACAGTTCTGTATATGGGAAATATCCAGGTCTGAACCTTGCATTTTCAAAGCCGAGCCTTGAAAGATACTCCTTAAGATAGCCAAGTAAATCTGTGAAGCTAACATTCTCGCTTACAACTATTCCCTCTACTTGAATAAATTCATGTAAATGTGTAGGGTCAAGGTTTTCATGTCTGAAAACAGTTCCAATCGAGAATATTTTTGCAGGCGGCTTAATTTTAGTTAGGAACCTAGCTGAAACACTCGTAGTATGGGTCCTTAAAACCAGTTTCTCCGCTTCCCCCGTTCTCCATCTGTATCTCCAACCAGTCGAACCTGTTCCACCGCCGTTTTCATGTGTTTCCTTTACACGTTTAATTAGGTCCGCGCTGGGTAGTTTCCCTGCTTCAGGTTTTTTTAAGTACAAGGTATCTGCTAGTTCTCGTGCTGGGTGGTCTTGTGGCTGATAGAGGGCGTCGAAACACCAAAAAGCCAGTTCCACAAGTGGTCCTTGAGCCTCGGTGAAACCCATGTCAAACCAGATTTCTCTTATCTCATCTATTATTTTCTTGGTTGGATGTAGTTTCCCAATGGGAGCAGGTTTGACAGGCGCTATTACATCGAATTTTTTTAGTTCTATGTCTCTCCATTTACCTGTTAATATTAATTCAGGCGTTAAATTAGTCACAACTGTTTTTAGAGGTATTTCATGCTCTAGAACAGCTTTACCAAGATCAGTTAAATAAGCTGTTTCCTCTATAAACTTTTTCACTTTAACAAGGTTCCTTTTCCTAAGTATCTCCACTACTTCCTCCTCATTTCTAACACCTAAGGGAGCTTGAACCCAGTCTGTCTTTGCAGATAATATTTTTAGAGTTATTTCCTCGGGGTAAACTTTTTCAATTGCCGAGAACCCTTTGTCTGTCACCTTAAGAACAGTTTCATCGTTTACCTTCTTTGTTTCAACCCAGTTTCTCTTCCTCATCCAACCCAGACATATTTTTAGTGTTCCTTCGTCTATTTCAGCCTTTAAATTCCTGAGAACTTCCCTTCCTCCTCTTTCAATGATTTTCTGAAGGAGACTTTTCTCAGGAAGCATTGTAGAGGCATATTTTCTGCCTTCACCGGTTATTTTAACTTTTGTTAATTCACGGCTCTCTACCCTTATTAAACCATGTTTCTGAAGCCTTAAAAAGCTTTTTACAACCGCTGAATGGTCTAAATCAGTTAGTTCCGAGACATCCGAAGTGGTCATTGGCTTAATTTTATTTTTGAATGCCAGTAAAACCTTTCTATCCTCCAGTGAAAAAGTCTTCATAATCGTTGAGAGAGTGGATTTCACCTTTAACTCCGATACTTCATTCAAGAAAAAGAGCACCTCCAAGTTCTTTACATCCAAAGGTTTGCGGTGGAGCCTGAAACATTTTAATTAATTTAAGTTCTGAATTTAAAAGGCTCCATAGAGATGTTTCACTCCTTAAAAGACAATAAATTGGTATGCCATCACTTCCACCACTTAATAATGTATGGTTGAATTTCTTCGCTTAGATATTTATATTTTATCATTTTTCAGTTCAACTAAACCATTTAATGTTTTAACTATTCAAAAGTCAGGGGAGATTTCAATGAAGAATTGTTGAGCAGTGTTGCAATGTTAAGCAAGGACAATGTGAAAATTAAAGCGATGAAGAGTTGTAAATGAAGAATGCATCAAAAAATAAGGGGCCTCATGATAGAGTGATTCAGTGTACATAAATAGTACCTCGGGTTAAATCTTCGGAAGGATTTTTGAATACTTTTCTATTCTCATCATTTTCCCCTTCAGGTTGTATAAGCCAAGTCATCCAGCAAAGCTCTATTGGCCTGTATCCACAAGCTAAAGCATTTTTCAGCTCTCTTCACAAACTCTACATCATCGTTTACAAGCTCTAAACCAGTCCAATCTTTACTAAAATCTCATTTACTACTCT
>JAOZFL010000015.1 GCA_027491455.1 Thermoproteota archaeon | reverse complement strand
TAATAAAAGGCTTCCTTAGAACAGGTGGCAGGCAACGCAGCTAAAAAAGCTGGGAACAATGGAAAAATTAACCACATTGTTCTCTCTGAATTCATAAATGAAATCATGTGGAAAGAATGAAATTGAGGCGAGGGGATATGTAGTAAACCTATCTTTCCGTTCCAACATCTTAGCATCAAATTGGAAGAAAGGATTTTCTAATCTTCGAGACCCTGCAACAATAGGTTTTCTTGAATTAGTTATCTGGAACATATTTCAATTGGGATATGGGGGTTGGTCCAACATGTGCACTGCTACCGTCATATACTCCTATACCGGGAATGACATTAGTTCTGGTTCCGACAGCTGGGATTCTCCATCTAAGCTTTCACAATCTCCTTAGTAAACTCAAGAACTGTGTTCTTAAAGACTTTGAAAATGAAATTGAAAGGTAAGGGGAACACGATGAAAAAGAAACGGTAAAGAAGTTATAATCCTTCACAAAATGGAGGGAATAGAAAGAATAAGTCCTTGGCTTGTAGATGTAAAAGTGGTTATGGAGGTTTTAATCGTCGCAGTGATGCATGTAACCTTAGTGGAACTGTTAACCTCTCCTTTCCTAGAAATTCGACCTTCATTAATGATTATTTCAATGGTCACCGAGATTACTTAGCAATAGAGAGATCTATACATAACCGATAAGTCAGTGAAATTTTTAAATTGAATTAATAACTTCATCCTTAAAGACATGTAGAAGGGGAGATAAGGGGTGAAAATGACTCGTCGAAGGTTTCTCTTGATTTCCAGTGGATGTTTAGCCTCAGCGGCTATTTACTCTTTCATTGAACCAAACTTCATTGAAGTTAGGGAGGTTAATCTATCCTTAGACTTGGGTATAAAGGTTTTACATGTCTCTGATTTCCACTTGCATGGATGGGGGTCAAGAGAAGAGGAAATCGTAGAGTTGATTAATAGGTTACAATTTAAAACAGATGTTACCTTGATCACAGGTGACATCTATGACAAGTACACCCCTAACCTGGACTTGGTAAAGGATTTCCTGTCTTCTTTTAAGGGGGCGATTAGTGTTTTAGGTAACCATGAACATTGGGCAAGCGGGAAATATCCATTAAACAAAGGTTTAAAGGTTTTAGAGGATGAAGGAGTTAAAACTTTGCTGAATGAAAAAATAGTGGTTAAAGGTGTGGAAATAGGTGGAATAGACTGGTATGAAGATGAAACATCTATGGGGATGGAGAACCTGTCAAGGGTTGGGGAAGTGGATGTTCTTTTATCCCATACCCCTGATGTCATAGAGTTGAATCCAAGGGCGAAAATCACATTGGCTGGCCACACACATGGAGGCCAGGTTTGCATTCCCTTCATAGGGCCACTTTGGACTCCTAGCAGATATGGAGTGAAATATGCCAGCGGCCTTTTCAATCAAGGTGGAAGATACCTCTACGTCAATAGGGGACTGGGTGAAAGCCCTTTACTACCAGTGAGGTTCAACTGTAAAAGAGAGGTAACAATATTAAACCTTTAAAACACCTAAAAATGTTCAAGTCCTCACTTCCAGCTTAAAATCGAGGTGAATCTTTACATTTACAGTTCCTTGTTTTTGAAGACACCTACACTTGAAACGTCAGCTTCATTGTTTCATTGGTGGCTGGAACCGTTTAAACCTATGAAGAAACTAATCTTATCCCGTGCTCCTACATTAGCTGTGATTACGGGGAATTTCCATTAATGAAACAGGAAGCCCCATTATTCATGGTGGACATTGCTTTTATAAGCGAAGATTTAATAGGTAAAAGAGCTACTTTTTAGAATCATGATTAATCAGGGGGTGCTTCGAAGTGGACAAGTCCACCATCAAGATTATTAAAGGTGGTAGAATAGGTAAAATGAAAAGTGTTAAGGTGCACAGGTTTGGCCGTAAGGGTAAGAATGAAGCTAAAGGGCAAAGTTAGCGATGTAGTAACTTCAGCATTGGTAAATAGCGGCTTTGAAGCTGAAGAACCTCAAATAGTTGTCCCCCTAAGATTGGCTGAACTTCTAGGGTTAACGGAGACCCCAATGGCCATTGAGGATTTAAGTGTAGCAGGTGGCGGCAAAACTCTAGGTTACAGAGTTGAAGAGGCACTAGTAGTTGAGTTAATCCTTGGGGACAGAGAACCAGTAGAGGCAAAGGTAACAATGACTATTCTCCCAGGAGAAGATGAAGCTATACTTAGCGACAACTTATCCTCTAAGCTAAACATCGCCATAATAGACCCGCATAGAGGGCTATGGTGTTTAAAAGATGAAATAGGCAAAAAGGTTAGAACAAGCGTTAAACCTGAAAAATGGCACTAGCTAGTTCCCCCTAGACTGACCAAGTTAATTTAAGTCAGCTACCCACGTCTAATACTGAGCAATTCAGATTGTCAAACCTGGACATGTTTGTAGGGGGTTGATTCTGTGTTTAAACTTTCAATGCTTGAAGAAAGGAAACTAGCCGGGTTTGCCAGGAAGTGTGTTAAAGGAAACGATTTAGCACATGGATGGGACCACATTGAATGTGTTGTAAAATTATCGAAGATAATAGGTGAAAGGGTGAAAGCTAACCTAAAGATTTTACTGGCCGCAGCATACCTGCATGACATTGTTTCAAGGGATGAAACAGGTAAACACTACCTTCACAGCTCTGCCAGTGCAAAGAAAGCAGCTAAAATCCTTAAGGAAATAGGTTTCAATGAAAGAGAAATCGAAAGGGTTATGGAAGCTATTTCAACATCCTCCTATGAATCCCATTTAAAGGGCATTGAACCTGTTTCCATGGAAGCAAAGGTTTTAAGGGATGCTGATTTCCTGGATGCAATGGGTGCAAGGGGAATTGCAAGGACATTCGCCTTTGCTGGACACTACAAGTGTCCACATGGACTTGGATCCCTTAACTGGGACCCGAGAAACCCTCCAAAACATGAAATGAACCTTGAAGGACCAGATCCCACAGCCATACATCACTTCTCCTCCAAACTCCTCTGGTTAAAAGATTTAATGTCCACTGAGATGGGTAGAAAACTGGCTGAGGAAAGACATAGATTCATGGTTGCCTTCTTGCAAAGATATAAAGAGGAAATGGAGGGAAAAACTTGACTGGGATGCTACCAATTGGAGATTAATCTTGCAAATATTTAAATTTTAAACAGTTCATCTCGACCCTTGGAAGGATTTGAGCTTCCTTGCTTATTTTTTTAAAATTTAACTCTTTTAATTCTCCGTTAAGTTAAGTAGGTTCTTTTTCAACTCAATAGCGTTTTTTACAGCGTACCCTTTAACATCGTTGTTGAAATAAACAAAGACTTCATCTGCATCCATCCCCCTTATTCTTTCACTCCAAACAGACAACTCCTTAACTGAGTAATTGTAATTGTACCACTTCTTTTTTCCATGTAAACGTATATAGGAGAAATCAGCGGTTACTTCGGTGACTTCAGGTAGCCTTGGGGCACTAACAATGCAAAAAGCAACTTTCCAGTCCCTTAAAGTTTTAAAGGTTTCACTCCACAACCAGGATTTATGTCGAAATTCAACTGCAAACCTGTATTCATCTAAAGGCAGAATCGATAGAAACCTTTCAAGTAAATCAATGTTTCTATGTAAACTAGGAGGTAACTGAACCAAGACAGGACCTAGACATCCATTTTCCTTTAAAGGTTTTATTCTTTCAAGGAAAACCTTGCAATCTTCCTCTACATCTACTAATCTCTTTACATGGGTTACTTTTCTATGCATTTTCACAGCGAATAAAAATCCCTCAGGGGCCTTCCTAACCCAGCTTTTAACGTAGTTCATGAAGGGTAAACGGTAAAAAGTGGAATTCACTTCCACAGTGTCAAAAAATTTCGAGTAGAAATTGAAATATTCCTTCTTCTTCATTCCTATAGGATAGAAAACACCTAACCAGTGGTCATATGACCAACCGCTACAACCTACCCTGACAGTTTTCCTCTTTTCCATTTCTTCCTTCACAATTTAAAGGTAAATGTTTACTTTCTTGATTAAAAAGAGTTCAATTTTCTTTTCCTTCCCTCTATAAACCCATAGTTCTTTAATCTTCTTGGAAGCCTCAATTTCATCATTAAAAGCTTTTTAAGGTTTTTTCTTATGATTTACAAGTAGATATTGGTAATATAAGATTTACACCCCCCTTAATTAATGTTTTACCTATAATAAAAAGTAAAACTTTAAATTTATTTTTGTACTTTAAGTGACATAGGTGATGCTATGACCAGGTTTTTAATGAAGGTTTCAAGGAAGGGGCAAGTGGTTATCCCAGCTGCCCTTAGAAGGAAATATAAAATTAAGGATAGAGTTCTTTTCAGGGAAGAAGGCAATAAATTAGTTGTAGAGCCTTTCATTCCGATGGAGAAATGCTTCGGGATTGATGGAGAAAAAATGTTAGCTGTAGCCAAGGAAATAACCCTGA
>JAOZFL010000190.1 GCA_027491455.1 Thermoproteota archaeon | reverse complement strand
TTAAAAATCATTTCTCAGGTTGGGAAAGGTTTAAATGGATAGTTTAAACGTTCAACACTAATCTCTGCTGTTAACAGTGAAATCTACCCATCAACTCGTCACCTAGGTCATCATTTAAGTTTAATTGCCCAAAGTTTAGCAATGTAGTTTTATGGGGCTAAAAAGTATCATTATAAAATTTATAGGGAAAAGGGCAATATAGAGAAGGGGACAAAGAGAAATTTGCCGTTGCAGTTTCTGTTTTCCTTTAAAGGTGAAGATGCAATATGAGTAAAGACACATACATAGCAGATTATACGGTAATATACAATGCATTTGTTTCAGAGGCAGTTGAAAAAGGGGCTCTGTCAGGTGACCTTGTGATCCCAAGTGAGCTTCTGAGGCTCGTTGAACAGGAGGCTTTGAAAGGGAAAATGAGGAGTATAAGTGCTTTGGATGAACTTGAAAAACTGAAAACATTGCATGAAAAAGGTAAAATCAACCTTGATATACATGAACCAATAATCCAAGGAGAAGTAACTGAGCAGAGTGTTTCAAGGATATGCAGGGAAATAGCTAAAAAGGTGGGGGGAGTTTTACTCAGCTCAAAATTTGTAACCAGTAGGATAGCTGAACTTGAAGGAATTAAAACCCTTGTAATTAGACCTGAAAGTGGAAATGCATTTATTGACAAGTTCTTTGAACCAGACGTGATGAGTATACATCTGAAGGAGGGATGTAAACCACTGGCCAAGAGAGGAACACCTGGGAAATGGAGACTTGTTGAAATATCAGACAGAGAAATAAGTATCGATGAAATAAAGGGGTTAATCGCTGAAATATTTGAAAGAGTTGGAAAAGACCCCTACAGCTTTATTGAAATAGATGAGGAAGGAGTATCAGTCATTCAATTACATGAATTCAGGATAGTGATAGCTATCCCCCCTTTCTCTGAAAGAATGGAAATCACAGCTGTGAGACCAATAGTGAACGTTAAACTTGAGGACTACAAGGTTCCAAGTAAGCTTTTCAGGAGGCTTGAAGAAAGAGCTGAAGGAGTATTGATATCTGGGCCTCCAGGAGCTGGTAAAACAACTTTTGCCCAAGCCCTTGCAGAGTGGCTTCATAGGAAGGGGAGAATCGTTAAAACCATGGAAAGCCCAAGAGACCTTAAAGTCCCTCCACAGGTGAGTCAATACACATCGATTAAGGGAGACATGGCTAAAACAGCTGATGTTCTCCTTTTAGTTCGACCCGACTACACGATTTTCGATGAAATGAGGAAAACAAATGATTTCCAGGTTTATGCCGACATGAGACTTGCAGGGGTAGGCATGGTGGGAGTTACCCATGCCTCCTCACCAATTGACGCGATTCAAAGACTTTTGGGAAGAGTTGAGCTTGGAATAATCCCTCAAATAGTCGACACAGTTATCTTCATCAAAGATGGAAAAGTAAAGAAAGTTTACACCCTTAACATAAAGACAAAAGTGCCAACTGGTTTCACCGATAAGTCACTTGCCAGACCAGTGATCGAGGTTAAGGACCTAGCTACAGATTCACTTGAATTTGAGATATATTCCTTCGGGGAAGAAGTCGTTGTTATGCCTGTTAAAACAGCTAAAAAGGCAAACTGGAGAATTAGTCGGAAAACAATAGCTTTAAATCTTCCAAAGGGCTACGAAAATAGAGAAGTAGAAATATATGCAGATGGAAAGTTCCTCCTTTCAGATTACACAGATGAAAAGGGGAAACTTGTTATCAAGAAGAACTCTAAGGAGGGAAGACATTTATTGAAGCTAATAAAGAAGGGAGCGAACATAGAATACTTTAAGTCAAGTTGAAATTTTAAGGGACTTTGAAGGTACTGGCAACTCCAACTATGAAGATGGGTACAGGGTAAACTTGGTAGAGCTCCTGAAACTTCGATCTCAAGTCATCTGATAGGGCTGAAAAGGACCCGTACTCCTTGTATTCTCCATCAACTGATAAAATGACACTTACCTGTTTCATTAAAATCTTAGAATCTGAAAACGCCATTGCAGCTGCAAGGGTTCCATTCCTTGTCATACCCATAACTGTGAAAACATATTTCTCATTGTTTAAAGGATTTTCATCAAGGGAGACCAAACCGACGTTACTGTTTTGAAGAAGAAGACCAGCGGCAAAAAGGGTTAATTTACCGTTTAATTTAGTTAACCAAACCGATAGTTCAGATTGAAGCTTCTGGGTCACCTTGTTAGCCAGTGGTCCACCAATCAATATTAAATCATTCCTAATGAGATCATCTGGGGAAACATCAGAGTCACTAACAACACGAACAGATAGATTTGTGACGTTCATTAAGGATTTATTTATTAAGTTAGCAGCTTTAACATCTTTTTCAGCTGCTTTTTGGCCATAGATTATCAGTACTTCCCTACCAATTAACAACTCAAATCTATTTGATAAATCAATGGGATTTGTACAGGACGAGTTAGATGCTAAGGGTGTTAGAAAGCTCAGGGTTAAGGTTAAAAGCAATAAAAACCCAAGGTAATTTTTAAATTTCAATTTTCACCCCTTTTTCAATTATAACCCATGACTCTTAGTTACTCTTGGTTAAAAGAGTTAATTGGCTGTTCGACTTTAAAAGCATTACACTTTTAAAGTTCAAATTCGACGGAAAAGGAAAATGAATTAGACGATTATTCGGTTTTTTAGCGGTTCTACTCCCTCTATGGAATTATCTCAGTTGTGTTGTTAAAGGGAGGGTATAGAACCTCATCTTCATCTATTATTCCTCTCCCTATAAGATCTCTAAGAGATGGATAAATCTCCTTTAAACTTTTTATTAGGTAACCTGTTGTCTCACATATTTTCCTGAAGCCTTCCATGCCCCAAAAGCGTTCTTTATAGGCGTAAAGACATCTTCCACCGCAATACTTGAATATTCCACATTTTGTACAGGGACTTGAAATCTTAACGGCATCCATTAAATCCCAAGGACTGCTTGTTTCAATGTCCCCTATTTCTCCCCATTTAACATCAAAGGCTATGGGGCAAACCAGTATTTTTCCATTGGTTGAAATCGCAAAGGCCTTTCTACCTGCTTCGCATGGAGGTGAAGGCATAGCACCCTTGATCAGCGCCTTGATTATTCCCTGGAATGGAACTATACCTAGAACTCTTCCTTTCTCCATTTCCCTCAACCAAAACTTAATAAGCATTGAAATACCAGGTTTGTAGCTTTTCTCTAACCACTCATCGAATCCCCTCCATGGTTTACTCCAAACCACGTCGAGCTGCCAGTGGACATGGTTAAATAGCTTTAATGAAAGCAAATGTTTAACATCGCTTAAAATATTTGTTTGGCTTGAAACCGTCATTCTAGCTATTAAATCTCCTTTGAAACCAATTTCCCTGAGATACCTAGCTGCTTCAATAACTCTGTTGTAAACCCCCTTCCCCCTGTAGTGATCTGTGATTTCCTTTCTACCATCAATCGATAATAAAGCAACATCCATTTTCCTCCAAAAAATCGGCTTCAACCTCTTTACAAGGGTTCCATTTGTCTGTATAATGAATTTTTCAGCCTTAACCTCCTTTAAAACCCTTGCTACATACTCATGGTTAAGTAAAGGTTCACCGCCATAAAAAGCCAAGATGACTTTGTTATCCTTAGATAAAAACTTTTTAAGGTCTCTGAATCGATAATTTATTTTCCACGGTACTTTATCTCTTGGAAAGCTTCCACCGCAGTACCTACAATGAAGGTTGCACT
>JAOZFL010000072.1 GCA_027491455.1 Thermoproteota archaeon | reverse complement strand
AAATGATGACTTTTAAGACCGGTAAACATAGAAACGCTTCTCATTTGCTTTAAATAATTAAAAAACCTTTGCAGTCTTTTCTTGTTTTGCAATGTGTTATTGAGAGTTCAGCTTATATGCCTCTTTCGGCTTTGAGGTAGCCCCAAAGGTTAGGGGCTACCAGCAAGTTTTTGGGGGTCAAGTTACGAGTTAAAGCTTCTTTTTTTACATTTCCATGTATTTATGAGGGTTTTCCTTGAATTTCTCTAAACATGCTTGACAGCAGAAATAATACGTTTTACCCATGTGTTCTAATTTGTATTCAGCTGTTTTTTCATCTACTTCCATTCCACAAACAGGGTCTTTAGCCATTCCCTAAACACCTCCTCCCATTTTAAAAATTAAATTTTAGGTTTAAACCTTTTAAGGGTTAAAGCATTCGTTACAACTGTAACTGAGCTGCTGGCCATTGCAGCCGCTGCATAAACAGGGTTTAACAGTACATGTGTGAACGGATAAAACACACCTGCTGCTAACGGGATTAGAGCTGTGTTGTATGCGAAAGCCCAGAAAAGATTTTGCTTTATTTTCCTCATTGTAGCCTTACTTAACTGGATGGCCCTGACAACATCTCTCAGATCATCTCTTATTAAGACTATGTCTCCAGTTTCCATCGCCACATCAGTTCCACTTCCTAGAGCTATACCAATGTCTGCCTGTGCCAGTGCAGGAGCATCGTTTATTCCGTCTCCAACCATGGCCACCTTTTTCCCTTCTTCTTGAAGCCTCTTTATTTCATTTGCTTTTTCATTGGGTAAAACCTCTGCTAAAACCCTTTCTATGCCTAGTTTCCTGGCTATTGCCTTAGCTGTCCTTTGATTGTCCCCTGTAAGTATAATTACTTCGATGCTCATCCCCTGGAGAACCTTGACTGCTTCCTTAGAGTACTCCTTCAACGTGTCAGCGACAGCTATCACCCCGACAGCCTCTGAATTTAACGCCAAGATCATAGCTGTTTTCCCTTCATTTTCAAGTTTCTCTATTACTTCGCTTAGATGCTCTAGGTTCACTTTGTTTTTCTCCATTAGCCTTCTATTCCCAAGCAATATTTTAACTCCTTTGTACATAGCTTCAACGCCGTGTCCAGGGATGGCGTTGAAAAATTCAGGGTCAGGAATTTCAATGTTTTTCTGTTTAGCTTTTTTAATTATTGCCTCCCCCAACGGGTGTTCAGAGTTTTTCTCGGCTATCGAAGCAAACAGAAGCACATCTTTTTCGCTTACAACATTCAAGTAGTTGCTAGTAGGGTTACCTGAAACTTGAAGGGTTACTGGTTTATGTGAAACCATTATATTTGTCACCTCTGGTTCTCCCTTGGTGAGGGTACCTGTTTTGTCA
The DNA here is from genome assembly GCA_027491455.1 of Thermoproteota archaeon. GTDB lineage: Archaea > Korarchaeota > JAOZGF01 > JAOZGF01 > JAOZFZ01 > JAOZFL01. Next base: position 3,580 of record JAOZFL010000072.1, on the reverse strand, counting down.
AATACTATTGTTTTTAGTTTATGTGCTGTTTCCAATGCTTCACCGCTTTTTATCAGAATGCCGTTTTCAGCTCCCTTACCTACACCTACCATTATAGCTGTGGGTGTTGCTAGGCCTAGAGCACATGGACAAGCGATTATTAAGACAGCTATGAAAATGGTTAGTGCAAAGGTGAAGGGCATACCGATAGCTAACCATACAATGCTGGCTGTTGAAGCCGCTGTGATAACCGCTGGTACAAAATAAGATGCTGCAACATCTGCAAGCCTCTGTATCGGTGCCTTGGAACCGATTGCTTCCTCAACCATTTTTATGATTTGAGCTAAAACTGTATCTGAACCTACCTTTGTTGCTTTAAACTTCAACATCCCTGTTTTGTTGATCGTTGCACCTATCACTTCATCTCCAATTTTCTTTTCTACCGGTATGCTTTCACCCGTTATCACTTTTTCATCGACAGCCGAGTACCCCTCAACAACTACTCCGTCAACCGGTATCTTTTCCCCTGGTCTAACAACAACTATGTCTCCGACTTGGACTTCTTCCACTGGGATTTCTATCTCTCCTCCATCTCTTATTACCCTTGCTGTTTTAGCCTGTAGACCCATGAGTTTCCTTATTGCTTCAGAGGTTCTTCCCTTCGCGATAGCTTCTAAATACTTACCTAAAAGAATGAAGGAAATAATTAAGGCCGCTGTGTCGAAGTAAACTTCTCTTCCCTGGAAGAAACCAGGGAGAAAAGTAACTATCGTGCTGTATAGCCATGCAGCCGATGTACCTATCGCAATCAAAGTGTCCATGTTGGCAGATTTATTTTTTAAAGCCTTAAATGCACCTACATAGAAGATCTTACCTATGTAGAATTGGACTGGAGTTGCCAAGATAAAAAGCCAAGCCTCGTTGGGTATTAGAGGCAAAACCTTGAAGTAACTGAAAATCAAAGTTGGAATACTCAAAGCCAAGCTGGCTATCACCTTAAACCTTAAACTTTTAATTTCTCTTTCCCTTTCCATTTTCTCTCTGTCTTCAATTGTCTCTACCTGTTCAATCACTTTGTAACCTGTGTCATGGATGACTTTTTTAATCGTAGAAGGATTGATTTGCTCAGGGTTGAACTCTACATATGCTTTTTCAGCTGAGAAATTAACGTTAGCCCTGTAAACACCTTCCTGTTTTGAAAGAACTTTCTCTATCCTAAGTGCACAGGATGCACAGCTCATTCCACTTATTCCCAACGTGATTTTTTCATGGACAACTGTATAGCCAAGTTTAGAAATAGTTTTCTCTATTTTAAGGGGGTTTATTTTCTCAGGGTTGAACTCTACAACTGCTTTTTCAGCTGCAAAGTTTACATTGGCCTTAATTACTCCTTCCAGTGCAGCTAAGTTTTTCTCAATGGTTTGGGCACATCCTGCACAGTGCATGCCCTTGATTCTAAAGGTTTCCCTTTTTATTTCCTCCTTAAAGGAGTCTTTAATACGTTTATTCATGGACAGCTAATCTCCATTCAACTAAAAAAAATCCTCAGTTAATTATATAAAATAAAAATTTTTAAATTATATGGCTCAAATAAATAAAAATTTTTCTCGTTTAACCTTTAAAAATTAAGCGATTTTAACTTCCTTTCCAAATAGTTAATATATTAGGTGTATATGCTTAATTTCATTCAGTAAATGAGAACTTTATTTGAATGAAATCTTTAACATAGGGTGAAAACTTAACATTTAATTTTCTCCAAGATAAACCTTTAAAATCTTAAAGAAGGAGGAAAAATCCTTTCATAAGTTAAAGTTTGCTTTGGATGAACCATTGTTTATTTTGTGATAGAAAGCTGCAGTTTAAAATTTGCATCAAAAACATATCTTACCACAATTTATTCTAGGAATCTAAAGATAAGAATACAGTTTGAGTATTCGATGGCTGCAGCTTTAGCTGAAAAGTTGAAGCTAAGGGCTTTAGATCTACTCCATATCTTATATACAAGCATGTTGATGGATAAAATAAAGCTGCTCGTAACATGTGACAATGGGATTTTAAAGATGAGAAAAGTTATAGAAAAATTCACTGAGCTTAAAGTGGTGCATCCCTAAGAAATTATGCGATTGAGAGATGGATGAAACCAGAAAAATAAGGCTTTTAATATCACTTGAAATGTTAAAAGGGAATTTTAAAGCTGAAACAGCTTCAACTCCTCTGTTTAATATAAGGCACAAGTTACCCTTAAATTCTTGTAAACTACACTTTATTGAGTCCATTTGCATAAAGACATGTATGCTTTAAAAACAGAGACTGGTTATGTTTTGTGGCTGCTTAAATTCTTATTGCTTCTCTTTGACATGTATAACTTGATGTAAATTCATTTAACGAGAAAGGGAAACCCTCGGTTTTCTGTTGATCGAACGGCTCAAATTGTTTAAAGAAGTAGACTTTAACAATGCTTCCCTTTTCAAGCTCAATGTTTGGAGGTAGGAGAGCGAAGCTGTTCGCTTGGGTAATCGAGGAAACTAGACTTGAACCACCCATCACTTTATTTATCGGGTAAGCCAGATGTTCCCCTTCACTGTTTAAACATGTTTTTAAAAGTTTAAATGCATATTTGTCTGGTTTACTCTTTAAACTGTTCATTAAACATGCTTTCAAGGTTAAATAAGATGAGAACTTCTTTATAAGGAGTTTGGAAATCATGGGAACAATGAACGTTAAAGTTGAAGCTATAGCTGAACCTATGAAGCCAGGAACAATGAATAGTGGTTTATTGTTCAGTAACGCGAAGCCAAAGACTTTTCCAGGGCTCATGTTAACCCCATGGAAGAGAAGCCTCCCGATTTCCCGGGCGATCTCTGGAATACAGTCCTCCTTTCCTTTCGATGCCCCTCCAACCGTGACAATGAAATCACCTTTAGTCGAAGCCTTCTTCAAGGATTCAGCTGTTTTCTCTCTATCCAAGCCTATTTCTCCCTTATAAACTGTTTCTATACCTATGGATCTAAGTAAACCCATTAAAGAAAGAGTTGTACCGTCTGGGCCTTCATTTTCACCGTGTCTAGCGGATAAAAACATGGCTATTGGTTTCCTGTAAACCCTTACCCTTTTACATCCAAGTTTAATCATTAAGCCGATGTCATGGGGCCTGATTAAGTATCCCTCTGGGTAAATTTCTTCTCCCTTCCTTAAGTCATCGCCTACATGAATAACTGCGTCACCTGGCTCAACTCTTTCATTCAAAACTATTTCTCCTGTTTCCTCATAGACTTTTTCCCTTCTAACTACAGCGTCCGCTCCAATGGGTAAAGGTGAACCACTTGAAATATAAACTGCTTCTCCACACCCCAAAAGAGTTTTATTTTCATCTTCCACCAAGGAAAAATCCTTTGTAACCTTCAATTTAACAGGGGTAACTGCAGATGCCGTTCTTGTGTCATCTGACCTAAGTGCATAGCCATCATAAAATGCAACGTTGTGTCTAGGGATATTTTCATTTGCAATCAGTTTCTCTGAAAGCACCCTGCCAGCAGATCTAGTTGTTTCTATTTCTTCTGTCTCCAGTTTTACATGAAAGTTTAACTGAACAAGTTTAAGT
>JAOZFL010000214.1 GCA_027491455.1 Thermoproteota archaeon | reverse complement strand
TCGGAAAGGGGACTTCCCGCCGATAAAGTTAAAAATATTTATGTGGTAAGGGTTTGGGGAAATGTATCTTGTGGAGCTGCAGTGTTAATGGAATTGGTGTTAGTGCCTAAATTGGCTTCTGAAAGTTACAGGGTTTATCTTTTCACAGGTATCTCCATTGCCTCTATTTCTCTCTTCGTCAACTCACCGTATTTGTATTTTATCGCCGCTTGTGCAGCAGCCAACCTTGCAACTGGTATCCTGTAGGGTGATGCACTTACATAGTTTATCCCTAGTCTGTGGCAGAACTCAATTGATTTAGGGTCTCCTCCATGTTCACCGCAGATTCCGATTTCCAGTTCACTGTTTGTTCTTTTACCCTTGGTTACAGCGATCCTCATAACTTCACCTACACCTTTAGTGTCAAGTGTTTTAAACGGGTTTTCCGGTAGGATCCCCTTATCTATGTAGATGTGGAGGAACCTCCTCTCAGCGTCGTCTCTGCTCATCCCCATAACTGTCTGTGTGAGGTCATTTGTTCCAAAGGAGAAGAAATCTGTGACCTCTGCTATTTCATCAGCTGTTATAGCTGCTCTAGGCATCTCTATCATTGTGCCATATTCGTATTTCACCCTTACCCCTTCCCTTTCAAATGTTTCCTCTGCAACTTTTTCAACCAGTTTCCTGAGCTCTATCAACTCGTTTTTATGGATTGTTCCAGGTATCATTATGGCTGGTCTAGGGTTTAACCCCTTCTTCTTAAGTTCAACAGCTGCCTCGATTATTGCTCTAACCTGGGCCTCGTAGATTTCAGGGTAAACTATTCCAAGTCTGCAAACTCTGAACCCAAGCATGGGGTTGAACTCGTAGAGATCTTCAATTTTCTTTAAAAGCTTCTTTTTTTCCTCAAGTTCCTTTCCAACCTTTCCCTTTGCCTCCATCCTTGTAACTTCCACTAATAAATCATTTAAACCTGGTAGGAACTCGTGGAGAGGCGGGTCTAAAAGTCTAATTATGGTTTTCCGTCCATTAGTTATTTTCAGGATTTCCTTGAAGTCTTCCTTTTGAAGGGGCTTCAACTCTTCAAGTAAGACTTTCCTCCTTTCCTCCTCTGTTTCAGCGAGTATTGTTCTCTGGAAAATCGGTAACCTTTCGGCTAGGAACATGTGTTCAGTCCTTGTAAGCCCTATCCCTTCAGCTCCAAGTTCAACTGCTTTCCTTATGTCAGGGGGGAGATCTGCGTTGGCGTAAATACCTAGAACCCTTATTTCATCTGCCCATCCAAGAATTTTCTCCAGTTCAGGTGTGGAGGTAGGTTCTATCAATTTAAGTTTTCCAAGCATAACTTCTCCAGTTGAACCGTCAATGGTTAACCAGTCCCCCTTCTTTACAATTAAGCCGTTAACTCTGAACTCTTCTCTTTCAAGGTCTATTTTTATGGCTTCACAGCCCACTATGCAGGGTTTACCCATTCCCCTGGCGACAACTGCTGCGTGACTCGTCATTCCACCCCTAGCGGTAAGTATACCCTGTGCAGCAGCCATCCCTCCAACATCGTCAGGAGTTGTTTCTGGACGGACAAGTATTAGGGGTTCGTTCCCCCCAATCTCCTCTGCTTCATCCGAGTTGAAAATAACTTTGCCGACAGCTGCACCTGGTGAAGCAGCTAAACCAGCTGCTATAACCTCCTTTTTGGTTTTCGGATCAACTTGTTTATGTAGAAGCTTCTCAACGTCCTCTGGTGAAACCCTCATCACAGCTTCTTCCCTTGAAATCACCCTCTCTTCAACCATTTCTACAGCCATTCTGACAGCTGCTAAGGGTGTCCTTTTCCCTGTCCTCGTCTGAAGAATCCAAAGTTTCCCCCTTTCAACCGTGAACTCCACGTCCTGCATGTCTCTGTAATGTTTCTCAAGTCTTTGACAGATCCCTATCAGCTCCCTGTAAAGGTTGGGGTGTCTTTCTTTTAGTTCATCGATTTTCATAGGTGTCCTAACACCTGCTACAACGTCTTCTCCCTGGGCATTCGGTAAATATTCACCGTATATCTTGTTTTCACCTGTGGCAGGGTTCCTTGTGAAGGCGACACCTGTTCCAGAGTCAAATCCCATGTTCCCGAAAACCATGGCGACAATGTTCACAGCTGTACCTAAGTCATCTGGTATTCCATGGATTTCCCTGTATTTTATTGCTCTTCTGTTGTTCCAAGACTTGAAAACTGCTTCTGTCGCCATTCTTATTTGTTCTAAAGGGTTTTGCGGGAAGTTTCTACCTGTTTTCTTCTTTATCAATTTTTTATAGTCATCGACAAGTTCTTTCAGAGCTTCAACCTGTAGATCAGCGTCGGATTCTGCGTTGTACTTCTTCTTTTTCTCTTCTAAGAGCCTTTCAAATTCCTCTCTTGGAATCCCCATCACTATGCTCCCGAACATTTGGATGAGTCTCCTGTAGCTGTCATATGCGAAGCGGGAACCAGCTAATCTGGCTAGTCCTTCAACTGTTTCATCGTTTAAACCGACATTTAGAATTGTATCCATCATCCCTGGCATACTGATCGGTGCCCCTGAGCGCACTGAGACAAGGAGGGGATTTCCTTCATCACCAAATTTCTTCCCGGTTTTTACTTCAAGTTTCTCCATGTGTCGAAGCACTTCTGGCCAAATTGTGTCTAGGAATTTATTTCCATTTTCCATGTATTTTATGCAGGCCTTTGTCGTTATTGTGAACCCTGGAGGGACAGGTACACCTATATTGCTCATTTCAGCTAAGTTTGCCCCTTTTCCCCCCAGTAGTTTTTTCATTTCAGCGCTTCCTTCTTCGAAGTCATATATGTACTTTTCTTCTCCCATTGTTTTGCCTCCATACTTGGGTGTCTTCAAAGCTTTTCACTGTTCATCTTTCTTTTTTAAATCTTTGGATTAATGGTATAGGGTTATCCTCTGTTAAAACCGGTTGAGGAGCTTCCTATTGAAATAGATAATGGATGGAGAGAAATAAGTGGATAGGATAAACATCTGTATTAGATATAAGTTTCTAAGCAAACTTTTCCTGGATAGAAGAGGAGCTTGGTGAAGCATTGAAAGGACTTCAAGTTTTTAAATTGTGAAGGGAAAGGTTTCCATGTGA
>JAOZFL010000163.1 GCA_027491455.1 Thermoproteota archaeon | reverse complement strand
ATATAAACACTTGTGAAACTTTACTTTTTCTTAACGAAATCAACTAGTGCAATTAGAATGCCTTACTAAGAGATAAATAATGGAGGAGTTGGCCGAGGAAACCGAGTAAATCCGAGCGAAATATTGAAGTTGTGAAAGAATTGATTTATATGGTGCAAATAAGTTAGAGATTCGTTATAGCTCCTTTAATCCATGATGAAATTACAAGATGAAATATTGGCAGAACACCTGTTATTAAGATTAAAATAAGTTAGTTAAATCAATTAATGACTGTTTTGAGCCAGGAGAGTAGCATTTGGTAGGGAGGTCAATTTTTAAAAGTAGGAGGATATCTAAGAAGCAAGTGCTTGAACTGTGTAGAAGCATAGGGGATGAGAATTTAAGAATAGTTAGAGTCGTTGGGATAGGTAACACAGTTTTTTGAGAAAAGAAGATTCATTATGCAACAGTTCAAGGATGGAGAAGGCTTTATCTAAATACTTTAAAGAAAAGGTTTACGTGACATCTAGAAGCATGAAAACAATTAAGCTGTTAAGTAAATTATCTAATTAGAAGGTTAATATCAATAGTAATAAAGCAATAAAGGATAGGGAAGATGTCAGGGGATTACTTTAATCGCTATGAAGGTGGAAAGACGTCTAAACTATTAATCTTTCCGAAGCCTCCCTACAATTTTGAATTGAGCTTGGATTTTATGTTGTTAAGGGAGGGTAGTGGACCATTTCCTGAGAGAAGGATGGGTAATGGTTTATTAAGAGCTTTTTTGGTGAATGACAGGGTCATTCCAGCTAAAATTACTTTTGAGGGAAGCATAAATAAACCAAGGCTGGTGGCAACTTCCAGCAGCCTTCCCATTAAAACTAGAGAGAGGATTAAAGAGAAAATAATTTACTGGCTTAATCTAAATGATGACTTATCAAAGCTTTATAGATTCATGGAGAGGGATGAGAAGCTTAGGAAGATCAAGGAAAAGTTGTATGGTTTAAAAGTTCCTAAAATGGGTGTCACTGTTTACGAGGTAGTCATTAAATCTATAATACAGCAACAGATTTCGCTGTACGCCGCCTTCAAGATAATTTCCAATTTAGTCAAAGCTTTCGGTGAGAACATTACCTTTGAAGGAGAAAAATTTTATGGTTTTCCTAAACCAGACAAACTTGCAAACGCATCCATCTTACAATTGAGAAGATGCGGTCTAAGTCAGAGAAAGGCAAAATACATAATCAACTTCTCTAAAGAAGTGGCTAGAGGAAACTTTGAAGTTGAAGAAGTTGCAAAGTGGAATGAGAAAAGAATTTTAGAGGAGTTAACGAAATTTAAGGGAATAGGTGAATGGACTGCTAAAATGGTAGCAATTGCAGGATTAGGCATTGGTCAAGCCCCAGCTGAAGATTTAGGGATAAGAAAAGCCATTTCCAAATACTATTTTAATGGAAAGTTACGGGAGGTAGAGATAGTTAGAGACTTTATGAAGAATTGGAAGGACCTGAAATACTTACCAGTTTATCTACTTTACGCTTACAGGATAGGTTTAGAAGTTTAAGCGAGTTTAAAATTTCTTTGATAAACCTCTCTTAAAATCTTAAACCATTCAGGCACCCTGTCAAACACTTCCTTATGTTACCGGAACAACGATTAGTCTGAGTAGCTATCCAGACAAATTGTAAACTTCCTTTCCGTTTTTCAACATTCAACAAATAATGTAAGTAATATTTCTTGAAAAAAGGTCTTTATTTAAGGATAAAGCCTGTTGTTTCCTCTGTTTGAACTTGATTTACCAATCATGTAACATGCTTTTCCTCTTTATTCATCAGCTTTTTATTATTTTGTTTGTAATTCCTCCCCCTTTCTTTGATGTGTAAAACATTTTTACCGTCACAAATAAGGATTTCCTTTAATATCTGGTTTTCACTAAAAACATGTTTAATTTCATCTTCACATAGTGTATAAGCGTTTTTTAAGAGAACTTTAACTCTTCAAATGAAAGCTTCCCAAATTCTTCTAAAGCTACGTCGAATGAGTCTCGCAAAACTGTCCCTACCCCTTTCTCTAAAAAGGGATGTTTTTATCTAATGATGAACTGTCTAAGCCTGACGCAGTATGATTACCTTCAACTTTCCTCAGATCTACAAGATGCTTCCTTTCTTCCAATGTAGGGCCAACCCATGCCTCTGCCCCTAACCTTAAGTCGTAAGATGCAGCTGTACAGCTTCTTCGTGAACTACTCCACCCTTTCGGATGGGGTTTATCCGTCTCCATTTTTATTATACTCTTCAAGCGACTTGTTTAATGAATTCGAAAAATTGGTATTTTAAATACCAAAAATTATTTAAATAATTGGTAATATAAATACCAATATGCTTGAAGAGTATAATCCCTGGTGGAAAGGGAAGGAATACATAGAGAAGGATGAAGATTTCAGGAAGTGGAAAGAGAGCAAAATAAAATGGGTGCCACGGATCATTGAAGAAATAGGGGTTAAGCCTTATTCTCTCCATTTTGTTTTTGGGCCTAGACAAGTGGGTAAAACTACTTTATTGAAGCTTCTGGTAAAGAGGTTACTGGAAGAAACAACTCCAAAAGCTATTTTCTATTTTAGATGCGATCAATTGGCTGATTTTAAAGAATTGGATGAAATTATTAGGGAGTACTTGAAAATAAAGGAAGCTGAAAAAATCAAGACGTCTTTTATTCTTTTAGATGAAGTGACTTTTCCAAGGGAGTGGTACAGAGCTATAAAGTGGCATGTTGATATGGGGAACTTCAAAGGTGACGTTCTTGTGTTAACAGGGTCATTAAGCATGTTTGCCAAAAGGGAAATCGAAACTTTTCCGGGGAGGAGAGGAGGAGGAAAAGATTTTGTTATGTATCCTTTAAGCTTCAGGGAATTCATAGAGATTGTTAACAAGGAAGTGCTTGAAAACATAGGGGAAATAAAAACTTTGAGGAAAGAGGAAATAAGGAAAGCATGCTTAAAAAGTTTGCCTTGGTTGGATGAGCTAAACAAGATTTTTGAATCTTACCTTCGATGCGGAGGGTTTCCCCTAGCAGTAAAATCTCTGCTGGAAAGGAATGAGGTTTCAACCGGTGTGATCGATACATATTTAAGCTGGATAAAGGGGGACATTGCAAAGCTAAGAAGAAACGAAAGCATAATGAAGAGGATCCTTAAAGCCGTAATAGAGAAGGTTCCATCCACAGTAAGTTTTCACGGGATTGCAAAGGAGTTTGAAATTAAATCCCACAAAACAGTGTTCTATTACATAGATACACTGGAAAAACTCTTTCTCCTAAAGATTCTTTACTATATAGATCCCAACAAGGGAATAGAAGTATTCTACAAGCAGAGAAAGATGCACATTACAGATCCCTTTCTCTATCAAGTTTTCTCATTTTGGTGTTTCACTAAAAAACCTGAAGATCCGGTAATGGTGGAAAGCATAGTTGCATCCCACTTGGCTAGAAGGTATAAAGTTGGTTACTGGAAGGACAAGAGAGAAATAGACATAACAGCTTTTGGTGATGAAATACTGGGAATAGAAGTGAAATACAAGAAAAAACCAAAGATAACCATGTTAAAAGTAGGAAAAATTAAAAGTGTCATAACTTTAACCAAAGAGGAATTTAACGAGGAACCCTTAGCTGTGCCTGTAAGTGTTTTTCTTGGATGTCTGAACGTTTAGGAAAATTTTTCCAGACAATCAAGGTATTAAATTAAATTTACCGAGAACATATTTCCATTGTTACGAGAAAATTATTAATACTCCCCTTTATCGCTTTCAGAAAAGATTAAGCCTCCTCTATGATGACAAATAGGATGGAAAAATAACACCGGAATTTTACGAAAAGAAACTGAAAGACACAGCAACGCCCAAAACAAATACTATGAACTCGAAGTAAACATTTTAGAGCTATCTCAAAGAGTAAGGGAGATATATCAAAGAGCATCAGTTGAGGAAAAGAGGATGCTCTTAAATCTAGTTTTCTCAAGGCTTACCTTAAATGAGGGAAATTAAAGGTTTTTTATTCTAAGCCGTTCGAAACTGTCCTATCCGGGGTGGGATTCACAAATAAAATTTTCGATTTTCAATTTAAAAAAGCCCAGATAGAACTAAAATTGACGCATTGCTCCAAGGATGGGATGATTTCAGAACTTTAAAATGGATAGATTTAAGGAAATTACTAATCACATCAACAGTTCTGTAGCAAAAGCAACTGTAAGTGAAGAAGTAAAGCCTTCAGATAGCTCTTTTAAAATAAAAGGTCAAAGGGGTAAAGCCAGCCTCTTTGGCTTATTTTTCTATATTACCATCGATGTTGGAGGAATATGTTTAAACTTTATCTCATCATCCTCAATATAGATTCCGTACTTCTCCATGATATTTAATCCCACGATTGCATCGGTTATTAAATCCTCGATTACCCCGATTGTTTCTCTTTCTGGCAAGACATATCCCTCAACCTCTAAATAGACCGTTGCATCACCGATAAGCCTAGCATATTCTTCCTTCACAGCTAACGGAATCTCTCTGTTCTTTTATAGGTTCGTACCCTATTTTCTCAGCGAAATCCTTACTAAAATAGCTGCTTCTTGAGCCGGTATCGAATAAAGCTAAAACTTCAAAAACCCTCCCTTCTCTATGAACCCTAATCTTCTTTTCAACCTTAACCATTTCCACCTCAATTACTATTAAAAGAACTAAAGGAATAATAAATCTATTTTTAAGAAAAGTCAACATCAATCAGCTAAACTATGAGAAATGATGTTGAAACATTTGAAAAGGAGTTGAATTCCATTATCAACTCCCTTTAATTCCTCAAATTGTTCTATTCCCTCTAATTTATTTCAGCTCTGACCCCGGAACTCTGCGGCAACTTTGTTGCCGCAGCTTCATAAGGCTTTTAATCCGTATCCTACCAGCCACTTAATTAATTGTCTTCATTGAATATAAACAACTCCTCAATTGTTGTTTTTAACGCTTTAGCTACTTTATATGCTAGTTTAAGGGATGGATTGTACTTTCCCTTCTCCAGAAAAACAATGGTTTCCCTTCTTACTCCGACCTTCTTTGCAAGTTCCTCTTGTGTTAGGTTATATTTCGCTCTGAACTCTTTTATTCTTGTTTTCATTTCAACACCCTTGCTTACCCCAAACTTTTCCTGCTGTAGTAACTGTAGAAAGTCAAGTATAGCAGTGTTAAGGCACATACTGAGAAAGCTAAAGCACACCCGGCTTCTACATACTTATTCAATGCTATCAAAGATACACCTATTAATGCAATACTTACACCGAAAATTTCTAATGTTTTTCTAGATGCTTTTTCGCTTATTCTGTAAATCCTTTCATCTTCAATAACTTCTGTAACTCTCCTTCTTCCAAGGTTGAGTAAAATAATTCCAATAACTATTGCAATTACCGTCAGCAAGGTATTCCCTAATGATACAGCGTATCCCAATAATGCTCCGGTAACTGCACATATCAACACTCTATATATCGTGAATTGCTTTCGGTTCATTTTTTCCCTCCACCGTATTTCTCCAATGTCAAAACAGATTGAACACAGAAACAGTTTTTTAATGGAGATTTTAACGAAGAAACATTTTCAACTTCGATTAGATTTAACATGAGTTTTGCGGGTTACAACATTCTGAATTCGGTTCTGTCTCTTATTTTCAATCTATTGAAATCTTTTCTGCTCATAAAGTAGGTTGAAGTCCCTTCCTTAGCAACCTCAACCGTTACCACTCCAGTTGCAGGTCTTATCATTTTACTCTTTTCCCCCTCTTCCTAATGTTTTTAATATTATAAGCCCTACAACGGAACCTATTACTCCTGCAACCATAACTGCGGCGAAAACACTGTTATAACCCCTTAAAACCCATCCAATCCAGGCGCATGGAAAAGATGCAACCCATATCCAGAAAGTTGCTTTTCTCCATTTATTCCTAAACATTTTCCCCACCTCCTTTTAGTTATATATTTCTAACATAATGTTAGAAACAATTAACATCTTATATTTAAAAAACTTTCGTTTTTAGTGACTACATAAATGCAACAAATGCAACATATATACCTCGCTACGTAACCATAAAAAAGAGCCAAATTGCTAGATCAAGTCCAAAAATCACGCTTACATTGAATCAAGCTCAAATTTTGGCCCACTTAATTTCTAGGTTAATGTGTAATAAAGGCTCAGCTCTAAATATCTGAGAAGCAGCGTGTCACGAAGTTGGGTTTTTTGCAGAGTTAATGTTTTATCCTTCAATTTCCATCTCTGGCCTAAAGTTTTATACAGAGTCAAGGAATATAGAGCAATGGTTTTCTTGGCAATTCTTTGCAGTTGCTTCGGCATAGTTCAGGTGTCCATATGGATTTGTAAAATCAATTACCTGATCTTTTGTTTAAAAAGCTTGTGAAGGGTTTTGACTGCCTCGAAATACATGGAAAGAGCTATAAACAGCATATCGCCACACAAGTCGATACCACATAATGATTTCTCTATACCTCATGGCGCAGCATGACTGTTTTTTCCTGACTCCACCTTAAACTTTGTCCTTTCACCCCAATCCATGTTTGAACCCTTTCACTTAAATGTAAACACCTAAATAAACAAAGGTTTTGAAGTAAAATTTTTATAGATTCATAGCAGAGGAAGAACCAAAAAAGAAGGATTGAAATTTGGGGCCAAGTTACCATCACCCATTTACCCTTTATCCATTTAGCTAACCCTTTTAAACTTGTCTCCAAGCTTTTAGCTTAGCCTTCATTGAACTCAGAACTATTGCACCCTCATCTATACTGCTCTGGTTTAACTGTTGAGCCTCAGCCGCCTTCAAGGTGCAAAACATAGAATTAAGGGGTTGGATATTTAAGTTTTAACCCTTCTAGTTATTAGTTTAAGTATCCCTTATTAATTCCTCCTATTCCCTTACCTCCTCTATTATTTGCTTCTGCTTTTCAACTCTGAACTGTAAACCACGTCTCAGGTATATCTCTGCTTTCTTCGGGTTTATGTGTCTGCATCTTGGACACTTAACGGTTTCCATTTCCTCCCTTTGCTCCAATCCATACTTCTCCAATAGTTTGCCTTCAACATCCCTTGAGTTAAGCGTTACGTAGATGTCCATTATCTCCTTTGTCTTCTCCCTTAACAGGTACATAATCCCCTTCTCAGCCAAATCCCTTTTGATCAGCTCAGTTGCCCTGCTGTGCCTCAGCAAATGTGGGTATATACGTCTACTGATTTTTCTGCTGAGCTTTATGAACCATTATACGCAATTAGTTTCTGAATTTGAAAAAAGAGGGTTTTATTAACTTAAACATAATACTTAAAGAAGGCCAGGATGAGTCAAGACTGATTAATACTCTATGTAACCTGATAATAGGACTGTAAGCGATGTAAAAGAAATGGTCTCACAGACATTAGGAACACCTATTGGAAACTTCTTTAGATGCTTTGAGCATTATAACAGCACTGCCTTGTCTTTCTACCTCTTCGTATCCGAGTTTCTTGAAAAAGGAGGAGGGCATAAACCAGAAATCATGGTTGTAGGCTAATACTGCCACACCTCTTTTTATATAATTCATATAACTCCAATTTCCCGTAATGATTTCTATGCCCTTATTAATTGATTTGATGGGTTTCTGTTTAGGTTGTTTCCTCTTTGTTTTCTATTTCTATGTCCTCTGGTTTCATTGATTTCCATTTTAACTTGTACCCCATGGCTTTAATCACTGTTACATGTGACTCTGGTGGGAAACCTAGTTTTAGAAGGGTTTTGGAGGCTTCTGCGAGGTTTTTAACTTTGCTTTCAGCTAATGCTTTCCTCATGTTTTCCAGGGTTTCTTTGCTTGCAACGACGCCGCCTATCACATTGTATCCATGGATGTTTTCATGTTTTAAGAAACTTTGAACTTGGTTTACAGTGGCCCCTGTTTTTTTAGCTATTTCCTCCACTGTTGAAACTTGTTTAAGTTTAATAGAGGTTATTTTTCCTCGGAGTTCCTGAGTTATCATTTCTTTTCTTTCCTTTTCTATTTCTAAGAGTATTTTTGAGGTTGGAGCAACACTTGGTTTTCCATTGTATACAATGACTCTGTGGGGCAAAGATTTTATTTTTGAGCATGCCATTTTCTTATCTGCTAGGATAAGTATACTTTCCTCTATTTTCATCAGTTTATTTATTTTCTTCTCGATGTAATCGTTTGTCCAGAAACCCATTACCTCGGCGTATATGGATAGAAGCCCCTTCTTCAATTTGAAATCGGGGAAGAAGAGGTAGTTACCGGCTAGTAGTGCATCTGGTTCTCTTTCTACTTTCCATCCTAGGCTTGAAAAGAGGGAGGCAGCTTTCCTCTCTATTTCACTGTCATAGCTGGGTTTCAATCCATGTGTTAAGGGGAAAAACCCCCTTTTTTCACTTCCAATTTTTAATTTAAGGATTCTTTTCCTGTCTCCTCCCCTGATAACTGAAGCCTCTATTTTCCAGTTGCTTAATGAAGTGATGTTTGGGATAAGCTTGGCAAGAGATGCTCCATATCTAGTTGTAAGTTTCAAAATTGAGGCTGGTCCATTTACATTTAACACTACTCCTCCGTTTATCTTCTCTACTTGGTACATGAGTTTCCTAAACTTAACTGCTCTGACAAGTCCCTTTAACTCCCAGCCAGGAGCAGATGTTTCAACTTTTAGGTTTAAAGCTTTGAAGAGAGCTGTTTGGAGGAGGGATAGGTTGTAGTTTTTTAAGAGCTCTTGTGGTTCAACTTGGCTGAATGAATCAACCAATGTTTTCTCTTCAAGGTCAGCCCAAAGGGATTCTTCAATTTCTCTTTTCTCTAAACCAGTTTCTTTAGCTGTTAATTCCAAAACACTTTCCTTTTCACTTTTACATGAAGCAAAGCCTCCAAATTTGAGGTTGCAAATCTCGAAAACCCTTTTCCTTAAATCGAAGGGTTTGACAGGTGTTTCCTTCTTTTTAAAGGTGCATTTCCTGTCTAGAAGGATAGTTAAACCTCTGATGAACTTGTAATCAAAACCCATGGATTCATAGTAGTCTTCAAGGTCTTCAAGTTTACTGATTAATTGTTTAACTTCTCCTCCGATGCTTTCCCTGTAAACCTTGATTAATTCCCTGCATAAATCTATTTCAGGCTGTGTTCCTCTTGCCCATTTAACGATTAACCTGTTTTTAAAGGCTCTTGCCCTTAAAAGGTTTGAGGGTAGCAATTCTTCACCTCCCGAGGTTTTTCTTCCTTCTATAAGAGGTGGAAACCTCCATTGTCCCGGTTGAAACAACTTCGTAAAGGATTGACAGAGCCCTTTTCTTCCTTAGTATCCTTCCAAGCCTTTGAATAAATTCTCTTCTGCTCCCGCTGCCACCTAGTACAATGGCTACCCTTGCATCTGGGACGTCTAAGCCTTCGTCAAGAACCTTTGAGGTTACAACTTTTGTGTATCTTCCTGTTCTGAACCCTTCAAGTATCTCTTCTCTTTCTTCCCTGGTTGTTCTATGTGTTAGAACTGGGATTAGGAACTTTGAGCTGATTAAATGAGCCATTTCATTGTACTCGGTGAAAATGAGGACTTTGTCTCCTCTGTGGGCTCTAAGAATCTCTGAAAGAGCTTTCAGCTTAGATGAAGAGTTAATAGCTATTTTCCTTGCTTTGTTCCTGGATATCAAGGCTTTCCTAGCTGATTTATCCACTCCACTTCTCATAACTAGTTTCTTGAAATCAGATAACCTTTTCAACTTTACACCTGACCTTTTCAAAGCTTCCCTGTATTCATCCATCAACCTGTAATACTCAGCTTTCTCTTCCCCTGTCAGATTCACAGGTACCTTTACAACGTTGAAGGAAGCTAAATGTTTCCCTGCGAAATCAATGGGTTTAGCTCTGTAAACTATTCCCCCTATTAAAGAGAAAAGTTTAACGTGGGCTCCGTCCTCCCTTTCAAATGTAGCAGTTAACCCCAACCTATGCTCAGCTGCAACCATTTCCCCTATTTGGGAGTACCCCTCTGAGGCTAAGTGGTGGCATTCATCGAAAACCACTAAGTAAAACTTGTTTCCAAGTTCCTCAGCCATTAAATAGGCTGAGTCATAGGTTGAAACCGTGACGCCTCTCAGATCTTTTCTTCCTCCTCCGAGAACACCTGGTTTAAAGCCGAACCATTTAAGGATCAACTCCCTCCATTGACTTAAGAGTGGAAGGGTGGGTACAACGATCAGGGTTTGTTCCTTCAATTCAGCCATTGCTTCAAGGGCAATCAATGTTTTCCCTGAACCAGGAGGCAAAACAATCACACCTTTAAATCCTGAAGACCTCCAGGCATCAAGAGCTTCCCTCTGGTAGTCTCTAAGCTCCACCTTTAACGTTTTTTGAAGAAGTTCCATAGGAGGGGGATCCATAACTTGGTCCCTGAAAACCAGTCCACTCTTCACCAGGAACCCCTTAATATCTCCATACTTACATGCCGAGGCCCTGAAAGCCTTAACCCTTCCATCCCAAACTGTGAAAGGGGTTCCATAGGGACCCTTAATCAACAGAGTCCCCCTGTCATAACTTAACTCTATGTTCCCCCCTTCAAACATGGTTAAGACCCTTGAGAAATAACTTACAATTCCTTTAATTTTGAAAACCAATATTAAAAAGGAAACGTTCCGACTTCCATTAACCTTTAAAGTATTTTGATTATATTTGTTGGCAAAAAACCCTCCATTCATATGAGGCATCAAGGGTAAATAAAAGAGACCTCTGCTTTACATAAATTGTTAAAGTTATGGTTAGGATGAGAACCTCAGGGAAATCTCAAGAATGTAATTCCTGCTTCTACCCAAAAAAAGAGCTAAAAATAAAGGTTTAA
>JAOZFL010000105.1 GCA_027491455.1 Thermoproteota archaeon | reverse complement strand
TTGAGCAAATTCACGAGCTGCTTTCCTCACCAACATTTGTTCTTCGGTGAAAGCGAAATCCATGTTTTTCACCTTTTAAAATTACCTGTGGCTAAGTAAAAAACTTAAAATAGAAAATGTTACATAGATTTTCTCATATCTCCCTTTGAGATATAAGCTAAATGCCATGAAAATGCCTTGTCAAGTGAATGAGGCATGTGTCCTCCAACTTCTCTACATGCATCTTCAAAATACTTTAAGAGTTCATCCTTGTAATTTGTATGGGCGCATCTCTCAATTATTTCCTTAGCTTTTTCCCTTGGAGATTTCCCTCTTAGATCAGCCCATCCATTTTCTGTGATAACTACGTCAACATCGTGATCAGTAGTGTCAACATGGGTTACCATGGGAACCACCCTGGATATCCTCTCGTTTTTAGCTGTTGAAGTAGTCGCGAAAATAGATAAATAACTGGCATGAGCCATTTCAGCGGAACCCCCCAGTCCATTAATAATCCTACCCCCTAACACATGAGAACTGTTAACGAAGCCATATATATCTACTTCCACAGCTTGGTTAATCGCAATCACCCCAAGTCTACTTACAACTTCATAGTTATTAGTTATGTCTGTGGGACGCAGAACCATTAAGTCCCTGTACTTATGCATGTTTTCAACTATTCTCATCATATATTCATCTAGGTGCTTGATTTCCGCAGGTGGAATGTATAATGAGGTCATGCTTGCACCTCTAACTTTCCCTTCATCTATTAAATCCAAAAAGTAGCATTGCATAAGCTCTGTCCAAACCTCTATCCCCTCAAATTCTGACTTGGACAACTCAGCAACCATTGAATCTCCAATTGGGCCCACACCGACCTGTAAAGGTAGAAGATTTTTAGGTAACCTTCCTGATGCAGCCTCGTTAGATAGAAAATCAATTGTGTTCTCAGCTACTTTCCTCTCTGTTTTAGTTGCTTTACCATAGAAAACCTCTTTCTCTGAGAGGTTGGATTCAATTATGGCAGCTATTTTATCAGGTTTAACCTTAACGTAAGGGTTCCCTATTCTCTGGGTCACCTTTGCAATTGGAATAGGCTTATAAGGGATTTCAAATGGAAAATCTGGTATGTCATGGATGCCCTCTAAACCAGTAGGTTTCAAAGTGGCAATTTCAACTATCACCTTTCTCGCGGTGTTAACTATAGTGGGTATATAGTCCACTGATAAACATGGAATCACTCCGTTGTTCTCTGTTATAGATACAGCTTCTATCACCGCTAAATCTAAGCCTCCAGTTGCCATGTTAAGGAAGCCTTGTTTTATTTTCCTGTTAAAATCGCAAAGGCCAGCGTCCATGTAATGCACTATCCCCTTATTAATTAAATCCCTTATAACCGGGTTGTTTTGGTAGCAGTATCTTCTGTTAATAAACTTCGCCAAAGAACTATCCACTTCTGGAGGTGCTGAGCCATCTGTAAATATGTTTAACCTGTATTTAACCCCTGTTTCTTCGATGTACCTAGCTAATGCTTGAGGGAATAGCTTAGGTGCACTCATTTGACCTAAACCGCAAAAAGCTATTGTACCCTTAACCGGAACAAATTTTTTCACTGCTTCCAATGGATCAACGATTTTATCCCTTAACTCCTTATTACGTACCCTTTCCTCTACCTCCATTTAAGACACCAATTCTCAGCGCCCCCTAAAAACAGGTTTTCTTTTCTCTAAAAATGCCTTTAAACCTTCTACTCTGTCCTCTGTTTCCCATCCGCGCAGGAATAGTTTTTTCTCTTTTTTGAGTCCTGTTGAAAAGCTGTTTTCAAGGGTTAAATTTACAGCTTCCTTGGCTAAAGCAATTATTAAAGGGCTTTTATCTAAAATCCTCTTAATTAGTTTTTCAACCTCTTCTTCCAACTTCTCCACTGGAACCACTTTATTCACTAAACCTATTTTTTCAGCTTCCTCAGCACTAATAATGTTCCCGGTAAATATGAGTTCCTTAGCTTTGTGTAAACCCACTATTCTAGGTAGCATTTGAGTTCCACTGCCACCTGGGAAAAGCCCTACTCTTATCTCTGTAGCGCCAAATTTTGCTTTATCAGTAGCTATAACTATGTCAACACTCTGTATAAGTTCAAATCCTCCTCCGACACAGTAGCCATCCACAGCAGCTATTACCGGTTTTCTCATGCCAGTTATGATCTCGGTCAGGGTGGCTATACCATATAATTTAAGCCAATCATCCACCTTGGCGCTTGTCTTAAGGCTTAAAAGCTCCTTTATATCGGCTCCAGCGCTGAAATTCCCCCCGGAACCAGTAATTAAAACAGCTCTTATATCTTCATCGAACTCTGCGTTTCTCAATGCTTGTTTTAGATCTTTCCTCATTTCCTCGTTAAGGGCATTCATTACACTTGGTCTGTTCAATGTTATCCTGGCAACATGATCTTTTTTCTCATAAATAATTGTTTTGAAGTTCATTTACCCATAACCTCCCCTGGCTTTTTGAGATTATAGTATTCGTAGAAACCGCCTTTACTTCCAGGCTTCAATTTAGGGTCTCCAATATAACCAGAAGCTACAAGTTGTTTCAATATAACTGGTGTTTTCCATGCAGGGTCTCCTGTCTGTGCTCTCAAAGCCTCTATTATTTTAAGCCTTGTATCTAAGCCTATTAGATCCGCTAGTTCAAATGGCCCCATTGGATGGCCATACCCAAGCCTCATGCATGTATCTATGTCTTGGATATTAGCTACACCTTCCTGCAGCATTTCACAAGCCTCTAGGAACAATTTTATCCCTAATCTACTTGTAGCGAAACCAGGGTAATCTTTAACCACAATGGGGTGCTTTCCTAACTTCCTTGCTAGGTCCTTGGTGAAGTTTATGGTTTCATTTGATGTAAGTAACCCTCTAATAACCTCCACTAGTCTCATTACCTGTGGAGGATTGAAAAAGTGCATGCCAATAACCTTGTCTGGTCTATTAGTGGCTGTAGCTATCTCAGTTATACTTAGTGTAGAAGTGTTAGTTGCCAAGATAACGTCTCCTCTGCAGTATGAGTCTATTTTCTTAAAAACATCCTTTTTAAGGGCTAAATCCTCGTAAACGGATTCTATGACGAATGAAGCTTTTCCACATGCCCCCTTTAAATTCGTAGTCGTTGAAATTCTTTCAAACGATTCCTTAGCTTCTTCTTCAGTCAACTTCCCCCTTTTAACAGCTCTTTTAAGGCCGAAACGTCCCTCCATTATTTCGTTAAGTGCTGTCCCAAGTATTTCATCGGTTCTGTCTACACCGATCACTTCAAAGCCCTTCTGAGCAAATAACTGACCGATTTGCCTACCCATTAAACCAAAACCAACGATTACAACTTTTCCCTCTCTTCTCAAGGTATGCACCTCTCCATAACAATCCCTCATCCCTTTAGCCCTTTTAATAGACCCATCTATGTCTCCTCTATTCCATACCCTCTCCTATCACCCCCTTTAGAGATAAATTTGGCAGCAAATTATAAACTTTTATTTTTTTAGTAGTCATCAATTAGGATATCCCTTAATAGTTATCAACTAAATGTTCTATCCACCTCTTTTAAGGATAAATTAGATGTTCAAGTGGCTCTGAACTTAAAGAATGAATTGTCCTTTGTAGCAGCTGGAGACGTGGTTAAGTCGCATGGAAAAGTTGTTAGAGTTATCGGTGGTCTAGTTAAAGTCCCCATAAAAAGGCCATCGAACATCGTTATTTCTATACCTGGACACCTTAAAGATATAGATTTATATCAAGCAGCCAGAGCTGCTAATAACTTTGTATGCGGGTCAGATCTAGCTGTAAAAAGGGAGGGGTTCTAAGTAAACTTACCTGGGTAAGTTTACTTAGCAAATAATCAACTTACCCTAGCGCCATGCCAGGATTAAGTTGGCAGCGAAGTTTTTTCATGAATGGATGTGAGAAGCTGAAAGTTTAGATGATATAATTAAAGGGAGTGGAGAGAAACTTATTCTCGG
>JAOZFL010000053.1 GCA_027491455.1 Thermoproteota archaeon | reverse complement strand
AAGATAAGGATTAACAGTAAAGCTGTAGCGGGTACAGATAAAAAAGGAACGTTTCTATACGGGTTAAAAGGGTCTTTCCTTTTCTTAGCCTTGATACCTGTTATTTGGGCTAGAATTTTACTTAAAAGACACAGTTTTAACCAATTAATTTTAGGGGTATTTGTAGGGGTTTCCTTTACATATCTCTCCATAGCATTACTTTCACCTTTCCTTGGACGGCAAGGCACTTAGCGTCTCTTTTATCTTTGCCAGGGAGTCCTCAGGATCCTTGTATTTCCATTCCATGAAGGGAACATCCAGCATTGAGGACAGTTCCTCCATAAAGATGCCCATACCGCTTACTTCAACTTTTTCTCGGTTAACCTTCAAATTTGTTTTAAACACCCCGCAACTTGGAGAACCGGAAACACCTATGACTCCATACACATTTACACCGGCGGCCCTGAACTTATCAACTTTTACTTTAATTTCAGAGGCTATTTCCCTGCAGATTTTTCTAAGTCCCCTCTCCTCGTATTCATCTTTCGACATGGGTTCCCTGTGTAACCCAAACATTTCAAACTCTGGGCATGGAAGAACCTCGACTCCAATATTCATTTCCACAAGTAAATCGATAAGTTCGGGGACAAGTGATGAGTAACTGTGTTTCACCAGGCCAGGTACAACTGTGTTTTGGTTAAGTAAGCAGTGTGCAAGTAAAATAACCCTTCCACTCCTTTTATCCCTCACACAACCACCCTTCTAACAGTTTTGATTTCCGGGGATTTATCTAAACAAAAACTGTTTATAGTTCTTTTCAACTGATAAATTTAAAACAGTTCCCCCAATGAAATGTTTAAAAATAGTTTCTTTAATTTAGATGTATAGGTGGAGGCTTTGCAACCAATTGATATTTTCCAGCAGATATGGAGTCAAGTAATCAGGTTTGCTCCCAACTTGTTATATGCCGTTGTAACCCTTATAGTTGGTTATTTGGTTGGCCACTACCTTGGCAAAATTGTTGACTCAGTTCTTTCCAACCTGAAACTCAATGAAAAATTCGAGGAAACAGATGTTGGGAAAGGACTTAAAGAGGCAGGTTACACTTTTTCAGGGTTAACAGCTGTGATGATAAAGCTCTTCATTTACATCTTAACGATACTGGCAGCCTTAAACTTTCTTGAGCTGCCGTTCATGGATCAGGTTGCATCTTTAATAACCTTTTATCTGCCAAGGGTAATAGAGGCCGTGATAGTTTTCCTTGTAGGTATAATGGTTGTTAATTGGATAACCAAGTTCCTGGGAGGAGTTCTAACAGAGGAGACGATAATAGGGGCAAACTGGTTGACACTAGGTATAAAGTATTTGCTCTACATAATTTTGATGCTCATGACCCTTGAAATAGCGCAAATAGCCACTGCAATAACCCAGGTAGTAGCTCAAACAGTGTTGTTCACAGCAGTTATAGGGGTAGGTTTAACATTTGCTCTGATGGTGGGCCTTGGCTTTAGAGATGAAGCAAAAGTTTTATTCTCAAATGACCTAAATGTTTTAGACGAGGGGAAAACAATAAAAGTGGGTGAAATAGAAGGGGAAATTAAAAGGGCATCGCTACTCACCATTGAACTTGAAGCAAAGGACGGTAAAAGAATCGTTTTACCGAAAAGGAAACTGTTAGATGAAGGCTTCGAGATACTCAGCTAGTTTAAGTTTTCTCTGGGAGGGGTAATCTAAAATCTTCCTTTATTACACTGAGAACAATGCTTGTTGTTGTTTCAGATGCTAAACCGCTGTTTATCAAGTTGTTTATAAAGTTGTTTAAGTCTTCTCTGCCCCTGAACCTTCCAACTAACACCAAATCATAGATCCCCGTAATAGAGTAGGCCTGTATCACCTGTTTAAATTTCCTGTATTCCTTAGCTAATTCTTCTGGTGGTTTAGGTGCTTTTACCATTATCACAGCTGTGAAATCCATGTTTAAAAGTTTAGGGTTCACAATTGGTATGAAATCAGTTATCACATTGTTTGCAACCATTTTCTTTATTCTGTTATGAACAGTGCCCACTGATACCCCTACCATCTTCGCTATCTCCCTGTAACTTGTCCTTGTGTCTTCCTGTAGTATTTTCAAGATTGCTAAATCTACTTCATCTATCATTCAGTTTATCCCTCCATTTCTTATAGAGTTAACATTGTTTTCCTTTAAATAAATGAACAGACCTGCTTTTCTTTTTAAAGTTTACTATTTTTTAGATTGGGACACTAATCTTGAAAATATTTAAACCATGGATTTCTCTCCTGAGGGGATTTTTCAGGGATTCATTGAAAATCACCCAAGGAAACCCATGCCCTTTATGGGGTTAGTAGCTGGCAACTAGTCGAGATGAATAAGCTTCACTTTACATTGCCATGGTAGCTTTGAGCTTCCCTTACCTCTTTTTTCAGTGATTTAGGAATCTTAACTCCTTTTTGTCCTTGGTAAAGCCCCTTGTATGGTTTTTCAACTGGATTAATGCATTTGATAAAGACCACGTGTAGGAATCTAAGCCGCCTATATATTTTAACGGGGTGTGGCTTAGACCAGAAAGTTTCAATTGTCAATTCCCCTTCGAATCCTGCGTCAACATAGGTTACTGGTGAAATAAATCCTAGCCTCGCAAAAGTTGACCGTAAACCACAGATTGCAACTAGGTCATTTGGCATTTTTAAGTATTCCTCTGTGTGGAGTAAAATTGATGTGTACGGAGGTATTTCCAGGCCTTCCCCACCTATTTCCAGAACCCTATAGAACCCTCTCGGTTCATCCCATGCTAAGTCAAGGGTTCCCCCCTTTATCGGTAGAGCTACCTGTGAACCTATATGTAAATCCACGCCGTTCTGTTGGACAGCGTCTCTTTTTAAAGGGTTAATTACCAACCTACCGGATTTTAAATAATTGTTTAGGTCGAAATCACTTAGAGCCAATGTAACCACTATAAATAAGGGAGGGAGAATTAGGTTTTTTCAATTATTTCACTTTGGAATAGGTTTATTGCTTCCTTAACACTTGGACCTATTGGTGAACCTGCCACGATTTGGTCGACTCCTAGTTTAATCAGAGATTTCACCTTTTCCCTGCATATTTCAGGGGTCCCTGCTATGGAGAAGGCTTCTATCATTTCATCAGTTACAGATTTAAAGGCTTCAGGTATCTTGCCCTTAACGATTTTCTCTTTTATTTCCTCGGCTTTTTCTAGGGGTATACCATGTTTTTCAAGTAGTTGAGGCGGTGAACCGGCAACTATGAATGAAACAACTTC
Organism: Thermoproteota archaeon; assembly: GCA_027491455.1. GTDB lineage: Archaea > Korarchaeota > JAOZGF01 > JAOZGF01 > JAOZFZ01 > JAOZFL01. The sequence goes on along the minus strand of JAOZFL010000053.1, from coordinate 3,987 downwards.
AGCTGCTTTCTCTTTAGCTTTCTCATAGTTTTCTGATATGCTGAAGGAGGTGTAGGTGACAACATCAACTTTCTCTTTCCCCTTTTCCTTTAAAGCCTCCTTTATTACTTTGGTAGCGTCTTCGATGTCTCTGGGGTTAGAGGCATTGATAAGTACTCCATCTCCAACTTCAACTGCTGTTTTAAGCATTTTAGGTCCCTGAGCACCTATGTAAATAGGTATAGGTGCCTTAACCTTGTAGTTCAGCCTCGCACCCTTTACTTTGAAAATTTTTCCATTGAAACTAACAGGTTCCCCTGCTAAGAGCTTCCTTATAATTAACACTGCTTCCCTAATAGTTGTTAATGGTTTATGAAACTTAATGCCCAAAGTAGCCAGAGTAGCCTTGTCTCCTGCCCCTATGCCCAGTATCATTCTACCATTAGAATATTCATTCAATGTAGCTGCCGCCGAAGCAGTCCAAAGAGGATGGATTACATAGGGGTTTGTAACTCCCACCCCTATCTTAATTGTTTTAGTTGCAGAAGCTATTGCACTAAGCGTCACATATGTGTTTCTATTGTTGTAGTGGTCTGTCACCCATATGTTGTTGAACCCTGATTTCTCAGCCAATAAACTAGTTTCAACCAGTTTCTCTATTTTCTTGTAGGGTACAAACTCAACGCCGTAACTTACCATTAACTAACACCTCACAAAGGAAAATGGAAACAGCTAAACTTTTAAACTTAACTGGTTAGTAAACCTTCTGCTCCACAGATGTGGCGCCTCTTGGAATTTCCCTTAGGAAAGACCATTTTAACATGTATTCTTTCCCAATGTGCTTTATACACGGTGAACCTGGCAATTTTACCCTGCACTTAGTTGAAGGGTTATCTGTTAAGTCTTCTAAGCATCTTGCTCCCCATGAGTCTAAAGTTGTTAAGGTCCTTAATAGCTACCATTGCGTTATCAGCTTTTAACAGTTTCATCAATAAATTTGTCAACACTGTAAATTATTCAGTTGTTGATTCAAGCAATTTTCCTTCTCAATCCTTATCTGCTTCGAAGTCCTTTGTCCCTTTGACAGGTTCAGATTTAAGGTGATCATTGTATTTCCAGAGGTGTCTTGCTTTGTCAAGCAACCTGCAAATTCAACATCGTTGATTATTCCGCCTTCATGCAAAATTGTGATAACAGCTTAATACTTCAAACCAGCATTTACTCCAACGACTCTGTCGGATTTCTAGACGAGACGAAACTGGTGACTTCAGGGATGAGGCTTACCTTCACCGGCAGTTCTCCCAGTCAACCTAGGGTAGAGCCTTGATCTCCACAGGTTTGCAAGGGTGTCCCTCCCCGCATCTGGAAAAGATGTAATGGGAAGATATAAAAGTGTTCCCTTTCACCATTCAAAGGAATGCGGGATTCCCCGCTCACGGCGTTAAACCTTTAAGATAGACACCTTTTTCCTTAAAGGTTATCCTGTTAGGGTTTAGCTTGGACTTATTTGTCCCGAAATATATTTTTTAGCTCTTTAACTCTCGGATAAACCTGTTAACCAATTTCTTATTTACACCCATTAAATAAAGAGTTTCCTTTATTTCTTTTATTTCCCTTCCTTCCATCATCATTTTCTCAGCTAACTTGACAATTGTCTCCTTAACCTCCCAGGGGAAAATGATCCATGCAGAGGTTTCCTCAACATAGTAATCAGGCTTAATAACTGACCATGGTTTATAGTATAGAGTTGATGTTTTAACCTCCCTTGCCCCCTGCTTCAAAACATGGAGTCTAGCTATTCTCAAGCTTTTACCTGTGTCAGCTACATCGTCAACAACCAATGTTCTTTTCCTATCTACACTGGTGGAGAGAGGCTGAGTTATAACTGGGGTTTCAGATGTTTCCTTTATGCTTACATAGAATTCTATTTTAATGTTAGCTGTGTACGGGTTTCCAAGCAGATCTGAAAGTATTCTAGCCGGGATCCATCCCCCTCTAGCAATTCCAACTATTACTTCAGGTTTAAACCCGCTTCTTCTTATCTTGTCCGAGAGATCTAAACACATTTCATATATGTCATTCCATGAGGGTGAAACATATTCCTTTGACTTCAATTTTTCTTTCACCGTTTAAAACTGAGAGGTTTTAGGAGGGTTAACCAATTATATTGGGCAAGTTCGCTTCATTAAAAACTCTTTACTTTTCCATGTTTCTCCATTGAATTACCTGGCTTTTAAAGGGGGGTTTTCATCCTTACAATTTGGAAATGTTAATGAGTCTTCTTTTCGGTGGAAAGGTTTAGGGTACATTTATGAGTCCTTCTCTTGATGTGTGGCTTAGATAGTTGTTCCCCACGTTAAACTTCAACTTCAGTTTTAAGGTTGCAAGCTACATCTAATATTTGAAAACTTTTTTAAGTTTTCCGTGATTCATGTCCACATCTATAAATGGATCTCCTTGTGAGACTGGATAAAATTTCCTCTATGTTTCCTTTACTCACTAGTACCTCTTTTTCTCCATATTTTGGGCTTAACTCAATTGTTAGTGGCCCTTTATATCCGCAGTTCCTTAAAGCCTTTAAGAATTCCCTCATCGACTTATTTGTTTTTTCTATGGGTCCATGTTCCCATCCGCATACATGTACATTATTTATGTATGACCCGAGTTCATATATGAACTTGAAGGTCTGTCCAGTTGTTTGGGAGTGGTAGAAATCAAGGGTTATACCTTTTTCCTCGTAGTTTATGAGGTTTAACATTTCACTTAGCTCTGAGACGCTTCTTCCCCAACCCTTAGACCTTGATGAAACATTTTCTAGGGATATTGAAATTTCTTTTTCCATGAGCTGACCTTTAATTTCCTCAAACACTTTTCTAATGATTTTCCTCCTCTTATCTATTTCAAGTCTTCGTGAAGCATAGGAGTGAAAGACAAGGATGGATGGAGAAAGGGTGAGAGCCAGTTTCAGAGAAACTTTAGCGTAGTAGATAGCTTTTTTAAGTTGGTCTTTGTTCTCCACGTAGACCCCTAAGCCATGCATCGAAACACAGTTAAGACCTGACTCCTCCACAAGCTGCTTCAACCTTGGAATAGATTCATCGGCTTCATATTTTATGCATTCTGGGTTAAACTCAAACTTTTTAAAGCCGAGTTTCCTAACACTGAAAATGTTTTCCTTAAGGGGAAGCTTCGAAAAAACAAAATTTGACAGGCTTATCTCCATTTCACATCAAGAAATATTTAGTGAAACTTGCTTTTTCAATTATAGGGGGAGGAAATGAAGAAACTTATAAGGGAATTATCCATGATAGGCTTTGCTCAAACAGTGGCTGTTGCCTCAATTTATAGGTATAAAGAGGAATTCGTCACTGTTCTAACCCCTGGTGAATCTCTTTCCTACTCAGGTTTACTTATCCTTGGAGTTTTCCTTTCCTCATACATTATTTTGACCCTTGCAAGGAAGAAAAGGGTTTTCTTTATAAGAGCAACCAGTTACCTTGGAGTTTTCTTCATGAACTTTATAAGTTATTCTCTTCTTATCCAGGGAAATGTGGAGCCCAATGAGTTTCCTTTGATACCTTTAGCCACGGCATTTGCAGCCACTACTCTAATAATCCAAGGAAAATTTTCAGATACATTGAAAGTAATAGGTGGCGGGGGTTTCAGCAGTGCATTGATCATTCTTTTCGGTCCACTTTTCCCACTTGTTTTCATAGTTTTACTTGCAATATATGATATCTGGGCTGTTTATAGAGGTCCAATTAAACATTTTTTTAGTTTAAACGGAGTTTCAAGGGAGGAGAGGGGGGAAGCGTTAAAAGAGTACACTAAAATCTACATGGTTAACCTTGGGGAGATCAGGGTGGGAATGGGTGACATTATAAGTTACTCATGTATGGCTTCCCTTCCATTCAAGGTTTTAGGGTTCCCCGTTTGCCTTCTACCAATCACATCTCTCTACACTGGTTTACTCCTCCTAAGGAAAACTATTAGAAAAGGTGAAATAGC
>JAOZFL010000123.1 GCA_027491455.1 Thermoproteota archaeon | reverse complement strand
TTCCATATAAATGTCAGAGGAGTGGAGTGGCCAGAGTACCTAAGAGCACTAGTCAGATTCCAACTGCCCATATTCGTCATAGGATGGCTCGCAGACTACCCAGACCCATACAACTTTGTACACCCCTTCATGCACTCTCAAGGAGACTTCACCTACTTCCAGAAATACAGCAACCCACACGTAGATGAACTTGTAGAGGAACTCATAGTTACCTCTGATCAAGCGAGAAGAATAGAAATATGCAACGAACTGCAGAAAATATACTATGAGGAAATCCCAAGCGTTACACTGCCGCAGATGCTGGATAGACACTGGGAAAGAACATGGGTCCATGGTTGGTATTACAATCCGATCTTCCCAGGAATCTATGCTTATGACCTCTGGAAAGAGTAAAAGAGTAACTTTTGAATAACCTCACAACCTCTCTTTTTTTTTATTGAGAAGTCCTCCCTGTTTATACTACAAAAATGCACATTTATATGGGGTTAATTCTTCAGGTACCTCCTTGTCATGGATATGTAGAATCTCAATTGCTACCACACTTAATGGATAAGGTATACTGAGTTCTCCCCTTTTCTTTTTATTTATCGAAGAAATCTATTGCTCATTTTTAATATTCCTGTTCGATACTTCTCTCTTTAAGAATTAATTTTTAAATATAAAGCAATAGGTGATTGTAGAGTACAGTGAGGTGGTCATGGTTGGGAGGTATGCAAACCTATATTGCTAGGAGGCTCCTATTAATTGTTCCGACTTTAATAGGTGTTTCAATATTGATATTCCTCATTTCCACAGCTTTCTCACCTGAGGAAAGAGCTGCTCTTTACATTACGAGTCCAAAGGGTGCAACAGCAATCCAGCAAATTGTTAGGAAATATGGTCTCGATCAGCCTGTTTATAAACAGTATTTCACATGGCTTGTTAATGTTTTAAAGGGGAACCTCGGTTTCTCAAGGTCTTTAAGTATCCCTGTGAGCAGAGCTTTTAAAGAGCTGTGGCCTATCAGTGTTGAAATAGCGATTCTAGCCGGGCCATTGACAGTTATAACCGGCGTTTTACTGGGCAGGGTCTCAGCTGTTTTCAGGGATAAGCTTCCAGATCATTTAGCAAGGATGTTCGCTATTTCCGGATGGTCTCTACCCACATTTTGGTCTGCAATAGTTCTCCTAGCTGTTTTTTACGGGGCACTAGGCCTATTTCCCCCTGGTAGACTAGGTATAGAGGCCCAAACAATTGTTAATTCACCTGAGTGGATAAGATACACTGGTTTGTACACGATAGATGCTATTTTAAACTGGAATGGTTTTGTTTTCGTTGATGCACTTAGACATCTTTTCCTCCCCGTAATAAACCTTGTAATTGTCGGAAACGCTGGGATAATGAGGGTTATGAGGTCGAGTTTACTGGAAGAGTTAAGCAAGGAATACGTGATGGCTGCAAGAGCTAAAGGGGTCCCTGAAAAAATGGTTATAGCTAAACATGTTATGAGGAACGCATTGATCCCAGTGGTCACAATGGCCGGGGTTTTAGTTGCGTACTTGATGACCGGCCTTGTCATAACGGAAACCGTTTTTGAATTTAAAGGTCTAGGTTATTGGGCTGCCCATGCAGCAACTCAGCTTGACTTCCCCGCAGTACTAGCCTTCGCCTTGTTCAGCGGTGTGGTTTTCGTTTTTGCAAACCTTATAGTCGATGTACTATACGCCTATTTAGATCCCAGGATTAGGTTGAGGTGAAAGTGGTGAGAAGTGGAAAGAGAATTGAAAGGGTTCCCATAAGGGAAAGGGCTTGGTTCAAGGAACTTGTGTTTACCCTGAGGAGGATAAGGGAAAGTCCACTTTCAATAGCTGGTTTAATAATAGTTGCTTTTTTCGCGGCTCTGGCAGCCCTTGCACCTGTTTTAGCTCCACCGCAGCCGGGTAGAGACCCTTTTATGATGCCTAGACACGGGTATCTCTCTGAACCTAAGCCTCCAAGTAAAGATCTCCCATTTGGCACAGCTGAACGTCAATATGACATGTTTTACGGTTGCATATGGGGGACGATAACTGCCTTCCGGGTTGGCTTGATAGGGGCTGGTGGAGCTTTCCTAATAGGGGTCACAGTGGGGGTTATTTCAGGGTATATAGGCGGTTTATTTGACGATGTAGTGATGAGGATTGTTGACATCATATACGCTATTCCTGGGTTGATATTGGCTATGGCCTTCGTTGTAGCCTTCGGTGTAAGCCTTGACAATGTGATTTTAGCCCTTGTACTTGTAGGGTGGCCAACCTATGCCAGACTTTCAAGGGCTGGAGCGCTGCAAATTAAACAGGAAGACTATGTGGAAGCAGCCAGGGCTGCAGGGGCGTCTTCCTTTTGGATATTAAGCAAGCATATACTTCCAAACAGCATATTTCCAGTTGTAATTGTAGCAACTTTGGACATGGGTTCAATGGTTTTAACAGCTGCAACTTTAAGTTTCCTTGGACTTGGAGCACCCCTAGGATACTCGGATTGGGGGCAACTTATAGCTATGTCAAGGAACTGGATACTTGGGAAAGCAGGGAACCCCTTCGCCTACTGGCACACCTACACAATTCCAGGACTCTTCATTTTCACCTTTGTATTGGGCTGGAACCTGCTTGGCGATGCCTTCAGAGACATTTTAGATCCAACTTTGAGGAGAAGATGAAAAAATGCCCAGTAAAGATAAACTAATGGAGGTTGAAGACCTTAAGGTCAGATTCTTCACCTATGAAGGAATCGTGAAAGCCATAGATGGTGTGGACCTTGAAGTTTTCAACGGGGAAACCTTAGGGATAGTAGGGGAAACTGGAAGCGGGAAATCTGTCACCACCTATGCGATGATGGCCTTGGTTCCCCCGCCAGGGAAAATAGTGAAGGGCAGAGTGATCTACAATATACATGGGCGTCCAATGGTGCTGACGAAAATGGATGAAGAATCCATAAGAAAAATTAGGGGATCTGAAATCTCAAGGATATTCCAAGAGCCAAAAGCAGCATTAAACCCAGTTTACAGAGTTGGAGACCAAGTTGCAGAAGCAATAATTATACATAGGAAAGAAGAGATGTTTAAAAGAGCCTTTAAAAGCATCAGTGAAGAAATCAAGAAGGTGAAAGGACTAAGGAAACCTCTTCTCTCTTTACAGAGAAGTGTTGTGAAAAGTGTGCTTGATAAACCTGAAAGTATACTGCTGAAAATAATCCTAAAAATACCTTTGCTACGAAAACTTTACTGGGCTCCCTTGAAGAGGGAGGCAAGATTTGAAGTTGAGAAACTACTTGGATTACTAGGGATACCTGACCCCCACAGAGTCTATGATATGTACCCCCATGAACTCAGCGGTGGAATGCAGCAGAGAATAGTTATTGCAACTGCTCTGTCTTGTAACCCAAGGCTCCTAATAGCAGATGAACCAACAACTAATCTAGATGTCACAGTTGAAGCCCAGATACTTGAATTAATGAAGAAACTGAAAAAGGATTTCGGGTCAACCCTTCTATACATCACCCATGACATGGGAGTTATAGCTGAGATGTCTGACAGGGTAGCTGTTATGTATGCTGGAGCAATATGTGAAGTTGCAGATGTATACACGATTTTCAAGGAACCTCTCCACCCATACACTAAAGGCTTACTTGAAGCCATACCCATGCCGGGTAAAGAGTTAAAAGCCATACCGGGCACAGTTCCCAACTTAATTAATCCACCCACTGGGTGTAGATTCCATCCCAGATGCCCCTATGCAATGGAAAAATGCAGCAAATATATACCTAGACTTGTAGAGGTTAAACCAAGCCACAAAGTAGCTTGTTTCCTCCACCACGATCAAATTTTAGAAAGTGAAGAAGAATGATGGCTGTAAAGGTTGATGAATGGTTGCAGAACACTAAAGGAGCACTCATTAGAACAATGAACCTTAAAAAACATTTCCCTGTACTAGGAGGAGTTCTAAAAAGACCTGTTGCATGGGTTAAAGCTGTTGACGGCGTCACAGCTTGGATAAAGAGGGGTGAAACCTTCGGTTTAGTCGGAGAATCCGGTTGTGGAAAAACAACCTTTGGGAAAACATTGATAAGGCTTCTAGAGCCGACTTCAGGACACATATTCTACGATGTCTCTGAGGAGAAAATAAAGGAAATTGTTGAGCTTAAACAAGAGGGCAGCAACCCAGAGCTTAAATCTCTGCTGAAAAAACATGACCTTGCTAAAATGAAGGGGAAGAAACTTAGAACTTATAGAAGGAAAATGCAAATAGTGTTCCAGAACCCTATGACCGCCCTTAACCCTAGAATGATGGTTAAAGACATAGTTGCAGAGCCCTTAAGAGTTCAAGGGATAGCTAGGGGAGAAGAAGCAATAGATAAAGTTCTTGAAGCCTTGGAAACCGTGGGTTTAGGGAAGGAACACTTGAGGAGATACCCACATGAGTTCAGTGGGGGGCAAAGGCAAAGAATAGCTATTGCCCGTGCAATTGTTTTGAAACCTGAATTCTTGGTGCTCGATGAACCAACCTCATCTGTTGATGTCTCTGTCAGGGCAAGACTTCTAAAATTGTTCAAGGAGTTACAGGCCAAATATAACCTCACATATCTATTTATAAGCCATGACCTTTATCAAGTAGAGGTTATCAGTGAAAGAGTTGGAGTAATGTACTTAGGTGAAATAGTGGAGCTGGCAGATTCAGAAGAGGTCTTTGAAAAACCTTTGCACCCATATACACAGGCTTTGTTCTCAGCGAAACCAGTTCCCGACCCTACGATAAAGAAACAAAGAATAGTGCTTAAAGGAGATGTTCCAAGCCCCGTTAACCCGCCACCTGGTTGCAGGTTCCATCCTAGATGCTCTAAAAGATTTAAACCCTGCGACAAGGAAGAACCCCCATTAGT
>JAOZFL010000223.1 GCA_027491455.1 Thermoproteota archaeon | reverse complement strand
TCATTGAGGCAGGGAAGAACTTAGTCATTATGTGGATAAGATGGAGTGAGACCCCGACCTAAGCGAGTTAGCGGGTGTAACCCCATATTTTAAGGGTTGAAGGATTAAGGAGACCGTTCCGTCCCCGTTTTCAACCAAGCTCGAAGCTGAAAACACATTTTCTATGGCTAAGAGGCTGATTCTGGGAATCGTTAAAAACTTAAGAAACAACCTCCCTAACTTGAATAACCCTTTCTCCACTTATTATTTCCATTCTCCACTCCAAAACATTTCCAGCTTTCAAAGTCTAAGTAAGCAACCATTCCCCCTAGTATTATTGCTTGAGCGAGCCCCTGTATTCGACATCTGCGTGGTTATCTGAGTAATGTATTTTGGTTGGTGTTTCTATTCTCATCGGAGAATTAGGTGGCATATTGCTATATAGTCTTTTTGGTGTTTAATTCCTTTACACGACCCATTTCAACTCTAAAGAGTTTGAGCTTTCTTGCTTATTTGATTCCCTGTTGTTTATTGTAAATGTATTTTGAAGCGGAGTTGAAACAAAGAAACCACATTAGGTCATGAGAGTACTTAATTTTAATCCTTATCCAGTAGACTTTCATCTTCCCCTTATGGAAGGAATGTTCCCGCCTGCATTTGATAAAATTTTGTTTTTTTTAGCTGGGGAGCACTTGTTTTCCTCCCTCCTTCTGGATTATTCTTGATGATTGGCAATAGAATTATGCCAGGTGTGAATTTAAAGAGATGATTTCAGCTTTGTCTTTCAAGGCCTTGCAGTTGATACTTAAAAGTAAGTCCAAGGGAAACTATTTATGAAGTGATTATGGTACTTGGAGGTTACATCTTTTGACTTGAAAACAGGAAAACTATTAAATGGATTGGGTTTAATGTTTAAATAAGGGTAAAGGTTTGGACTTTAAGAAAATAAATATAGAGAGATTTCAGTTCAACAGGGGTTACATATGCAGATTCCCTTTTTAGCTTCGATGCAAAGGGCTTTGATGTGATTGACGTGAGGTGGAGGAGAAGGGTTAGAAGGGGGAGGAGGGGTAGACCCCCTAAACCAATTTTCATTGAGAGAACCCCTTTAATGAACAGATTTATCCCGGTTCCTCAGGGAAGCCCTGAACCTATATGTATTGAGCTCCCAGAACTTGAAGTAATAAGATTAGTTGACCTTGTAGGCCTTTCACAGGAAGAAGCAGGTAGAAGAATGGGTGTTTCAAGGGGAACTGTTTGGAGACTATTAGATAAGGCCCGGAAAAAACTAGCTCAGGCTTTAACAGAGGCAAGGCCTTTAATTGTAATAGAAAAGAAATAACCAATTGTTAAAATTCATCTCTTTAAAACAACCTTGAAGCCTCTGAGGTTAAGGTTTTTTATTGAAATTAGCCAGAAAACCCACACTGTTTATGGGTGGGATGAATGGATACCAGTCCGGATTTCACCAAGGTGTTCATGGATCCCGTTAACCCTCTATTTCTTCTTCTTTAGGAGAATAATTGCTAGGAGAGTTAAAGCAGCGGCTGTTACAACTAAGATTATTAGAGATAATGACTTAACAATGGATTGGGGAGCTGCTGAGGGAAGAGGAGTTTTAACCCGTCCAGTTTTACCATGATAAGTAGCTTTGTTACCTGCAGCACCTTCAACAATTACTTTGTAGTACGTTAAACCTTTAGGAGATTCAACTATGTAATTTGGGTACCCTGTTTTGTAGGTGGGTTTTATTTCAATCCATGTTTTGTTGTCATTGGAATAGTAGAATTTTGCTCTTAAAACACCTAGTCCCTTATCACTTAACTTATATTTTAATGTGAGCCTGTTTTCCTTGAGTTCAGGGGTTATTTTAGCTTTAGGGGGAACAGTGTCTGGTTTAATGTATATTTTGATTATTTTCTCTTCTCCTGGTTGAACAGAGGTGTGTAGTATATAGACCCCCTTACTCGATGAATTGTAGGAGGCAACTACTTCAGCACCTTCTACAATTGGTTTATCTGAATAAGTTGAAAGCACAACGGGGATCTCTATTGACTTAGCTTCCTTTTCTTTGTTCCAAATGGAAACAGCTAACCCTGAGGAGCTTCCATCTGGCCAGTTCAGGTAGCTTACACCGAATTCAGCAAGGCAGGGAGAAACATCTCTGTATTCAAGTTCCCCGTTTGAATAAAGTGTTATGGGTCTGTAGTGACCTGAATCACTCCTTGCATCTTCATAAAACCATTCCCCCTCATCATATTGAGCAGCATTTGTCACAAGGTTTATTACTGGTGGTTCCCCAAGTGTTTCTATGTGGTCCCTGTGCAGGTCTCCTCCAAGTACAAGGGAAACGTTAAGAGAGTGGAAGAAGCCTAGAAGCTCTTTGACTGTTTCATCGTGGCTTAAACGCTCAAACTTTCCATTGGGCAACTTGTTCCATATCATTACTTCTTCCTCTATGGGTGGTTCATGTGTGACAACGAAGTTTACACCTTCTTTGCCCTGCATCAATCGATATATTAGTTCTTTTTGCTCGTTAAAGGCCATCACCTTGCCTTCATCGCTGTCGAGACGAATCAAATGGAAATAGGGGCCTATATCGATGACACCGTAAAATGGAGCGAAGTATTCCTCCCAGAAGGTGAATCCATGTTCGTTAGCGGTGTAATCGGTTCCTCCCAGGACAGCTGTAAATGGAACCCTGAGGGAAAGCAGATACTTATAAGCTGCTCTGTAGAATTCTTCGTCGTTTTTACTTGCTATACCATCGATGAAATCCCCTGAAACAGCTACTATGTCTGGTTTAAGGGCGTTAATGGTGGCTATCATATCCCTGAAAAGAGCTTGATTAGAGTAGTGCTTCGCCATTTCCCGGGTTCCAAAACAGGTGTCCGCAAGGTGAAGAACAGTTATCCGGTTTGGAAATGAATCTCCAAATACATACACTGAGTTAGGCTCTGTGAACTTGTATCCCCCTCCAGAAACCGTTAAGTTGTATAACCCTGGTGGAACCTCTACAGGTGTGGAAACACTGATCCACCAAGCATTTACCGAAGAACTAAAACCCTGGTCAAGTAATTCTAGGTGATATTTACCTGTCTCCGTGAAGATAGATTCAAGAGACACAGACCAAGTTATTTCCCTGGCCATGCCCTCAGATTTAGCTATCCACACATCGAACTCTTGACCATGTACCACCAAGTAAGGCTGAGCGATTCTAGGAGTCAGTACATGGTTCAATGGAACTATTGGGTAAGAAGGAAAATTAGGCATCACATCTGCCTCTGCAATGACAATGCCTGGAAAAGCAGTGTAAGTAGAAAACACAATCAATACCAGAAAGTAAATAAGTATCTTAGCTTTTAACTGCAAATTTAGATACATACATCAAACCCCGGATTCCTTTACAAGACTCTTGTGAAAAAGCCTCCTGCTTCAGTGAGAGAAGAATCACCGAAAACTTAAACAACCTAATGAAATATTTAAATTTGTTGTGCCTTAAAGGTAGCTGGCTGAGCATTAAAGGCATAAAAACAGACATGGTGCCTATGCTAGATTTCTTCACAGGTAACAATTGAAAGAGGAAGGAAATTTAAAAGCCAGCGAGCACCCTCCCTTTAAAAGCGAGATTTCCCATCTTTGTAAGATAAGCTTAGCATTTTAAAAAGGTTTTTGAGATCTCTTCGCTTCTGAGATTTTAGATGTCAGAAATTGTTTTGAGACATGAGCTAAAATTGGACTGGTTGAGGCATAGATTCGCCATATTGTTGAGCAGGGGTTATCCATGGAAAATTTAGGGATTTTTCCCTCTTTCAATTAAATTAAACTTAGTTTTAAGTCGACAATTCTTCTTTCAACTTCTTCTATTTCCCTTTTGATCTCTCTTTTCTTCTCTTTATAAATTTTCTCTGAAATTTCCCCCTTTTCCTTCATGATTTTAAGTATTGAAAGTTTCTCTTCCAATTTTTCCTTTTTCTCGGTTAATCTACCCATCTCATCTATTCCAAGTTTCCTCTTCATCATTTCTTCTTCGATTTTCTTTATTTCCCCCTCGCACTCTTCGACTCTTGGCTGAACAATTTCCCATGAAACCCCTTTCTCTGTAAGGGATAAAAGCTTCTCCTTCTTTTCCTCTAGTTCCCTTTTCCTGTGTTCAAGTTCCTTGATTGAGGACAAATTTGTCACCTATTTAAGTTTTGCCCCGCAATTTGAACAAAACCTTGCATTTAAAGAAACCTCGGCTCCACAGTTGGGGCAAAATCTTTTGGTTAGTGGGGCTCCGCAGAGTTCACAGAATTTACCGGGCCTTGTCGGTTTTCCACAGTTTGGACAAACAACGGTTGTCTGTTCAGCTTTTTTCACTCTTTCAATGAATCCCCCTTTTCTCACCTTTTCCTCGAAGTATCTTTGAGCTGCTTCGATTTCACTTTTTGTCTTCAATTTAGCTGTTTCTGTGACTAGTCTAGGTGCACAGTTAAGGCAGAGACTAGCTTCATCGTTCCAGCATTTAAAGCAAACCCATTGCTGGCATCCTGGACAACGGTGGAAATGGGGTTTAGCGGCTTCAACAGCTTCAAAAAAGGCTTTGTCATGTTCCGAGTGCCATTGGAAAGATTTTGCTTCCTTGGCTACATCGGCTCCTTTACCGAATATGTCTCCTAGGAATTTACTTGCCATGCTTAATGCAGAGGAAACCTTTGCTAAAGTGTAGCTTTTGTATTGGCTTTTATATCCATTTCCACATCTGTCACAGAAGAATTCAAATTGAAAACCGTTATCATCGCTTAAATCCCTGTAATTTTTCACAAATTCCTTTAATTCAACCATTTAAGTCTTCACCCAGATTTCCACGATGACAACTCAAACCAGTGGTTAAAAGTGGTTACATCTTTTTCCCTCTACCTTGAAATTTAAAAAGTTTTTCATTCATTAACCTGAGAATTTTATCAGCTTGGAGAGAGGAAAAGTTGCATTGAACAGGAAACCTTGTTCTCCTTTGAAAAAGCTGGGCTGAGCACTGTTATTAGTTAAGGGATTTAGCTGTTAGTAACGGGTGTCCATCAACCATTACTGCTTTATCTCTTTCCATACATCTTTGAAAAAATGGTGTTTTATTGAGTGAACTACCCCTCGCTTACTCAAGGAGCTTCCTGCTTCATTGAGAAGACTTGCCCCTCAATTACTGTTTTAGCGGTAACGAGGAGTAGAGGTC
>JAOZFL010000109.1:2268-8430 GCA_027491455.1 Thermoproteota archaeon | reverse complement strand
GGTCTTCCAGATGTAACAAGTATCAATCCTTCTCTAAGTTTCCCCTTTAAAATTAAGTCGCCGACCACCTTGTCCACAGCGTTATGTCTTCCAACATCTTCAGCGAATGACAAATTATCTGAGTTTTCAGTGTAAATAGCAGCTAGATGTGTCCCCCTTGTAACCCTGTAAACATCAGCTCTCAAATTTACATCTCTGTAAATATTTAGGATCCTATCAACAGTTATCACCCCGTCATAGGTGAGTCTCGGAAGCTTTAATTCCTCTACAAAGACCCCTTTAACTGAAACTCCACAAGCAGTTGAAATCAACCTGTAAATCCTTTCTTCGTCAACCTTTTTATTCCCTTTCAATTTAACATCGGCTCTAAACCTCTTCTCTTCGATTTCCAAGATTTCATCTTTAGAATCTATTATCCCCATAGAGAACAGATGCCCTATAACTAGTTCCCTCCTTAAACCCGGGGAAACAAGGAAAGTTGCATAGTGTCTACCATTCAAATAAATTGTTAGAGGTTGCTCAACAGCTAATTTCCTTTCAATTAATTTAGGGGTTCCACCTGAAAAACCAAGTTCAAAGGCTTCCCATTCCCTTAACTGAAGCTTATCCATCAAAAACACCCAGGCAAACTTAACAACTTCACACCCACTGAACAGATTATTGCTCCACTTTCAGTTTTAAACTTAAAACTGTTTTAAAAATAAGCCTAATTAATTGCTCCTAAGCTTTTAAATGAAGGGTTTTATGTTTTCTAAGGCTTTGGCACTCTCCACGGCTAATGTCGGGGGGATTCTTGCTTCTAAGGTTTTCATCGGTTTCATGTTCATTGACCTTTTAGGCTTCCACTTCATTGCATTCCATCTCAGCCTCCCCTAAGAGCTTAGGAAGGACCTTTGAGTCGTGGGCATCGTCCGTTGCGACCTCCATGGCGACTACCTCCTTCGTCTCGACGTTAACGGCGAAGTGTATCTTTATGTAGCGTTTCTTCTTCCCATGCTCCCTTTCAACCCATCCTCCAGCCCTGTGGACACCTGTAGAGTCTACAGCGATAACGATGGGCTCATCGGTCCTCTGAAGATTCTCCTATGGGGATGGATCCAGCCTTAATATGCACCTCCCCAAACCGGAGTAGTTTGCTGACGGGAGCTTGGGGATAAGCCTGTGAAGCCCTCAAGCTGCCTGTAGGGCATGATGAAGAGGTGACGAATGATTGATAAGAACTCAACATAACGGTCCGTAAGCCTATATGGGTAGCCGACCTTACCCCCTATTCATCTCCTCCAACTCTTCAGCATAGTTCTTTAGGAAGTCTAGGCTGAGAAGCAGCTCACCACGCCTAATAAGCCTCTCATCAACAGCCCTCCAATCCACAGACACCACTGTCCGCGCCAAAAAACAAAGAAAGGACGGAAAAACTTAAATACTCCACAAAGCGTATATGCACTCAGGGGAAAGAGATGTTAGGAGGGTATATGGGTAAACTTCTGCGAGTGAATCTAACCGAAGAAACGGTATCAGACGAAGACTTATTTGACATATTTCCACCTACTACCTTAAGGAAATACGTTGGTTGCTTCGGGCTTGGCTTAAAGCTCTTGTACGATAAACTTCCCTTAGGTGTTCATCCCACAGATCCAGAGAATCTTTTGATCTTTATGACTGGACCGCTTACAGGTATTCCAAGAGTACCCGCTCCTAATAATGCTACTATTGCTACCTTAAACGCTGATACGGAGTTTACAGCTGGCCGCTCCCACTCACATGGCTTCTGGGCGCCAAACCTTAAGTTCGCTGGCTATGACGGCATAGTAATAGAAGGTGCATCCGAAAAACCCGTTTACCTCTGGATACATAACGGTAAGGCTGAGATCAGGGATGCGGAAAAGTTTTGGGGTAAGGATACCCATGAAACAGAGGATCTAATTAAGGAGGATGTTGGTGAGCCGAAGGCGAGTGTTGCTGCCATTGGTCCTGCTGGCGAAAATCTGTGCGCTGGAGCTCTGATTGAGAACGATAAGCATCACTCATTCTCCCACTCAGGTGTCGGCACGGTAATGGGCTCCAAAAAGCTGAAGGCAATCACAGTATATGGGACAGGCAAAGTTCCTGTGGTTGATGAAGCGAAGCTCAAGGAAGCAACTGAGAAGTGGAGAGCAGACCTCTTTAAGAGCGACGTCGCAAAGGGGCTAGCTAAGGGAGGCATACCAAGAGATGAATATCATTATGCGAAGGGAATGTCGATCACTTCAGCCAAAAACTTCCTCGAGGTCAGCCCACCTGAATGGGGAGTAGGCATGTCAACACATAAAATAACTCCTAGGGCCTGTTTTGCCTGCCCCATCGCCTGCAGCTACGAAGTTGAGATCACATCTGGACCTTACAAAGGATATGTTGCAACGCCAGCAGGAGGAGGAGAGAATCTAGAGGGTGCAGCCTCCATCTCCGGAGTCTATGAGAGTGGAGCAGTCTTCTACCTTGTCGACTTATGTGATAGATTAGGATTCGAGTCAAGTACAACTGGATGCACAATAGCCCTGGCAATTGAATGCTACGAAAAGGGTTTACTCACTAAGGAAGATACTGAAGGCATCGAGCTGAGGTGGGGAGACGCCAAACTAGTAGAGAGGATGTTAAGGATGGCGGCAACGAAGGAAGGAAAACTTGGCAAACTTCTAGCTCTCGGACCGAAAAAGGCAGCCGAGTTCATTGGGGGAGATGCCCCAAAGTTCGCGGTTCATATAAAAGGCTCAGGAATGAACCTCCACGATTGGAGAGCAACAATGGGCATAATGCTAGGGCAATTTGTCGGAGGAGGATCCGGATGGCCAGCCCCCGCGGCTGATGCGTGGGCAACGGAGCCAGACGTTGGATTTCCAGAATACCAAGATCCGATAAATCCGAGGATAAAGCCTGAGGCTGTAGCGAAAACATGGCCAAAGAAGTATTGGGATGATTGCAATGGGACATGTTGGTTCGCCACATGGGGCGTTCCTGGCGTTCTCACCTACTCAGCTCAAGCAGTGTCAGCAGTAACTGGTTGGGACTTTACAAGGGAGGAAGCGCTCACGGTTGGCGAAAGAGTGGTGAACCTTGAGCGGGTATTCAACATCAGGCGTGGACTCACACCAGCTGATGATTACGAGGTGTCTCCACGATTAGTTGAGGATCCACCAAGCGGAAAGGCGAAGGGAAAACCCATGGCGCCTTACATCAAGGGAATGGTAATGCAAGTCTACCGACTGATGGGCTGGGACGAAAAAACCGGGAAACCGTGGAGAAGCACTCTAAGAAGGTTAGGCTTAGAGGATGTCATAAGGGACATTTGGAGTTAAAAGATGCATTGTTGCATCTACTCCTTTCACCTTTTTTCCTCTAGAGTACATAGGTATTAAACCAATGGTGAAAAGTATAGAGAAAGAAGTAGCTAAGGTTCCAATATACAGGAGGCAACCGCTATATGGAGTAATCGGGTAGATCACCCTGTGGATTGGTATGGCAGTTTTATACTTCACCCTTAAAGCCATAGGTTGGGATTGATTTAAGATCACAGCTATCGTATTGTTTATTTGTTTCACTGGTTTTTGGTGGGGGGTCGATGAACAATTGGCCATTTCATAGGTTAAAGCAGCCACTTCAAGGGATCGGGGCTTCCATAGTTTGTTTCATAATTGGCATATTCACTTGGTACTACATGGAGTGGACTGGCTACAATCCTTATGACTATGCGTTTCCAGTCATATGTAACATTTAAATTTCAGTTTTTAACTCTTTACCTGGTTTCCCCCCTTTTAATTTAAACGTCTTCACATGAAAGGTGACTTAATGTCAAGTTTGATAATTAAGAATGGAACAATTATAACAATGGATGAAAGGAGAAGAATCATCTCAGATGGAGCTGTATACATCGATAAAGGTTTAATAATGGATGTAGGTGGATCAGGAGAGCTGCTGGGTAAATACTCAGCAGACAGTGAAATAGATGCAAGTGGAAACGTGGTTATGCCAGGCTTAGTTAACACCCATATCCATCTGTTTCAATCCATAGGGAAGGGACTTGGAACAGATGTTAACCTATTAAACTGGTTTAAAACCGTTTGGACCCCGCTGGTTCAGGGATTATCGATAAGAGACTACATTGCGTCAATTAAACTTGCAGTTTTGTCCTCGATAAAGTCAGGGGTTACAACTGTTGCTGGATACGAACATGTACTGAGTCTATACCCAGAGGCTTTAAATCGAATTTTTAAATGTTTAAGAGAAACAGGTGTGAGATTCATAGTTGGATACGGCTACCAAGACAGCGGCGTTGAGATAGGGGCACCGGAAACAGCTGTCAGAGACACAGATGAAATCATTAACGGAATAGAGAATGTTTTTTCAAGGTTTAGCAAAGTTGACACCAACATGAAAATTTGGCTTGCCCCTGGAACAGTTAATTGGTGCACTGAAAGACTTCTAAAGGAAACTAAAAGGATAGCGGATGAAGAGAAAACAGGGATAATGATACATGCAGGTGAAACTCTTTCTGAGCATAAATACAGCGTGGAGAAAAGAGGCTTACCAGAAATAGCCTACATGGAAAAAATAGGTGTTTTAGATCGGAATGTCTTGGTTGTACATGCTGTTTGGACCGATGAAAGGGAAATTGAATATTTATGGAAGAGAGGAGCCAAGGTTTCCCATAACCCTATAAGCAACATGTATCTTTCCTCAGGTGTCGCTCCAATACCGGAAATGCTGGATAAAAATATAACAGTTGGCTTGGCAACTGATGGAGCAGCTAGCAATGGCAATGAAGACATGTTCGATGTTTTAAGGGTTACACCGCTTCTGCACAAGGTTCACAACAAGAATCCAGCCTCGATGACAGCTGAGAAAACACTTGAAATGGCAACCATCAAAGGAGCAAAAGCTCTAATGATGGATAAATACATAGGCTCCATTGAAAAGGGGAAAAAAGCCGATCTAATAATTTTAAACATGAAACTCCCCAATGTCACACCTGTCATCCACTACCCCTCAGCCATAGTTTACAGTGCAAGCAGTGAAAACGTTGACACAGCAATTGTAAATGGAAAAGTGTTAATGAAGGAAAGGAAATTGACATCGATGAAAGAAGAAAAGGTGTTAGATGAAGCTCGAAGAGCAGCTGAAAGGATAATAAAAAGTACAAATTATAAACCAAGTGGGAAATGAATCTACACATAGAAGAGAAATTTAATGTTGTAAGCGGAAATGTCAATACCCTGTTTATAATTAGAATGTCAGAGAAACCGAGGGGAACCTTTTATAAATAAATTAAAATTTATATGGAGTTTATATGGATACATTTAAGTGGATGAGGAATAGTGGTTCAGCGGACTCTTAGAGGAAAATGGGAGAAACTTGAAGAGGAGGCTAGGAGGATAAGGGAAAGTGAAGCTGACTGGGAATTCATAGAGAGGCAACCCCCAAAAATAAAAGCAGCACTAAAATACTATGTAAAGGAGGGAGACCTTTACGTAGCTTCAAGGATAGCAAGTCTCAAAATAGAGGAATTCAATGAATTAAGAAAGAAGGCGGGGATACCTAACGTTGCCTGAAATAGCCATAGCTGACACCTGTTTCCTAATAGACTGGGCGAGATATAGAAGAAGAGATATTTTGTTTGAGTTATTCTCAACGGTTTTTGTCCCTGAACAGGTTCTAGGTGAAATTGTCAGTGAAGAAACAGTTAAATGGGTTGCTGATTCCCTGGCTGAAAGGAAGCTTTCCCTTTACGTTGCCCCATCAATAATTGTAAATGAAGCTCTAAAATTAGTTGACGCCATGGCTTCACTGACTTGGACGAGGAGGGTGGAGCTTCCTGAAGCAGTATGTTTATCTGTTGGAAGGAAACATGGATACACTGTTTTAACCGAGAACAGAGGGGCTTTACAAGCTGTTGAAGTGTTACCCGAGTACTTAAATGTCAAGGTGATGAGGGCAATCGATGTCTTAGCTGAAGCTGTTTCAACTTCAAAAATCGCTGTTTCAAGCATAGAAGAAGCTGAAACTATCCTTGTTGAGTATGAAAAGGACACTAAACACAGATTTCCAAGGAAAGATGTTGAAAGAATCCTTGAAGAGGTGGTTCCCCATGGAGAATATAAAGAAGAAGTGGGAGAAACTTGAAGAGGAGGC
>JAOZFL010000109.1:0-2162 GCA_027491455.1 Thermoproteota archaeon | reverse complement strand
AAATACTATGTAAAGGAGGGAGATATAAGGGTTGCATCTAGACTAGCAGATCTGCCGCTTGAGGAATTCAGAGAGAAAATTAGAGAGGCAAACATCCCTGTAGTTGTTTAAACCCACCCTTTTAAACTTGATTTCCCAGGGAGAGAACTAGAATCTCAACTGAAATGAAAGGAAACAGTGTTAAATCTTTTCTGCCCCCTGAGTTTCTTAATCTTTTCCAATGCTTCACTGATTCGATTCTTCCCTCTCTCGACATCTTCACCTAGAAATGATAAGAGCAACTCCACCCTTTTATCGGATAAAAACCGAGTTTTCACGTATAGTTCCGGAAATAAATGTTTAATTTTACTTATAACTGGGGAGAGATCAGATTCATGTAAACCAGTTATCAGATATGATTCCTCAATGTAATGAACTCCTTTGACCTCTCCATGTACTTCTGGGTACACTTTGTTTATAAACATGTTAATCATTTCCCTTGGGACTCCTGGTAAACAGTAAACATTTGTTTTTCCGATTTTAGCCTTTATACCTGGAGCTATTCCCAGAGAGTTATAAATGGGCTTAGCCCCCCTTGGAATGAAGCTCATCTTTAATCTCTCTTTGTTTAATTCCAGTTTGTTCTCTATGCATTTCTCCCTTATCATTTCAAGGGCTTCTATGTTGGATTCATAAACCGTGTTCATAGCTTGTGAAAGAGCTTCACTTGTTCTATCATCTTCTGTTGGCCCTAATCCACCAGTGACGAAGAGGAAATCAGTTCCTCTTTTAACAGCTTCTTTTATTGCACCTGCTATTTCACCAGGTTTATCATCGACAACGGTTATCCTTTTAACCTCTAAACCCATCAAAGTTAGTTTTTTAGCTAACCAATAAGCGTTGCTGTTAATTACCCTCCCGATGAGCAGCTCTTTCCCCGTTGTTAAAACCTCAGAAATCATTTCTCCACCTTGCTTTCCCGTGATTAAAAGATCAATTTTAGAAAGGGGAATCTAAATTTTTATTGAGAGTGTTTTCTCTGGTTTAACGTAAAGGGTTACCTTCCCCCCTGTTCTTAAGTTGATAAGTGGATCTGTTTCAAATAGGAAAACAGTGTCTTTGTGTTTCGCCATTACCCTTTGTGTTTTACCTAGGAAATGAACATCGTAGATCACTGCTTCGAAAATGTTTGCATTGACAGGGTTATTTAACTCAAAATTTTCAGGTCTGATCGCTACGACAACTTGGTCACCTACTTTTGGAGGATTTGTGGGGTCGGAAGGTGTTGTCTGCACAGTTTCCCCTGTTTCCACAAGTTCAACTATTAAGTATTTGTTTTCCTCGACTACTCTTCCCTTAAGGAAGGTTCCCTGACCTATGAAGTCAGCTACAAAGAAGTTTCTAGGTGAAAAATAAACATCTCTGGGTAAACCAATCTGTTCTATTCTCCCCCTGTTCATAATGGCTATTTTATCAGATATACTCATGGCTTCCTCTTGGTCATGGGTCACATAAACAGTTGTTATTCCAAGTTTCTTCTGCAACTTCTTTATTTCAACTCTCATCTCAATTCTAAGCTTAGCATCCAAGTTGCTTAGAGGTTCATCGAATAACAAAACCTTTGGATTTATAACGAGGGCCCTTGCCAAAGCTACTCTTTGCTGCTGCCCCCCGCTTAACTGATGAGGGGTTCTTTTCTCCAACCCCTTCAACTTAACCAGTTCAAGGACTCCTTCCACCCTTCTCCTAACTTCTTCTCTTGGAAGCTTCTTCAGCTTTAATCCATAGGCTACATTGTCGAAGACACTCATGTGGGGCCAAAGAGCATAGTTCTGGAAAACCATTCCAGTTCCCCTTTTAAAGGGGGGAACCATGGTTACCTCCTTCCCATCAAAGAAAATACTTCCCTCATCAATCAATTCAAAACCAGCTAAACACCTAAGAAAAGTTGTTTTCCCACATCCACTTGGACCAAGCAAAGTAAAAAACTCTCCGTGATTTATTTCTAAAGTAACATGGTCAAGGGCTACTACCTCTCCAAAACTCTTTGTAACATTCAAAGTTTTAATTCGCATACCTGTCAACTTGAAAACATTAAACAGGATACCAATAAAAAACGTTGACGCCTGGAAAATAAAAGTTTTAATGTTAAAAATGCAAAGATGAAACAAGGCAATTCATCA
>JAOZFL010000167.1 GCA_027491455.1 Thermoproteota archaeon | reverse complement strand
CCAAAGATAAATGCAAAGGGAAATTGGAGAAACGACAGGGAATTTGTAAAGAGGTTACTGCTAGAAGAAAATGTGTTAATTGTTCATGGATCAGGTTTCGGTGGATATGGAGTAAATCATTTCAGGGCGGTTTTGCTACCTCCTGTAGAAATGATAGAGGAGGCTTTTAACAGAATTGAGAAATTCATCAGAGAAAATGCTAAAACAATTCTACATACATAAGCCTTTATTAAGAGACCTTAGGCTTTCACCTATGATAAAAAGGTTCAATGGTTACCTACCTACTCAAGCTTAAATAGTTAAAAACATGACGTCAGCTAAGTAAATAATTTACTTAGAAAAGAAGTTATAAGCCTAATGAAGTAAGTCGTCTCTGGTGGTTCAGAGGTAACTGTAACGGCTTAAAAGAAAATTTTACTATGGGTCACAGCTCATTTTGCTCATAATATAAGGAAAAGGTGACGTTTAAAATGGTAGGTGTATTGGTTACTGGTGGAAGCGGGTTCATCGGCTCTTGGACGATTCGTGAACTGTTAAAGAAGGGATGTGAAGTTGTTTCCTATTCTCGAAGGGGAGTTCCAGGAGACTTAACCGGCAAAATCGTTGATATTAGAGGTGACATAACAGATTTTGGAAACGTTGTGAGTGTGGTAAAGGATTATGATGTTGAATACATTTTCCACACTGTTTCCCTACTCACAGATTATTCGCAGAGGAGGCCACCGGTTGCTTTTAAAGTGAACGGGGAAGGCACTTTAAATGTACTTGAAGCAGCCAGGATAGTAGGTGTCAAAAGGGTGGTTTACACAAGCGGTACATCTGTGTATGGCCGAGCACCTTTACCTGGAGAAGGTAGATTCATTAGAGAGGGCCACCCAAAGAACCCTGTAACAATTTACGGAGCCACAAAATTGCTTTGTGAACACTACGGATATAATTACGCAAGAGATTACGGCTTTGAATTCATAGCTATACGATATCCCATTGTTTTCGGACCCGGTAAAAGTAGAAGGGGTTTTCATTTCTTTAAGGACATAATCGAGGGGGCTATGAAGAAGAAACATGTTAAGATTGAAAGGGGAGGGGAAAATGTTTTTGAAGGTCTCTACATAAAAGACGCTGTTCAAGGTGCTGTCCTGGCTTTACTTAAAGAGAACCTTAAACATATAACATTTAATATAGGAACAGGGACTGGTAAGATGTACACTCTACGAGACTTAGTTGAAGTGGTTAAAAAGTTCATCCCAGATTCACCACCGATTGAAATAGGGCCGGGATATGTTGAATCAGAACCAATACGTGGGCCGTTAGATATAACAAGGGCCGAGAAAGAGCTGGGTTATAAACCAAAGTATGCCTTATTAGAAGACTCCGTAAAGGATTACATAGAAACTATTTCAAAGGCTGTTCAGCTTTAGTAGTTATAACCAGTTTTTAGTTCCCTGTATTGCTTCAGGAACCTCTTCCTGCATTTTCAAGTCATTTAAGAATGATGCTGTAACCACTAAATAGGTTTTAAAATTTTAGCATTTATAATAGTCTTTATACTCTTTACCACCTATTAATATGTAACCTTTTCTTGATAGGGAGGATGGCTTAAGTGAAGGGTGAAGATGAGTTTTTTGTTCCCTGGGTTAGACGATTGTTCCCAGGCGAGAAAATAGTAGTTGTTAGTGCTCAAGGAGCTACACTAAAGGATTCAAGTGGCAAAGAGTATCTTGACCTCTGGGTCATGCATGGTGCAAACACCATGCTAGGATATAACCATCCCGAGGTCATTGAGGCGATCCGAGATCAAGCTGGAAAAATAATATCATGCGCCTACGATTTCCCCACAAATCCAAATCTACAATTAGCCGAGAAAATCACTCAGATCACACCTCCAGATTTAAAGAAGGTTTACTTTTTAAACACCGGCGCTGAAGCAGTTGAAGCATCGCTCTTCCTTTCAAGACTGTACACCCAAAAATACGAGGTAGCAGCCTTGTACGGAGCTTTCCATGGCAGATCCTATGGTGCCAGAAGCCTAGTCGGTTTCTCACCATACAAAAGAGGCGCAGGCCCCTTCCTTCCAGGAATCAAACACATACCATCCTACAACTGTTACCGCTGTTCACTAGGGCTTGAATACCCAGAATGCGACCTAAGATGCGCCACACTACTAGAAGACACGCTCCTATACGCAAGTTCAGGGAGCGTAGCAGCCTTCATCGCTGAACCTGTACAAGGCACAGCAGGCAACATTCCAGCCCCTCCAGGCTACTTTAAAAAGATTAAAAAGATACTTGACGACCATGGCATAATATACATTAGCGACGAGGTTTACACAGGGCTAGGTAGAACAGGGAAACTATTCGGCTTCGAACACGACAATGTAACCCCAGACATAATAACCGTGTCCAAGTCTCTCAGCTGCGGGACACCCATATCAGCTATGATAGCAAGGAACAAAGTAGCTGAAGCAGTTAAACCCCCTAGGCCAATGATGTACTTCTCAACATTTGCAGGTAACCCATTAACAACCAGGATAGCTCTCACCGCCTTAAACATAATCATCAAAGAGAAACTATGGAGAAAAGCTGAGAAACTAGGCGAATACTGGATCAAAGCATTAAAAGACTTAGCAGACAGACACAAACTGATAGGAGATGTTCGTGGAAAAGGTGTTATGATAGGAGTAGAACTCGTTAAGGATCATAAATCAAAGAAACCTGCACGTGAAGAAGCGTTGAAACTGCGTTTTGAGGCGAGGAAAAAGGGGTTAATTGTAGCCTCAGGCTTTGGATGGCTTGGAAATGTGATAGAGTTGCAGCCACCACTAGTTATGTCTTTAGATCAGATAGACCGAGCTGTATCAATATTAGATGAATCATTAAGTAACATTGAAAAGTGGTGATTCAGAGTGGTCTACATAGAGATCCCCCGTGAGGACATGGAGATACTTGACGGAGTAACAGATATTCACGTGCATGCTGCACCCTGTCTCTTCGAAAAACTCTTTGATGAAATAGACATGGCGCGTCAGATGCGTGATGTCGGATATAAGGGTGTCTTGTTTAAGCAGCATTTGCTTGGTGCAAATCGTATTCCCCTGGTAAGGAAGGTGGTTCATGGCATAGAAATTTTCGGGGGGATAACATTAAACCATTTTGTGGGTGGTTTGAATCCCCATGCCGTTGAAGCAGCGATAGCTTTCGGTGCTAAAGAGGTAAAGATGCCAAACATTCATTCAAAATATCACATTAAAAGAATGGGGGCTCCCACCTACACTACAATTAAACCCACTTTAAAAGCTAAACCAAGGAGAATAGAGGGGATAACAGTACTGGATGAAAAAGGGGAAATAAAGCCTGAGGTATATGAAATATTAGATCTTGTTGCAGAATCTGACATCATACTATCTACAGGTCATTTATCTCCAGAGGAGAGCCTAAAGTTAATTAAAGCTGCAAGGAGCTCCGGTGTTAAAAAGATTGTTGTGACACATGCTAATTGGGGGGAGGGAGGGGTTTGGCCGCCTTTATTTCCCTCTAATGGTATTCCCCTTGAGATACAGATGAAAATGGCGGGAGAGGGAGCCTTTATCGAGTATTGTTATGCTACCGGTTCAACTTCGCTGAAACAACAGGAATACACGGCAAATGGTATTAGGAAGATAGGTGCATCAAAAATAATTTTAAGTACTGATGCAGGTACAGGTAGGAAAATACATCCGATAGAAGCCTTTAGAATATTCATTAGGGCTATGGAGACTCAAGGAGTCCCAAGGAAGGATATTGAGGTAATGACAAAGAATAACCCCGCAAAGGTTCTAGGTATCATCTAGGGTTACATAGACACTTCGTGTAGCTTCTCACGGCTTCTTTGCCCCAATTCACTCCTAACCCTAACCCCCTCATGACATCTATGAGGTATCTGTTATCAAGTCTGTCTTCGCCCACAATCATGCTTAAAAAGGAAAGAGACTTCCTACACAACAATGTAAACTTTAAATCTAGTTTTAGTGTTAGTATATAAAGTTTATTCCTATGTTGCTTAGTTCCTTTTTCACTGATTTGTATAGTTCTGTGTATTCCTTTGTGGGTTGAATCCTCTTTGCATCGTAGCATTCCTGGAACTTCTTCCCTAGTGGGGCATCCTTTATTCTACCCTCATACTTCTTCAGGATTTCCTTTGCTATTTCATTGGCATCCTCTCTTTTCAAAGCCATTCCCACAACGGAATGACCAACCTCACAAGCCATTCTAGCCTCAACAGGGGTAGTTCTATCTATGTGTTTATTTCTGGCAGCTGCAATGACGTAGAGGTTTGCCCCGCTGATAGTTCCTGTCAACCCATGTGCTGCAGCTTCGAACAAAACCATTTTAGTGCAGGGACCAGCTGCAGCCTTACCTTTGGCAAATGTTATGATCGATGTGCATTTAGCTATGCTTTGTGAAATTAAACTTGTGGCCCAAAGTAATTCCTTCGTTGTTGTGCAACTGAATCTTAAATGAATGGGGAAACTACAATGGAAATGACTTTGATGAACCATTAAACCTTGGAGATGATATGCTATACCAACAATTGCTGTGCCTTCTGGTCCCCCAGCGTATCCACCAAGCATTGGTCCTGTTAGCGCCCCAACGTAGCATCCATATTGATGAAAGTGAACCATTTTCCTTAATAAATCAAAATTGGTTTTTAATTCAGCTAATGCACCTACAAATCTTCCATCTGTTTGTCTTTCTCCCCATTCAGGATTACTAGCAGCTATTTGAGCGGCATCAGATGGAGCCGTTGCAACACTCACTAGGAACATCCCCGGTCTTCCTGCTCTTCTAGCTGCCTCACGAAGCATCATTGCATGTGCAATTGAGCCTGTCACTTCAGATGGACTCCCTATTTTTATTAATCTTCCCTCTATTTCATCGAGAGCAGGGGCGGAAACACCGTCCGCTATGGGTTCCTGTATATAGGCTATTGAAATTGGAATAAACATCTCTTTGGTACATGCCTGCCCCATTGGTCCCAATAAACAAAAAGGTGGGGTTTTGTCTTCGATTTTTCTATGATGCATTTCCTTTGAGTCCTTACCAATTCCAACATGAATCTTTCCGCTCAACAGATTCAAGGCTTCCTTTATTTCACTTTCATCGAAAATGATTCTTCTATGAGAAGATAAGCAGAGAGTCCCTGTTTCAAGGTACAACTCAAATGCAGCTTTAAAAGCGTCATTGATCAATGAATCATCTGCTGGGATGACTTCTTCTGCGTCATAGGAAATGTCATGCTCCTTAATTACTTCTTTAAGTTTAGGGGTAAGGATTTTAAGATCAAACTCTTTCTCTGTGCAAATCGGTCCATTTTCTGCTCTTTCTAATACTTCATTAATTCTCCATGGAGGTATCATGGCTCATCCCCCAAGGTTCACTATTTTTTTACCCACCTGATAGCCCAGGAAGCAGGATAATAAAGTCGTTCTCTCTTATTTTCGTTTTTGGGGCATTTATCCAATGTATTAGTTCCCCGTTGATCGACACTAGGAGGCCACGTTGAATAAACCCTTTTTCATCTAAGACATACTCTTTGAATTTGTTTCCATACTTGTCTATAAGGGTCTCCAGTAAGTCCTCAACAGTTGGATTATTTTTATCGATGTTTAGGGATTCTTCTTTTAAATTCCCAGGGAGAATGAAATGTTTAACTTTGACTTTAACCATTTGATTTCCTCTCTTTCTTCCTTTTGGTCAGATATTGAAGGAGTTGCTTTCCTTCGCTGGTTATCTTGTAGACTTTTTCCTGTGGCAAGTAACTAAAACCGGTTTTACGTTTACCTATTTCTCTCACACAATTGATGCTTTTAAGTTGATCTAAAGCCCTTATAACCTGCCACTCAGAGGACACAAAATATTTCCCTTTTATAAGTTCGAAAATTTCAGATGGCGTTTTATTAGATTCCAGTAAATTTAACAAAATAAGTCGGTGTGTTTCACCTA
>JAOZFL010000080.1 GCA_027491455.1 Thermoproteota archaeon | reverse complement strand
GGTAAGACCTTTAATACCTTACTTAAAGCTGAGAAAGTTGCAAGGGGGATTCCCTCTCTGGAAAAAGTCATCGTAGTTCCATATGTGAAAGTTAAACCAGATATCAGCAGCATCCCCAACTCAGTTCATTACAATGATTTCCTGTCCCCTGGGAAACAACCTAAAATTCAATTTGAACAACTACCTTTCAATCATCCTCTATACATCATGTTTTCCTCTGGAACAACCGGTAAGCCAAAGTGCATGGTGCAAGGAGCAGGTGGAGTTCTTATCACCCATTTAAGGGATTTAATGCTCCATACAGATTTGAAAAGAAAAGATATAATAATGTATATAACAAGTTGCAGTTGGATGATGTGGAATTGGCTGCTAAGCTCTTTAGCAGTGGGAGCCACTATAATGCTGTACGATGGCAGCCCCAACTACCCTAACCCAGGTGCAATGTGGAAATTGATTCAAGATGAAAACATAACAATTTTCGGTTGCAGTGCAACCTATATCAATAATCTCCGTAGACAGGGGGTTAAACCTAGAAAGGACTACGATTTGTCGTCGTTAAGAGAAATATCCCAAACCGGTTCACCTCTATCAGCTGAAGGATTTGAATATGTTTACCGGGAAATTAAAAAAGATTTACATTTCAATTCTATTTCAGGTGGCACAGATATCAACGGCTGTTTCGCCGCTGGAAACCCCACCCTACCTGTATATGCAGGTGAAATACAGGCTCCAGCCTTAGGAATGAAAGTAAAGGCATACGATGAAGAAGGTAACCCAGTGGTTGATCAAAAAGGAGAACTTGTCTGTGAAGCCCCCTCACCTTCAATGCCACTTTACTTCTGGAACGATCCAGACAATAAAAGATACAAAGAAGCATATTTCAGCTTTTACCCAAATAAAAATGTTTGGAGGCACGGCGACTACATAATGATCCACAGCGACACAGGTGGAATAACATTCTTCGGCCGTTCAGACGCTGTTTTAAAGCCTTCCGGGGTACGTATAGGTACAGCTGAAATATACAATGTAGTGGAAAAACTAGAAGAAATTACCGATAGCCTCGCCGTAGGACAGTATTGGAGGGGGGATGAACGAATCATTCTCTTCGTTAAACTCGCTCCTGGCCATAACTTAACAGACTACTTAAAGGATAAGATAAGGAAAACCCTACGCGAAAACGCTTCTCCTTGGCATGTTCCAGCTTTAATAATTGAAGTACCTGATATTCCTTACACCTTCAACATGAAGAAGGTTGAAATCGCAGTTAAGAACATAATACATGGCAAGGTAATCTCAAATAGAGATGCCTTAATTAACCCGGAATCACTGGATTACTTTGAAAAAATCCTTCCTGAGCTTCAAAAGGATACAGACTCCTCTACATAGCTATAATGAGAGATTAAATACAGAGAACAAGTTTCTTCTCACCAACCAATAAATCCTTAATAACATCCAAGGAGCATCCCTTAGGTATAACTTCATTGTATAAAATACTTGATGCAAACCCTAGTCTCCATAGAAAAGCTTAAAGCTACAAGCTAAGCGAAAAACACATAAGAGATTATTTGTTCTTGTAAGCGGTTAAGTTCCTTTAAAATTTCAAAGTTTCCTGGGAATTTTCTTTTTTTAGTTTAATCTGAGAGAGTCATAGTTTATTCTAAGTATATTACACCAACCATTAAATATGAGAAGAAACATGCTTAACCATTTTAATAGAAGAGAGAAACATTAATTCATAAGAAAAAGAGGAGAAAGGCTTAAACTTCGACTTTCTCTGGAATCTTGAATTTCTCTGCTTGCTCTAGCAAATCTTTTGGAACTGGTCTTTCACCTATAAAGTACGGAAATCTTTTTTTAGCGAAAAGCTCCCAGTCCTCCTTCGTTAAATAGAAAACCCTTGCACCACCGAGTTCATGCTGATATTCAGGCCATGGTTTCTGTTTTTTACCCCAGTTCCATGAGAAATGAGTTATCCCTATGTAGCTTTCAAAGGTAGCCCACCACTCCTTAACTCCAAGGGTGTCAAAGGCATATTCAACCTTTGAAAAGTAAAGGGCGGGTCCTACCCCTAATCCACGTTTAAAAGCCATGGTGTGCAGACTTATAGCTATATCTTTATTCCAAAGCCTTGCATTTACAAGTCCAACCAACTCCCCGTTTATTAATCCAAGTAAAAGGTAGTGATCCTTTATCCTGTGTCTATACCATGCAAGTATTTCCCCATAGGTCCTCACTGCAACTATGTCGTAAAAGTCCTTCTCGACATCCATGTAAGGTTTAACTGCTTTTAAAACAGTTGGAGCCTCTTCCAGCTTTGCCTGTCTAACAACCATCTTTGAACCATCTTTCATCGTTATTGTCTTTGGAGAATAAGGTTTCTCCTTAAGTATAGGTGATTCAAGCGGCCTTAAATTGGGTTCAATATCCTTAACTTTCATAACATACTCTGTAGCAGAAACTGGGCATGGTGGTTCAAGCGACATATTTCCTCACCTGTAAGCAATCTAATACCCTTAACCCTATCTTCACAGTTATTTTTAAATCTTTACCCAAACTACTGGGGAAACTGAAAATTAACTAGCTTCTTCAAGAGATTTTTTGATGCATTCAAACATTTTGTTCACGGTTTTGTTAAGGGTTCCCTCTATCATTTTCTCAGCTACGCTTCCAAGCATTCCACTTAAGGTTGCATCGGCGCTCCAAACAATGTTTGTCCCTTCATCTACTTCTTCAAGTCTTACATCGACAGTTGATTCAAATGAGCTGCTAACCCCTGATCCACCTATGGATAGTTTTGCATGGTGTTTCTCTGGTTCTTCCTCTAGGAACTTTGTTTTCACATTGAAGGTGCCCTTTATAAAGCCTATGCCTGCTTTAACCTTAGCTGTCACTTTTTTCCCTTCAAGGACCTCGTAGCTTTTCAAACCAGGTATACATTTCGCTATTTCATGTGGGCTGGAAACAAAGGACCAAACCTTTTCTCTAGGAGCCTTAACCAATATTTTCCCTTCAAAATGCAATTTTTCCACCTTTTAAAGGTTAACTAGGAGACAACCATTAAAAACTTGGAATCTGAACTTTTAAATTTTCATCCATGCAGTAACACGTCTGCTGGAACTTTGAATGTAAAAAAGTGGGCCTTTATCGCTAAATAATGCAAACTAAATAAACTGTGATGGGAAAAAGTTTAAATATGGAAAAGCTTTTAAAACCTTGAAAAAGTTTAATCGGGGGTGAAAACAAAAAATTTAAATAGAGACAATTAGCCTAAAGATTCATCGATTAATTTATTAAAAGATGAGAGTGAAAAGAGGTAATAAAACCTTGGTAGCTGCGAAAAAAACAAGTTTGGGAATTTTGCTATTGGTTGCAGCTTCCCTCCTACTAGTCGGTTGCATAGGTCAACCACCAGCTACCCCTACTCCTACAGCCACTCCAACTCCCACTCCGACAGCTACCCCTACACCAACTGTTTCACCTACCGCGACTCCTACCCCTAAGCATCCAGAGGTAAAGGTTGCATTGATCTTACCAGGTTCAATAACGGATATGGGATGGGACCAGGAACCCTACGAAGGATTTATGAGGGCCAAAGAGGACTTCGGCATCACAGCTGAATTCACAGAGGGAACAGATATAACTGGTACACCTGAAGACTACCCAAGGATCATAAGAGATTACATTAGAAGAGGCTTTAAACTAGTCATAGCTCATGGATTCCAATACAGAGACGCTGTTTTAGAAGCAGCTAAGGACTACCCAGATGTTTGGTTCACCTTTGATGGTGCACCAACAGATGTGGGTCCCAACACGGCTCCTTGGATATCTCTTGGCCATGAACCTTCATACATGGCCGGTATACTAGCAGCTAAAATGACTAAATCAAAGGTTGTCGGGGTTTTCAATGGGATGCCTGTTCCCATAGAAGTCCCTTGCATGGAGGCCTTTAAGGCAGGTGTCCACTCTGTTGACCCTAACATAAAGATCCTTTCAACATACATTGGTCTTTGGCATGATGTCCAGAAGGGATATGAAACAGCTTCATCCATGATAGATGCAGGGGCAGATGTTGTGTATGGGATCGGAGACGGGATCAATATAGGCGGCCAGAAAGCCTGTAAAGAG
This sequence comes from Thermoproteota archaeon, assembly GCA_027491455.1. Classification (GTDB taxonomy): domain Archaea; phylum Korarchaeota; class JAOZGF01; order JAOZGF01; family JAOZFZ01; genus JAOZFL01. The sequence continues at coordinate 6,675 of JAOZFL010000080.1, read as the reverse complement.
AGGGGTGTTTGGTTTATAGGGGGGACAGGGAACCAGATACCTGGGGCACCAGACATAACTTTGGCATCTGTTTCATGGGGTCTCGACAGGATCATCTACTACATAACTAAGGTGTACACGGAGCAAGGTAAACTTGAATCTAAGTTCTATCAGTTCTCAATGCACACAACACTGGAGGTAAAGGGTGAAAGAGTAGGTCCGTACTTCATTTGGAACGATGACCTCGTTAAAAAGGGAGTAATCCCCAAAGATGTGGTAGACCTGATTGAATCCACAAAGGAAGATATCCTAACCGGTATCCTAAACGTTCCACTGTATCTTTCACCGCCAGCTGAAAGTTAAAAAGTTTTCACACCCTTTTTTTATTTTTTTTTAAGGGGAGGAGACACTATTTGCACATGGTTAGCAGGTATAGATACATCTTTTGGAGGTTTTTCGCTGTAACCATCTCGTTACTTATAGCTTTAGCCATAGCATCTGTGTTTGTAATAGTTGCCGGGTCAAACCCTCTGTTGGCATTCTACTCTATATTCGAGGGGTCCCTAAGCAATTGGGAGAGTTTCTCAGAAACACTGGTTAAAGCGACACCTTTAATCTTTACATCTGTTGCATGTGCTGTTGCCTTCAAATCAAACATGTTTAACATAGGTGCCGAGGGGCAGATGTATATTGGCCAAGCGGTTACCGCGGTTGCAGCCTTAACTATGCCCATTAATTTACCTTCATACCTATTTATTCCCTATCTCATGGTTGTCAGCTTTATAGGTGGAGCTATATGGGCAGCTATTCCAGGTTACTTAAAGCTGAGATTCGGGATAAGCGAAGTGGTTACAACCATGTTAATGAATTATATTCCAATTTACCTGGTAGACTACATTGTTTTTGGTCCCTTCTATGAGAAAGCAAGGAGACATCCACAAACAGACCCTATACCTGAAGCTGCAAGGCTTCTAAAAATTCATCACCCTTACAGAGCTCATATAGGGATTTTCATAGCTATCGCTGTCTCCGTTGCCGTTTATGTTTTCCTATGGAAAACCTCTAAAGGCTTTGAGTTCAGGGCAACAGGTGCAAGTACAACAGGGGCAAGGTCCATGGGAATAAATGTGAACAGGAGACTTATGCAGGCCATGATAATAAGCGGTGGAATAGCTGGGTTAGCCGGTTTCTCCATAGTTTCAGGTACATACCATAAGCTTAAACTTGGAACTACGGGTATACTTGGACATGGGTTTGCAGGTATACTTGCAGCGTTAGTTGCAAATAATCATCCTCTAGGTGCAGCTGCATCTGGTTTTATTTTCTCTGTGCTAATGGTTGGATCTGAGACCATGCAACGTGCAGCAGGTGTACCTTTCCCAATAGTGAGCATCGTAGAGGCCCTACTGGTTTTAGCTGTGCTTCTAAGCGGTAGAATGTTTGGTTTCCTATCTAGAAAGGTGAGGATCTGAATGGTTCCTATACAAGAGACCATTGTCAACGTAGTTGGTAGGGGTGTAATGCTTGGAACTGTTCTATTGTTTGCTGCTATAGGTGAGTGTTTTGCACAGAGATCAGGCTTCATGAACCTGACAATGGAGGGGATAATGACCCTTGGTGCATCACTTGCTTACCAAACTGTTTTCTTAACGGGGAACATGGGTCTCTCCATCTTTGTCGCCATGGCTGGGTGCATGTTAATATCCTTTATAGCTGTTTATCTTAACCAACGTCTATACCTGGATCAAGTTGTCACCGGGATGGCCCTTTACATATTTGCATTTGGTTTGGGAGTGTTTATTCATAGGTTAGTTGCAGGTGGGGTTACTGGTCTCAAATTCATAGAGGTTTTAAAGCCTGTTGGCATTCCATTGCTAAGCAGTATCCCTGTCATAGGGCCGATACTTTTCAACCAGAACATACTTGTTTATGTGGGTATCGCAGCCTCAGTTGCTGCTTATTTCATTATGTATAGGACTCACTGGGGTTTAACTGTTAGAGCTGTGGGTGAAAACCCCAAGGCAGCTGACAATGCAGGTATAAACGTTTACATGACAAGGTACATCACAGCTATGCTCAGCGGTGCTGGAGCAGGGGTTGCAGGGGCTTACTTAATAGTCGCAGTGCTTGGAAATTTCCAAGAGTTAATAGTTAGTGGAAGAGGCTGGATAACAATTGCAATGGTTATATTTGCTCAGTGGAACCCAATTTATGCGTTAATCGGCTCATATTTCTTTGGATCCATGGAATCAGTTGCTAAATACGTTGAGGTGACGAGGCGTGAAATAGCTATAACAGGGGGGATTCCTTATCAGTTTTTCTGGATGGTTCCCTACATAGCGAGCATCCTTGCCTTGGTTGTGGCCTTTAAAAAAGCAGCTCTTCCATCTGCTTTATTCAAAATTTACAAGAGAGAGGAAGCTATAAGCGAAGTATAAATCCTCTAAAATCTTATATGTAATCAAATCAAGTTTAACCCATTTCTTTAATTGTCACGGTAAAGGATTTGAAAACCATTTCATTTAATCAAAGGGAAGAGATTTTGTTTCTTTTATTCATTTGTTTGCTTAGCAGCTCCACTACTCTTTACATGTGTAGTAACAGTTACACTTGTTCATCTAACATCAGTTCATCGGTTTTCCCTTCTGATTTTCATTTTAAGCAGGTAAAACAAGGTTTTTCTGCGTTTCCCCAGAGCACATTTAAAATGGAGGAATCATGGGCTTCAGGCCTCGGCAACCTTAGAAACTACTCTGTTGATCTAGGCAAATACAAAGTTAGCTTAAAGGTTCTGCCAAGCTACGAAACAATTAGATTTAATGGATACGCATTTTACGTCATTGTTTTAAGAGTTTCAGGGGGGAATAAAGTAGTAAATGTTTCGTTAATGGTCAGCGGTCTACCAGCCCAGATGAACTTTAACTTCGGTCAGGTAAAGTATTTGTCAAGGGAATCCGCAACTGTCGATTTACTCATAGACCCAAACGATGTAACGGGTTTCTACCCCTTTAACGTCACAGTTTTTATTTCTGAATCAGAGAAAGCTTCCTCCATGGTTTATTTGAATGTAACTAGCACCAGAAAAGATTTCTCCATTACTCTTAACAGATACAGGGCTAAAGTTGTTCCAAATGGAAACATTTTGCTTTCCACTCTCTTAAAACCCATTAGGGGATACAACAGATCAGTTACACTTGGAACAGAAGGGTTACCTTCAAGCTTTAAAGTGGTTTTTACACCCAGAACAATAAACCCTCCCTACCTGGTCCAAGTAAATCTTTCTATTCCAAGTGATGTAAATCCACAGGTTTTGGTGTTCGCTGTAAATGGTAAAGGTGATGAGGGTTTCAGTCATTCATCGATTTTCTACCTTGAAATATTGAAACCAGGGTCAATAGACTTCGCCTTGGAGATAGATCCCTCACAGAGAAACGTTTTACAAGGTGAAAAAGCATTTTTCAAGGTTAAAGTTGTTAATTTAACCCATGAAAGGGACCCTGTTTTTCTATTCATTAAAGGAATCCCTGAGGACTCTCTTTACGGGTTTGGAGAAGATGAATTTGAGCCTCCAGGTGAAACTATACTTGTAATCAAGTCAGGCAACTTAACAGGCAAATTTAACTTCACGGTTTACGCTGTGGGCGGCGGAGTTAAAAGAACGGTGAAAGCTGTTTTGAGTGTGGAGGAGAAGAAGTGTTTCATAGCAACAGCAACTTTTGGCTCTGAAATGTCAGGTGAAGTTAAAAGGCTAAGGGACTTTAGAAACCAATTTATCCTGAAAAGCTACTCTGGCAGACAATTTTACAGAGTCTTCAACCATGTATATTATTCCTTCAGTCCATTGATTGCTTGCTTCATCGAGGCGAACCCAGAAGTTAAAATAATAGTGAAAACAATGCTTTACCCATTAATAGAAACATTGATGATTTCAAAAGAAGCTTCAAATCCCATTTTTGCCTTTAATAGGGAACTAGGGGTTTTAACAGCTGGTTTCTTAGCTTCTTTCACCCTGGGTTTAACCTATCTAGGTTTACCTTTGTCATTGTTTTGTGCAGGTGTCAGAAAAACATTTTTCATGGTTAACAAATACATGAAAGCTATTTTCCTTTCACTTATCCTTTTAATTGCTCTGTCAACCTTAAACGTAGCAATTGTTAAATCAGATCCCGTTTCGATGTTTTCAACTTCTATGTTTGTCTTATCATCCTTTATTTTAGGAGGGTTTTCATTGGTTTTCCTCGTTGAGAAATACTTGGTTAAAGCTTCAAATCGTTTAATGAAAGTGGAAAAGCAGAGATGAGAGCTTAAAACTTGAAGTTTTTCAACTGGGATTTAAAGGGTTTCAACACAAGGATGAGTAATCACTTTCTAGGGACAAGTTAAAATGGTTCCTTATAAACCTTCTCCCTATAAATAGTTGCTTGGAAAAAACTTAAATACCGGGAGAAATCTTTTAGACTCTAATAATATGTGGGTATGTTACTTATCTTTTAGTCTGTGGTGGCTATCCAATGGTTGATAAAGGGGTTAAACAAAGGATAAGAAGAAAGTTAGAGGAGGCAGAGATAGGGTCAACTATACTTGAAATGAAGAATATAACTAAAACTTTTCCAGGTGTCGTTGCAGACAACCATGTCAACTTCGACTTAAGAAAAGGGGAGATACATGGTTTACTAGGTGAAAACGGAGCAGGTAAAACAGTTTTAATGAGTATTTTGTATGGTTTATACAAACCCGATGAGGGGGAAATATGGGTTTGCGGGGAAAAAGTTAATATGAAGTCGCCTAGGGACGCGATAGAGCTGGGAATAACCATGGTTCACCAGAGGTTTGCACTTGTAAAAAACATAACAGTCCTTGAAAACATTGTCCTTGGAACCAAAACATTGAAGGGGGTTTTCATAGATGAAAAAACAGCTGAGGAGAAAATTAGGCGTTTATCCGATAAATTTGGGTTGGAGATAGATCCTCATTCCCTTGTAATGGATCTTTCAATGGGTGAAAGGCAGAAGGTTGAAATTTTGAAGGCGCTTTACAGGGACTCCGACATACTTATCTTAGATGAACCCACAACCATGATAACACCTCAAGAGGAAGAGGCTTTATTTGAAACCTTGCAGAAAATGGTTAAGGAGGGCTTATCCATAATTTTCATTTCACATAAAATACCTGTTGTTTTAAGGGTCACTAACAGGATCACGGTGCTTAGAAACGGAAGAGTTGTAGCACAGGTTTACACACATGAAACCGATGAAAAAGACCTTGCAGTCAAAATGGTTGGAAGAGAAGTTCTTTACAGACTTCCAAAGGTCGAGGTTCTAAGGGGAAAGGAGGTTTTAAGGGTTGAGGATCTCTGGGCACCAGGTGAAGAAAAAGGGGTTTTCAGCTTACACGGGGTAAGCTTCACAGTTCATGAAGGGGAAATATTCGGAGTGGCAGGAGTTGCTGGAAACGGTCAAAAAGAACTGGTGGAATGTATAATGGGTCTCAGAAAACCTTTTAAGGGTAAAATATACATAAATGGTAAGGACTACACTAATAAATTTACAAGGGAGATATTTGATGCAGGAGTAGCTTGGATACCGGATGAAAAGGATAGAGGAGTTATACTTGACTTATCTGTTGCTGAAAACATGGTGATGAAAACATTCTATAAACCCCCCTACTCAAAGGGATTAGTGTTCCATGAAGAGGAGTGTTTGAGGTTCGCCGATAAAGTGGTGCGTGAATACGATGTAAAAACAGCTGGGGTAAAAGCACCTGTCAAAACACTTTCAGGTGGGAACATACAGAGACTGATAATTGCAAGGGAGTTTGCTGCTAACCCAAAACTATTAATAGCTTTTAACCCTACCAAGGGCCTAGATGTAAACGCAACAGAGTTCACAAGGAGGAAAATACTTGAACTTAGAGAGAATAAATCAGCTGTCCTGCTTGTGTCTATGGACCTAGATGAGGTCATGATGCTAAGCGACAGGATAGCTGTCATGTATCAGGGGGAGATAGCTGGTGTAGTTGAAGCTGCAAGGGCTGAAAGATCTGAGCTTGGACTCATGATGACAGGTGCCAAGAAACTAGATTCAAGTCTATGGGCTTCATAGGGGCTTCCAAAACAGGGTTCCAGCAATTAATGAATTTAAACCTTTAAAGGGGTTAAACCTTGAATGGAGAAAGGAAATTGAGAATAGGAGTTATAGGTTCAGCTAAAAGGGAGATTGAAGAGGTAAACATTAAAAAAGCAAGGGAGCTGGGAAAAGAGATTTCCATTCAAAACTGTTACCTTCTAACAGGTGCCTCCCCTGGGCTAACCTATGAAGTTGTCAAGGAAGCCAAGAGAAACAATTGTTTCACCATAGGTTTCTCACCTGCTTCAAACCTCGAAGAACACATCGGTGCATACGGCTTTCCAACTGATCATTTCGACTTCATAGTCTTCACAGGTTTCGGGTTAAAGGGTAGAAACGTGGTTTTCATAAGAAGCTGTGACGCTGTGGCAATGATATCTGGGAGAATAGGCACATTAAACGAGTTTACAATAGCATATGACGAAGGAAAATTGATAGGTGTTTTAACGGGTACAAGTGGAGCGACTGAGATAATCGGGGACATCGTTGAAAAATGTAGGAAGCCAGGGGGGAAAGTTGTTTTCTCAAGTAACCCAAGGGATCTAGTAAGAGAAATGATTAAGCACTGCAC
>JAOZFL010000139.1 GCA_027491455.1 Thermoproteota archaeon | reverse complement strand
AGCTTATTCTTCCAATCATATGGGTTCCATTGTGAAAAGGAGGGTTAAATACCTTTACAAGCAGTTAACCCTTGAACCTGTTTACGAAGTTGAACTGAGCATGGGTCAAGTGGTTGAATGTTCACCTCGCCACCTTTTCCATGTTTACGGGTTGGAAGGATTTGAATGGAGGGAAGCGATGTTTTTAAGGGTTGGAGACCTTGTTTCCATTGCAACTTATCCATTGAAGAGTGGAAATTGTCCTTTAAGTGTAGCCTATGTTGAAAAGGTTAGGGTTAAGGGGAGGGGGAAATTAAAGGAGCTTTTCGATTTATCCATGGAGGGAAAAGCTGAAAGCTATTTTTGCGGGTGGAACGGATGGGTTTTAACCCATAACACCCAGTCAGCTTTGCTTGAAGCCATGCAGGAGAAACAGGTAACTGTTGAGGGGAGGACTTTCCCCCTTCCAGATCCTTTCTTCGTGGTTGCAACTCAGAACCCATTGGAAATGGAGGGGGTTTACAATTTACCTGAGGCTCAAATAGACAGGTTTATGTTTAAAGTAAAGGTTGATTATCCATCTAAGAGTGAGGAAAGAGACATAATGAGGGGTAAGGGGTTTGAAGCAATTGGAAATGTGTACTCAGTTACTTCTCCCAGGGTTTTAACGATTCTCCGGGAAGCTGCAAGAGAAAATGTTTTTGTTGATGATAAAATAATTGGTTATATAGCAGATGTTGTCCATGAGGCTAGGAAACATGAACTGGTTGTTCTGGGTCCAAGTCCAAGGGCATCCATATCCTTTGTTAAGGGGGCTAAATGCAGGGCTTTGCTTAGTGGTAGAGGCTACGTGACACCTGACGATGTAAAATACCTTGCAAACCCTGTTTTGAGGCACAGAGTTATCCTTAAACCAGAAGCAGAGTTGGAAGGGGTGACAGTTGAAAAAATCGTTTCAACTGTTCTAAGGAACGTTGAGGTGCCTTAACTTGTTCACTAAAAGGTTAATCTCTCTTTACATCATTGTTTCTTTGTTAATGGCTTTAGGATTTTCCTTCCAATTTCATTTCTTAATATTTGCATCCATGCTTCCTCTTTTACTCTCCCTTTTCTCCTTAACTGTTTTCCTGGAAAAAATCAGGTTTTCAAGTGATGTAAAGGTTGAAAGGGTTTTAAGTGACAGATTCATCGTTAAAGGAGGGGTTCTAACAGTTAAATTGAAGGTAATTAACTGTAAGGGTGCACTGTCCAAGGGGTTCCAACTGGACGACAGGTTTCCAGGGGAATCATTAACTCTTATAAAGGGGGAGTTACCAGTTGAACTTAAAGCCGATGACTCTGGAAGAACAGAGGTGGAATATGTTTTGGAGGGGGGGAGGGAAGGTTCATTTGCCATTGGCCCAATTTATTTCTCTTTCAAGGATAAATTTGGATTTTTCAGTTTTTCAAGGGAGATTAAGGAATTCAGCTTTGTAACTGTTCTCCCAGGGGTTTCAGAGTTGAAGAAAACATTTTTCGGGGAAAGCGAGAAACATTATTTATGGATTGGACCCTATAAATCGAAATCAAAGGGTTTAAGCACAGATTACTATTCTAGCAGGGAATTCCAGCCTGGAGACGATTTAAGGTTCATTGATTGGAAGGCAACTGCTCGTTTAGGTAAACCAGTTGTAAAGGAGTTTGAAGCGAGAACTGGGAGGAAACTGGTAATCATAGCTGACACAGGTGAAAGCATGGCTGGAGAAAAGTTAAGTTATTTGAAAAAGGCTGTTTTACTTCTTTCAAGTCAAGCTATTCGGAAAGGTGACCTTGTAGGTGTGCTTATCCCAACTGTTTCCGGGATCCTTTTACCAAGGGAAACATCGATATATGTTAAGCCTGGTTCAACTGTGCCTCATTTCTACTCTATACTAAAGGTTTCCTCTCTGCTTCAATGTTTCGGTAAACCTGATTTCTCAAGGGCAATTGAGTTTCTCTGTAAAAGGGTTGGGGCTCCTGCAAAGATTTTACTGGTATCAGACCTCGAAGATTTCGATGATAAAAGGGTTTATGAAGCTTTAGAGGAAGCTGTTTCAATTGGTTACAGCGTAGTTGTTGTTTCACCTTCCACTTATCTTTTTAAAAGACCTGAACAAATTTTCCCTGGTAGAGATGAGTTCAGCGTTGTTTCAACTCTGCACATGGTTGAGGAGGAAAGGGAGAGGAGGCAGAGGAACATTTTAAAGTTGAAGGGGTTGGGGGTAGAGGTTTACGATGTTGGACCGGGTGATTTCCTTCCAATGATGATTAAGGCTTACCATATAATGAGGGTGAAATAGCTCTATGTTCACTGAGAGGTGTATCCCTCTTGACCGATAGAAGTGGTCTTAGGAAGGCATTCCTTTTATCCCTTTTCATCTCTATTTATCTCTTTTCATTGTTCATTGTTTTTAAATGGATCCGTCATCCTTTAGTCAGTGAAACCGAGTTAAGGTTTCAAATCAACGCTTTAAAGCTGTTTTTAATTGTTTCTCTGCCTTTAGCCTTGATTTCCTTTTCACTTTCCATCTTTATCTCAGGTTACATTGATGGGAAACTTAGAAATTGCTATTTAAAAGTTAAGGAGGAACTTATGGAAAATGTTTCCTTGTTCATGGAGGGGAACCAAGCATTTGCCGAGTCTTGGAGGGTTAAGAATTCAACTTGGAATTTCATGGGTAAGAAGAGATCAGGGTTAATAGGGTTTAAACTTTTCCTTCCCTTCATTGCACTTTCCCTTTTCCTTTTATTCCTTTACTTTCAAGGTTTTAAGGGTTCAGTAAATGCTTCACTCACTGTTTTCACAGGGGAACCAGTGAAAACTTTTCTCGATGACTCGCTTTCACTAATAGAGAAGGAAACTGATCCCTGGCTTTTACTCGCTGTGAATAAAGCAGTTAAATGGTTTAATTTCTTTATGGGTGGTTCCATTGGCTGAGAGGAAAAAGGAAATGAAATGGGTTTTAGGGTTAGGCATCGTGCTTCTAGCCATAGGCACCTATTTCTTCTATCAAACTATTTCCCTCCTAGAAAACGGTTTCCTGGTTGGATCCATATTAACCACGATAATAGGTGGAGTGGTGTTCTCAGCTGGAGCTTCATTTGTAAGGATCTACATAGCACATAACTATTTCAGGGATTGAATGTTCTCAGCTTGTTCAGGGTACTCTCCGTTGAGTAGAGGTCTCCCTTTTTAATAGGTTCTTTGGACAACTCTGTCATTGCATCAACAAACAGTAAATGATGCTTTCCAGTCTTTCCACGGGTAAAGCAGGGGTCTTCCTGCCAACAGAATTAAAGCTACTTCCATTTTTTTATATGTGAGGTAAAACAGTGGGTTTTGAATCGGCTTTATCGGCTTCAAACCAGGTTTTTTTCCTGGTTTTCCTTCATTAAAGATGGGTGGAAGCTGAAAAAACTTATATATCAAACTTACATATCAACTAATTATTCTAGTTCACAGATCCCTTTTTTTAAGGGGTAAAGAAGGTGTGGGATATGTCCATTAGGAAAGGGTGTTTAATCGTAATTTTGGTTTTATTCTTTATTCAGTTATGTGGTCAAGTTTATTCTCAGCCGTTGACCTCTAAAGCAGTGGAAAGCATTTTAAGGTCTGCTAACTGGCTGCTTGAAAATCAAGGGGGAAATGGGGGGTTCATGGTTCAAATGGCTAGCAACGTGAAGAAAAATGACCCTTTAATATTGGCATGTGCCTCCATTGTTTTACTTGAAGCTTACAAGTTAAGTCATGAGGAAAGGTTCCTGTATGGAGCTAACAAGACCCTTCAACTACTTGGAAACTGGCAGAACAGTGATGGTTCCTGGTCTGATCGCTCAATTTTCCTTGCAGGTGGAACTTACTATCCAATAGCCTCCTTTGCAAAATACGAGTTGTACACTGGGAAACTTAACTATAGACCAATGCTTGTGAAAGCTGTTAATTACCTGATAAATTATACTGGGAAGTATGGGGAGAAGCAACCTTACATTTTTGAGTTAGCTGAGTACACTTATGCTGTTCTTTTAGCTTGGAGAGCTACAAACAACACTTTCTACCTTGAAACAGCTGAGAAATGGATTAACACGTTGATTAAAGGGTTTAACGCTAAGGAGGGGGCATGGTTTACGAAAATTGCATGGTTAGGTTGGGGACCGCAGGGGATGTGGGATGCAGCCCTACCCGCATTAATCCTAACAGTCTATGAAAGCAATGAATTGAGGAAATGCTTAAATATATCGATTGAATGGGCCTATAAGCATTTGCTTGCATTTGAGGGGGGAGCCTATAAAGCCTCCTTTCTTTATGCCCCACTGATTATTTCGGGGAGAGAAGTAACAGATGCAGTTAATGCATATCCCCATTTTTCAGCTGAGTTCCTCATCCTCTCATCTGTCCTTTCAGATGAAAGAGCAGATGAAACAGTTAAGTGGTTGCTCTCGATGCAAGCCCCGAACGGCGGCTTCTTCTATTTAAAAAAACCTAATGGGGAAGTGGAAAATGAAACATTTATTTGGGACACTTTCTGGGTTGTCCAAGGTCTATGCACCTACATAGATGAGACATATAAAAGGATGGCTTCTGCGGAATTGAAAAACGCTGAAAAAGTAGTTAAAGAAGCTGAAGAAGCGGAAATAAACGTTTTAAAAGGGAAAAAATACTTGTCTGAAGCCTTGAAAGCCTACGAGAAACTAAATTATGAATTGTCACTTAATTACACTAGGGCTGCAATTAAAACAACTATAGAGTCCAGAAAAGCTTTCAGACTTCTTAAAACAGCGACTTCTTACATGGAGAATGCTTCAATTATAGGTGTAAACATAACTCGCTTTGAAAAGGAGATAGAGGAAGCCAGGGGGAAATATGGTTTAGGCATGTATGACGAAGCAATTAAGAAGGCCGATGAAACAATTAAGGAAATAAGGGAAGCAGTGAATTTGAGGAGGAACGAAACACTGCGGGTCCTAAAAGAAACTGAAAACTTCATTTACAACTCGATGGAGAAGGGAGGAAACTTTTCAATAGCTAAGAAACACCTAGAAGAGGCGTATAAATTATTTGAGGAGGGAAGATACACTGAGGCAAGGGATCTTGCAGAAGAAGCAAGGAAAGCTGCTTTACAGGAGTTGAAGGGGGAGAGAAACATGATAAACATACAGAGCCTAGTTTTACTCCTTCTGACACCAACAGTGGTCATCACTTTAATCTTCACTTTAACCCGGGAGAGATGGAGACGCAGAGAAAAAGCCACGGTTAAAGTTCAAACAGAATACAAAGCATTACTTCAAAAATATATAGTTCTAGAGGAAGAAGAAAACCAGTAACCATGAACATGACAGCTTAACACTCCTTGCTACTTTTTCCACTGGAACTAGCCTTTTATTAGTAGGAATCAACGAATCTGAAGGATTCACTGATCTTCTTAGTAGAAAAATATAAAGTGGATAATAAAAGAAGGATTGAAGAAGCTGTTCAGTATTCTAGAGATACCTGGTTATTACAGAAAGATAAGTTTTAGGAAAACCATGTTTTCAACTTAACATCGCCAATGCAGCTGAGGGTTTCCTGCATGGTACTAAGGAATGCTACATAGGTTTCCTTAAGT
>JAOZFL010000222.1:6852-12244 GCA_027491455.1 Thermoproteota archaeon | reverse complement strand
TAAAGCTAAGCAGAGGGGGACTCGTCAACTTGGCAGTTTAGGCTCTGGAAACCACTTCCTTGAAATTCAGGTTGTTGACAAAATTTTCGATGAAGGGGTTGCCGGTAAACTTGGGTTTTCAAGTCCCGGCCAAGTGGTTGTCATGATTCACACTGGTTCAAGGGGTTTCGGCCATCAGGTTGCCTCTGACTACTTAAACGTAATGCTGAGAGTTGCCGGTAAACTGGATTTCAAGTTACCTGACAGGCAGCTTGTCTGTGCTTATACAAGTATGAGGGAAGCCGAGGATTACATTAAAGCTATGAAGTGCGCTGTCAATTATGCATTTGCTAACAGACAGTTTATTTCCCATTGGACCAGGGAAACCTTTGAACAGGTTTTCGGGGTTGACTCTGAGGACTTAGGGATCAGGGTTATGTATGATGTTGCCCATAACATCGCTAAGTTGGAGGAACATGTCGTTGATGGAAGGAAGGTAAAGGTCTGGGTTCATAGGAAGGGAGCTACTAGGTCTTTTGGTCCTGGAAGGCCTGAAATACCTTTAAAATACCGAGGAATTGGACAACCCGTCCTCATTCCAGGTTCAATGGGAACAGCTTCATATGTTTTAATAGGGACAGAGAAAGCCATGGAACTAACATTCGGTTCAACTTGCCATGGATCAGGCAGGGTTTTAAGTCGTGCAGCAGCTAAGAGAAAATTTACAGGAAGAGAGGTAGTGAGGATGCTTGGTGACAGAGGTATAATGGTTAAACCTGCTTCACTGGCTGTTGCAGCTGAGGAAGCCCCTGGAAGCTACAAAGACGTTGATAAAGTTACTTTGTCAATGCATAAGGCTGGGGCTTCCCTAATGGTGGTAAGGCTTAAACCCATGGGGGTTGTGAAGGGTTAAACTCCCATTAAATGAAATGGTTAATGGCTTTAACATTTTATGGATAGCTGTGGGGGTAAAGGTTTGACTGAAAAAGTTGCCTTAGCTAAAAGAGAGGAGGCTAGGACAATTGATCTCGGAGACTTTGTCGAAATCGATTATAAAGCGATGCTTGAGGACGGAACAGTTTTCGACACAACCATTCAAAATGTTGCCAAGGATTCAGGAATATTCGATGGGGAAAAGAAATATGGGCCTATGCTGCTGATCATCGGCTCAAATTGGCTTCTGTCAGGGTTGGAGAAGAAACTTGTTGGTTTAAAGGAGGGAGAAACTAAAAAGATAACGCTTCCTCCAAAAGAAGCCTTCGGTGAAAGGGACCCTGGAAAGGTTAAAACCTATATGCTTAGAAGATTTACTAAGAGGAATATCAATCCTTCTCCAGGAATGAAAATCCAGATGGAGGGATCAGTAGGTACCGTTAAAGCTGTGAGTGGTGGAAGAGTCATAGTGGATTTCAACTCACCTCAAGCTGGGCACACAGTTACCTTTGAGGTCATGGTGAAGAAGGTTTTAGAGGAGGAAGTTGATAAAGTTAAGGCGCTCTTCAAGAAAGTTTTCGGTAGGAATCCTGCAAAGGTGTCCCTTAAAAAGAAGACTATTGAATTGGAGATACCTAATGAATTCCTTTTCTCAAAGGACCTTACAGATGCCAAGATAAGTTTCTTTGCCCTCATCGACAAGTACATACCTGAATACAAGAAGGTAAAGTTCATAGAAATATATGAGAAGAAGGCTGAAAAGGAAAAGTGAATCTTTAGAAGGAATTAATTATTCCCTTCATAACCTTTTTTTAGTGGTTTCAAAGTTTCTCACTATTCAGTGTTTTTAGAAGGCTATGTAATGAAGCCATTATTTATAAGTGTACCTAGGCTGCCTAAACCTCTCTTGGAAGGGTAAAACAAATAGAAGAACCTTACCTATAGAAACCATTGAAACCAGTTCAAAAATCATTTTTCCTCCCTTGAGTAGGGCAATCCGAGAGCTGAAGGAGCCCCTATTCTTTTCCTAACTGTTTCCCTTGTCCCTACCAAGAGGGCTACAACCGTGGCTATATAGGGAAGCATATTTAAAATGTTCACCGACACACCTAAAGGCTGCAGGTTAAACTGAATTGCACTGACACCTCCGAAAAGATAGGCACCCATTAGAGCCCTTGTGGGGCTCCACATCGAGAATATTGTGAGAGCTATGACTATCCAGCCTCTCCCAGCAGTCATACCCTCTATCCAAGCGGGAGTGTAAACCACTGATAGATAGGCACCTGCCAAACCGGAGAGAACACCTCCCACGAAAACACATATGTATCTGGTCATGAAAACATTTACACCCAGTGAATCTGCAGCTGCGGGGTTTTCACCAACAGATCTGATATTTATCCCGGCCTTGGTCTTGAAGAGAATGAACCACATGAAGGGGACAAGAGCCATTGATATGTAAACCAGTGGGTCGTGACGGAAAAGCATGGGACCTAGGACAGGTATATCACCTATAAATGGAAGCTGGGTTTCTTTTATCCTTTTAATAGTCATTCCGACGTAGGGTTTACCCAGTAGGCCACTTAAACCGAGACCTAGCATTGTTAAAGCTAAACCTGAAACAATTTGATTTGCCCTAAGGGTTATACTTGTAAAGGCATGTATAAGTGAAAACACTCCCCCGACCATGGCGGCTAATACGACTCCTAGCCAAGGATCATTTGTGTTTGCGGTGACAGAGAAAGCGGTTATCGCTCCCATTATCATCATCCCTTCAACCCCCAAGTTTAACACTCCAGATCTCTCCGTGTATATTTCACCTAGTGTGCCCATTAGCAGGGGTGTACCTGCCTTTATTGTTGTCCTTACAGCTGAAACAGCGAATTCAACACTCATCTATGTTTTCACCTCGTCAAAATAACTCTGTATCGAATAAGGATTTCCCCCCCTATGATGAAGAGAAGGATCAATCCATTGAAAATGTTTATAACAGAGAAAGGGAGACCCATAGCTACCTGTATCATGTCTCCACCAACCATAAGTCCACCAAAAAGTATCGAGGAGGCAAGTACGCCTAGTGGGTGTAGTCTTCCAAGCCAAGCAACTATGATGGCCGTGTACCCGTACCCAGGGGAAACACCGACTCTCAGTCTATGCTGTATACCTGCTACTTCCCCTACACCTGCTAAACCCGCTAAACCTCCACTTACAACCATGACCAGTAAAACTATTTTCGTGAAGCTTATCCCGGCATATCTAGCTGCCTCTCTGCTTTCACCCACAACCCTTATTTCGTATCCCCACTTGCTCTTCATAAGCAGCACATAGATTGAAACTGTTAAAATCAACCCGATTAGAAGAGTGGGGTAATGGATCCTTGTACCCGGTATTCTGGGCAGTTGAGCGGAGTAAGAGAATTTATTGGTGTAGGGGAAACCCCATTCCTCAGATCCCTTCCATGGCCCATAAACCAAGTGCTTAAGTAAATTGTCCGCTATATAGTTCATCATAAGAGTAGTTATTATTTCGTCAACCCCTAGTTTTGCTTTAAGCAAACCTGGTATTAACCCCCAAATAGCGCCCCCTAGAAAACCAAGTGCAAACATTAAAGGGATAAGTAGAGTAGAAGGGATATCTGGGAAACTTAGAGCGATCCATGTAGCCATTATCGCCCCTATAAGGAGCTGTCCCTCAGCCCCTATGTTCCATATTATGGCTTTGAAGGCCACTGCAAGGCCTAATCCACATAGGAGAAGAGGTATGGCTTTAACCATGGTCTCCGACCATGCATATGGGCTTCCGAAGGCTCCTCGAAATATTTTTCCATAGGCTATTAAGGGGTTTACGCCGTATAAATAGAATATGACAGCTACCAATGCAAGAGCCAGAATTATCGAGGTAAACATTACAGCAATCGATTTCAGCCTGGAATAAAAAGGTGACCTTTCAATTCTCAGCTTCAACCCCCTGCACCTGGCTTTGTTTCCTTACACCAGCCATCATTAAACCTATTTCCTCTACTTTGGCCTTCTTGGCATCTACAACTCCCACTATTTCACCTTCAAACATCACAGCTACTCTGTCACTTAAACTGATGATTTCCTCTAGGTCCTCTGAAACCAACAGTATAGCTGCCCCCTCCTCTCTCTGTTTTTCAAGTAGCTGCCGTATCTGCTCCGTTGCTGCTACATCTAAACCATAGGTTGGATGTGCAGCTATTATCAGCTTAGGTTTCCCAGAGGTTTCCCTTGCAAGTATCAGTCTCTGTATATTTCCCCCTGATAAGAGTTTAACAGGTGTTTCAGGGCTAGGGGTTACAATCCTGTACCTGTCTATAAGTTTCTCAGCGTGTTCCCTTACCTTCCTCCAATCTAGGAATAAACCGTTAGCGAAGGGTGGACGATGGTACTCCCTTAAAATAAGGTTTTCCGCGACGGTTAAGTTGGGCACCACTCCCATTCTCAGTCTTTCCTCCGGTATATGGGCAACACTTTCCATGTATATTTTCCTGGGAGACTCATTGGTTGCATCTCTACCCATGATTTTAACTCTCCCCTTTAAGACTTTTCTTAAACCAGTTAAGGTTTCAACGAGTTCCTTTTGACCATTGCCAGCTACACCTGCAACGCCGAGTATCTCTCTCTCATGAATGTTAAAAGATATGTTTCTCAGAGCCATAAGACCCTTATCGTTTAAAGCATATAGGTTCTCAACTTGAAGCACAGGTTTACCCTTCTTCAAAGGTTTTTTCCTAACTCTGAACAGAATTTCTCTTCCAACCATCATCCTAGCTAATTCCTTTTCATTTGTCCTCCGGGTTTCAACCTTTGAAACAACTCTTCCTCTCCTAAGCACAGTGACTCGGTCACTTATCTCCATGACCTCGTCCAATTTATGTGTAATAAAAATTATGGTTTTCCCTTCATTAGCCATCGCCCTTAAAACCTTGAAGAGTTCTTTAACCTCTGACGGTGTAAGTACAGAAGTCGGTTCGTCAAGTATCAAGATCTCCGCTCCTCTAATTATGGCTTTCAATATTTCAACTCTCTGCTGTTCTCCAGCAGACAATTGCCAAACCTTGGCATCCGGGTCTACTTTTAACCCATACCTTCTAGACAGTTCCAGTACCTTCGTTTTTAACTCTTTGGCAGGGTTGAAGAAACTAGCTTCCCTTAACCCTAATGCAATATTCTCAGTTACTGTATGCGGGTAAATCAACATGAAATGTTGATGAACCATTCCAATTCCATGCTTTAAAGCATCTCTGGGAGATTTAATCTCTACTTTTCTCCCCTCTATGTATATTTCCCCTTCATCTGGTTGATAGATACCGTAAAGGATGTTCATTAAAGTGGTTTTACCAGCTCCATTCTCACCGAGTAAAGCATGGATTTCACCTGATCTCGCCTCAAAGTAAACTTTGTTATTAGCCACAACCCCTGGGAAAACCTTAGTTATCCTTTTCATTTCCACTGTTATTTCT
>JAOZFL010000222.1:0-6704 GCA_027491455.1 Thermoproteota archaeon | reverse complement strand
GTGGCATAGACTTGACATGTAAAAGAAGAGGGAATCTAAGAACATTTTACTTAAAGACGATTTCCAATGAAGCAGTCTGCCTTGAGAGTACTTTTCACAGGATGCAATGGGTTTATAGGTGAACACTCCGTCAAAAACACTTAAAAATGGAGGAATATAGATAATCAGCATGGTTAGAACCTCTAGAAGAGCAGGGAAAATAAAAGATTATCTATTAAATATAAGCATAGTTGATTTAATAAAATCTGAGACTTATAAAAATCACATGTACACCCACCAAAAGTGATGAAAGAAACAGTTAAATGGCATAAAGAGAAATGATACCTTTAAATTAGAGAATCCAAAAGGGTAATAATACATGTTTTATTCTAGGCATCTAGGTTTCAGGTTTAACAGGGAAGAAGTGAAGCACCTAGTTATTTCATGGCTAGTAATCAGCTTCTGCTTCTCAGCCGGCTACATATACATGCCAAGGGGTTTTCTACTTGTTTTCCTGGTATCTCTAGGCACAGCCGGTCTAGGCTTCATAGTCCATGAATTAAGCCATAAATACACAGCGCAGAAATTTGGGTATATCGCTGAATACAGGGCTTGGATGGAGGGTTTAATCTTAGCTGTTCTCTTCGCACTTCTGACAAGGGGAAGAATAGTTTTTGCTGCTCCAGGAGCAGTTTACATTACTCCCCCTCTATATTATGAATATTTCAGGGAACCAGAAAGGGAAAATGGATTGATAAGTGTTTCAGGTCCGTTAAGTAACGCAGCTCTAGCCTTCCTCTTCTTAACGCTAAGATCACTTCCAGTCCCCTTTTACATTGTTTGGGACCTGGGTTTCAGTGTCAATGCATGGCTAGCTCTTTTCAATTTAATTCCATTTCCACCCTTAGATGGAATCAAGGTTTTCAAGTGGAACAAGGGGGTTTGGGCCATGCTTTTCACAGCTTTACTGCTGTCAATTGTTTTCCTCTAAACCCCTTTAATCCCCTCTAAAGCTAAAAGTTTTCTTTTAACCTTTAAACCAGATGAAAATCCACCTAAGCCACCATTCCCCCTTATAACTCTGTGGCACGGTACAACTATTAACATGGGATTCTTTGAAAGGGCATTACCCACTGCTCTATAGCTTCTAGGTCTCCCAATTGATTCAGCAATCCATTTATAGCTTCTAGCCCTGCCCCATGGAATGCTCCTCGCAGCCATCCACACAGCTCTTTCAAATTCCGTGCCGATCAGAAAATCCAGTTTTTGGTTAAAAGAAACTTTTACCCCCTTAAAGTATCTTCTTAAGTCATAAATCAAACTATCAAGCAACTTGTTTCTCCCCCTTGAGAAAAAGAATCCGCTAACAGTTCTTCTAAAGGTATAAAATTCCTTTTCACCGAGAAGAACACCGCACACGCCTCTATCAGAGCTGCAAACATAAATAGAGCCGATAACTGTTTCTAAAACATCAAATTTAATGCTTACCATTATATCTCACATCACTATTGCTAATATTTCGATTACATAAAGAACAGAAAGTAAAAATACTTTAATTTATCATTATTTATCCCATGAGACAAAGGCAAAGTAGGAAGAGAAAGAGAATATAGTGGGCATTCATTAACAGTTGAACCTCTTGACCGGGAACCCGGCTTAGGAAAAAAATAAAGTTTTTATAAAAAAATTAATTATAATTTTATTTATGAAAGGAAGATCCTTTATCTTTATCATCATAACCATGATGATAGGGCTTGTTTTCATTCTTTCCTTTCAAAAGCAAAGTAAAAAATTCAAAGGAGAATCTTGGCAACTCAGAGGATCAATAGATAAAGTGTTAACCCGGCAATACCCGAAGATCGCAAGTTGGCTGGCAAAAAAGGAAGAAATAATCAAGATTGGAAAGCCCTACAGTTTGATCATGACAGGTTGGTTTACCCCAGAAGAAGCTGAAAAAATTAAAAAACAAAACCCGAACACGCTGCTCCTTGCAGGGCTGACAGTCAACTGGGTCTATAACGACACTGATTGGATGATGTTCCTAAGCACTGTGGGAAATTATGGTAGAAAAGAAAAGATAGAAATAAAGGAAAGCATGTACTTGAAAAAGCCAAGTGGCGAAAGATGTGTTTTCAGCTGGTTTCCTAAGGAAGGGGGACATGGAGAGATCTATGCAATGAACCCTAAGAATCCTGAATGGGTTGAACTGGTAACTTCCTTTTACAAAAATGTTTTAGATCAGCCTCAACATGACGGGATAATCATTGACATGGTTACTGAGACGTCATGGTGTCCTGAGGCAATAAGTGATAAAGAATGGGTAGAGGCAACAAAAGCGATCATGGAAAGGATAAAACAACTTAACACCATGAATAAATTGGTTATCTTTAACTCCGGCAGAGACTTATCGGAGATCGATGAATACACAGAATTTTTTGACGGGTACCTAATGGAGAACTTTCTTGGCAATTTATTTGGAGCCGGCTTTGACGAGGGACTTAAAGCGGCTGAGAACAAATACATTGTGATCTACGCAGTTGACACCGATGACACAGGTAAAAAGGACCTAAAAAAAATGAGATTAGGGTTAACTTTAAGTTTACTCAATGATAACACCTTTTTTACCTATGATTTTGGTCCTCATAACCACGGCCAAGCTTGGTGGTTTCCAGAGTACGATGTAGACCTAGGCGAACCCTTAGGGAAGTATTACAAAAAAGACAATGCTTATTGGAGAGAATTTGAAAAGGGCGTTGTGATAATTTCACCCTACTCTGACGTGGTGGTTTCTTTTAATGAGGAATATGTAGATGCAACAACTGGCATAAGATCAAAATCATTTGTTATAGAAAGGGGCGATGGGAGAATACTTATTAAATCAACGAGTAAATAGGGTGTAAAACCATGAAAAAGGGGTTATTCCCCCTGTTAATAGTAGCCTTTATAGGGGTCACCTTAATCGTCGGATGCGTTAGAGAAAAGAAAACCATTGAACAACCAGTTACAAACCGGGAAAGTAAAATTCCTAAAACCACAGTTAAAATCACCCCTGAAACTGATGTTAACCCGCCGAGGCTTCATTCCAATGAATGGGAAAAACCAGTTCCTCTGCCTTCAACGGTTAACACAGCAGGAGTAGAAGACTCACCATTTATAACCCCCGATGGAAACACCCTGTATTTCTGGTTCACCCCAGATGTCAATATCCCCCCAGAAAAGCAGATGGGTGACGGTGTCACAGGGATCTACTACTCAATGAAAACAGGAGATGGGTGGAACAAGGCGAATAGGCTAATACTGAGCGAGGATTCAGAAGATTCCCTGGATGGATGCCCATTTGTTCAGGGTAACAAAATATGGTTTTGCTCAATTAGAAAAGGAAATTATAGAACCATTGATTTCTGGACAGCTGATCTCCTAGATGGCAAGGCATACAATATTAGTAATGCTGGGAAAAAATTGAATTTAGAAATTAAAGTCGGAGAACTCTACATCACAGCAGATGGAAAAGAGCTTTATTTCAGTGCAGACCTGCCAGGAGGAAAGGGTAAACAAGACATCTGGGTTACAAGGAAAGTTAATGGAGAATGGCAAAAACCAGAAAACGTGGAGGCAGTGAATTCTGAGGACAGTGAGGGGCAGCCATTCATCACTCAAGATGGAGAGGAGCTGTGGTTCACACGGACATATATGGGTTCACCGGCTATCTTCAGGTCAAAAAAGGTTAATGGAGAGTGGACAGCTCCAGAACTCATAATCTCGAATTTTGCAGGAGAACCCACATTGGACAATGAGGGAAACATCTACTTTGTTCACTATTTCTACATGGATAACAAGATAATCGAGGCTGACATTTACATTGCGAAGAAGAAAACAGAGTCTACATCTAAAGCGGTTCTTCTAGGTATGACCATCATCCCTAAGGGTAAATTATATGAATGGACAGATCAAGGATTCACTGAAGCTTTTCAGAGAGCTAAGGAAGGTGGTGTGAGCATTGGGATATGGCGACATCAATGGGGAGACATCGAAACCTCACTGGGAAATTACAGATGGGATGATCTCGACTATGAAATAGCAAAAACAGAAGAACATGGATTAAAGTATTCGTTAGTGATAGAAATAGTTCATACGAACACTCTAGGAAGATATCCAAATGAAATTGAATTTAAGAAATTTAATGATCCAGATTTTATAGATGCATTCAGGTCCTTCGTTAGAGCATTATTAAATCGATACCCTGGGAAAATAAATTACTTCTGGATTGGCAATGAGGTGGACCAGTATCTACATAACAATAAAGAGCAAACTATACCATTTCTAAACTTCTATCAGAAAGTTGAAAAAGAAATAAAGTCAGTCGATCCAAACATTGCTGTTGGTATCGTTGCTGCTTACCATTTAGCCAGAAACAACAATGAAATTGGGTTATTACGGGACATTGCTGAGAAAGGAGATGCAATTGGTCTCACACTTTACATGGAAGACGATAAAAGCAATCCAGCAGTCTCAGATACACAAAATTACTTTTACCAATTGTTCAGCTACTTCCCAGACAAGAAGGTTGCAATCATTGAAACCGCTTGGAGTTCTAACGGCCCTAAAGGAAGCGAGATAAAGCAAGTTGAATACATAAAGGAGATCTCCAGGGTAATTAGGAAACACAGGAATAAGTTATTGTTCTTTTCATGGTTTACACTGCACGATTTACCTGAACAGCTGAATCGTGAAATAGCTTCAAGCTTTAACGTCCCTGTTGATACAGATATTGGCAAGGGGTTTCTCGATTGGCAGGGGTCTTTAGGGTTATTAAACAGTGATGGAGCTGAAAAACCTGCTTGGCAGACTTGGAAGGAGTATCTGGTAGGCAAAGATGAGGATAGCTAAGGTTAAATTCTTAATAGTGCTTGGATTAATTGTTTTAGCAATTTTAGGGCCTAGTACACTTGGTAGGAAGAAGGAGGTACTTCGAGAAACTAAAGAAACTGGTAAAGAATTAGAGATAAATATCACTTTAAAAGAAGGAGTTTTTCCTCGAAAGG
This sequence comes from Thermoproteota archaeon, assembly GCA_027491455.1. Lineage (GTDB taxonomy): Archaea > Korarchaeota > JAOZGF01 > JAOZGF01 > JAOZFZ01 > JAOZFL01. The sequence continues at coordinate 1,683 of JAOZFL010000222.1, read as the reverse complement.
CTTAGAGTCATTATCCAGACAAGAAGCAAAGATTTTACGATTTCAGGGAGTTGGATTTGAGGCAAAGGTTTCTCTGAATATTGGAAGATGCAATAAAACATGGTGGTAACATGAAACCAGCTATTGAAATTAAAAATCTACATAAGAAATATGGTAAGACTCCTGCCTTAAGAGGGGTCAACCTGGAGATTGAACCCTGCATTTTTGGGCTTTTAGGTCCAAATGGAGCCGGAAAGACCACCTTATTAAAGATACTTTTGGGTTTGATAAAGCCGGATCAAGGCAGTGCTAAAATCTTTGGCTACGACTGCCTCTCTCAATCCTTGGAGATAAGAAAGATGTTAGGTTACCTTGGAGAGGATCATAGATTTTACGAATACATGAAAGGGAAAGAGTATTTGGAGTTTATAGGGCTGATTAAAGGTTTAACAAAGGAAAAAGTAAAATTACAGACAAAAGAAATCTTGGAAAAGGTCAAACTTTCAGAATTTGGAGATAAAAAGATAAAAGAATATTCGCAAGGAATGAAACAGCGACTTGGCTTAGCCCAGGCCTTGATTGGGAACCCGAAAGTCATAATACTTGATGAGCCAACTTCAAATTTAGATCCGATTGGTAGAAATGACTTTTTAAAGATCATCAAGGAGATCGGAGAAGCTGACACAACTGTTGTTCTTTCATCACATATCTTAGGTGAGGTTGAACAGGTTTGCGACTCACTTGTTTTCCTTGATAAGGGGCAGATTGTTTATCAAGGTAAATGGCCAGAGTTAAGGGAAAAATTCCCTCAAAAGAGCTTGCAAGATATCTTCATCGAGATAATTACCGGTGGGGAAAATGAATAGGGTTTTGTTAATAGCTAAAAAGGAAGTCAAGAGGGGATTTATCCTTTCTCTAGTGATAGGATTTGTCTTCGGTTTAGCTTCTGCCTTAGCTGGCGGAAGTTTCTGGCAGGAGTCCCCTTTAATTTCTTTCGGTATAAGTGTGTTAATCCTCAACCTCGCTCTGTTTATATTGGGGGCTAATATTATCGCCGAGGAGAAATCAAAAGGCACTTTTCCCTTCCTACTGACTCTACCCCTAAGAAACATAGAAATAATTTTAGGGAAACTGCTTGGTTTAATAATAATGATAACCCCTGTAACACTGATAAACGTTCTTTTTGTTGCTTTTGTCTCTTACAAGGGAGGTTATATAAGTTTTAATCTTAATTTCAATTATTTACTCTCTCTTTCCCTTTACCTTTTATTTTCAGCTTCTCTCCTGATCTTTGTCTCCTCACAGTTTCAACGTCTGCCGGCGATTCTTCTAATTTTTTTGTTTTACAACATTATTTTAGCTGTTCCAGGAGCTTACTGGCTTTCTAAGATCGTTATAACACCAGAACCAGCCCCTATTTTTCCCATCTTCCTCATTATCTTTTCCTTTTTCACTCCCCTTTTATTCGGGGTAACTGAACATCTATTTCTAAAAATGCCTTTCTTAGCCTCCCGAATGATCCAGGCTGGTGGCCCTGGAACTATCCTTATCATTTTCAAAAAATTGCCTGAAGACCCAGCTTTTAGCCTTGTTAACTTATTCTCCCCCCTCTGGCACTCTTCCTTGCTTCTTCTCAAACACTCTGAAATTTTCAAGGCGTATCCTTTTACTGAATTTGTTGCGATGTTTTCTATTATTTTAACA
>JAOZFL010000104.1:12057-12464 GCA_027491455.1 Thermoproteota archaeon | reverse complement strand
GTTTCACCGGCAATGCTTCGTCAGCCGGTGGTTAGCCCATCCTAAGGCTTGCCTTACCTTGGCTAAGCCGAAAGGGAAAGAGGTTAATATTCCTCTGCCGCAGAGGTACGTTTCACGGCAACGTGAAGCTGTACCCCCGACGGTTCAAGGTAGGCTGACTGAGTCTTGTTCTGCAGGGCTTAGTCAACCTTTGAAAACCGGGGAGATCCGTAATGGAGAGAACCGGTTGAAGGAGGGATGAGGAACCCGACTTATAGGGTTCTTCGGCTGATCCTTGGACCCGTTGAAAAGGGGGTGCAGAAGGATCCTCTGCGATGGTACCGAGATCCAACACAGGTGCCCTGGGTGAGAAGCCTAAAGCCTGTCGGGGTAAGCCGGGCAAGGGAAATCGGCAAATTAGCCCCGTA
>JAOZFL010000104.1:11430-12019 GCA_027491455.1 Thermoproteota archaeon | reverse complement strand
CTCCTATGTCGACATAGGAGACTAGGTCGCAGTGACAAGGGGGTCCCGACTGTTTAATAAAAACATAGGAAGCCGCAAGCCCGAAAGGGTGTGTACGGCTTCTGAATCCTGGCCAGTACAGGTACCTGAAACCCGGGTTCAACCGGGCTAAGGGCCTGCAAACGCCGGGAGTAACTCTGACTCTCTCAAGGTAGCCAAATGCCTTGTCGGGTAAGTTCCGACGTGCATGAATGGATCAACGAGGGCCCCGCTGTCCCCGCCTGGCACCCGGTGAACCCACAACGTGGTCGAACAGTCCACGAACCCCCAGCGGGAAGAGAAGACCCCGTGGAGCTTTACTGCAGCCTGGTCTTGGGTTGCAGCCGTGGATGCATAGTGTAGGTGGGAGCCGTTGAGACACGTCTCTCGGGCCGTGTTGAGGCGCCAATGGAACACCACCCTTCCATGGCTGCGGCACTAACGGGGAACCGGACAGGGCCAGGTGGGCAGTTTGGCTGGGGCGGCACGCCCCTGAAAAGACATCGGGGGCGCCCAAAGGCCAGCTCAGGCGGGACAGAAACCCGCCGTAGAGGGCAAGGCCAAAAGCTGG
>JAOZFL010000104.1:0-11411 GCA_027491455.1 Thermoproteota archaeon | reverse complement strand
CAGAAAAGTTACCTCAGGGGTAACGGAGTCGTCTCGGGTGAGAGTCCCCATCGACCCCGAGGCTTGCTTCCTCGTCGTCGGCACTTCCCATCCTGAGGGTGCAGCAGCCCTCAAGGGTGAGGATGCTCGCCTATTAAAGGGGAACGTGAGCTGGGTTCAGAGCGTCGTGAGCCAGCTCGGATTCTATCTGTCGGGCGTGTTGGCTGTCTGAGCGGAAGGGGCCCCTAGTACGAAAGGAACAGGGCCTCGTGGCCTCTGGTGACCGGTTGTCCAAAGGGGCAAGCCGGGCAGCTACGCCGCAACCGATAAGAGCTGAAAGCATATAAGCTTGAAGCGGACCGCGAAAAGAGACAGCCGTCCCCCGGGTGGCTTATGCCGAGGGGAGCAGGCGACTGTTCCTCTTCCAGGGGTAAGGGCTCGGGTAAAAGACCCGTTTGATGGGGCAGGGGTGTAAGTCTGAAGCTCTTCGGAGCGACTGATTCAGCCCGCTGCTCCCAAAAGCCCGAAACCTGAGTGGCGCAGTTCAACGTTGAGGAAACCTGTGCCCGGTGTCGCCAAGTCGGTGGCTGATAAACGGAGCCTTAGGCGCTGAAGAAACCCGTCGACATGTGCAAGTTCAAGGAGCCGTAAGGCTCAGGTTGAGAAACCTCCTCCGGCACAGAAACGATATATCTTGCAGGTAAATGACCATGAAGAGAAGCCTCCGTTCACTGAGGCATAGATTCTCGGAGAAGCCTGCAAGACGTATTGAAACGGCCGAGCTTGAAGTCTAAGAACTAGTCCCCTGTGAGCACTTGCACCGAGGGGTGGATTCGCTGAGTCGAATGTCAGCTTAGAATAGAAGACGGGTTACAGCCGACTTGGCTGAACAACTATGGTTGACGGAAATGTTCCATGCAATAATGCTAGTAGAGACAGAGCCAGGAAAAGAGAACACAGTTGTCAGGAGGATCTCTCAACTTGGAGAAGTTAATGCATGCCACATAGTGACAGGTGTATTTGATTTAGTGATAGAGATACTAACCCAAGAAAGAGAAAAACTCAAAGAGACGGTTGAAGAAATAAGGAAAACCAGCGGAATAAGGAGCACCCAAACTCTTATAGTTATCCATTCGGAGAGGAAAGAAAAAGGCCGATAACCCTACTGTAATGGTTAATCTTTATAACTTCTTTACCTTGCACAAGTGAGCCTCAGTTCTAAACTGGGAAGAACAAGGCTTAAGAGCATCTGGCAAATCCCAGATGCATGGAGAATTAAACTAGTCGAGTGGAAATGTATTTAGATGCATGAGTGGCGGACATTTGTTTATTATCTGATCATGACTTAACGTTGTTGACAATGTTAGCCGACATAGTCCATTCCTTCTTTCTTCTTTTTTTCCATTCTCTCCCTTTCCATGAACCATTGCTTCCTTATAGAGGAGAGGAACTTCTTTGTCCTTTCCTTCTCGGGTTCTAGGCGTGATAAATTAATCTCTATGTTTAAGGCAGCGATCAAAGTTTTTAAGACATGATAGGACGCATAGTAGTCAGGGAAGGTTCCAGGAGTTGTCCCGAGCAAAGAGAATCCGTTGAGATCAAATATATTTGCAAAACCGAGAAGTAAACCCGCAGCACCGAAAACCCTGCCTGAGTCACTTATCTCAACATTTAAATCTTTAAAGTTAAATGTTGAGAAAAGTTTTCTATTTGTGGCACTTAAATAGATCTCAGGCGGCATAATAATCGATGAAACTTGTAAACCTCCAAGTGTAACGATTAGTTTTCCTCCCATCTCCTTAAATGTTTTCGTTACGTTAAGGGAGAGAAGGAAATGACCGAATGTATCCTTGACAGGGGGCTGACAATCACCTGTCAAGACGACTAGGTCTCCTCTCTTCCAACCATGACCTTTAACCAAGTAAAGCTCATTTGACGGAAGCTTGCTTACACCGTTCCAGTCCACATATGCATGCTCTTTGAAATGAGGGGAGTAAATTTCAAGGAACTTTTTACCCTTTAATTCATTGATTAAATACTCTGCACATATTTTACCGACCAACCCTATACCGGGTAAACCCTCAATCAATGTAGCGCTATGAAGCTTAGGCTTAGAGATCCACTCGAACAAAAAATGCTCAGTCAATACAAACACCGCCAGAAAAGTAGAGAACTAGTTCTTTTAAAAAACATAGCTAAATTCATACTGGCAATCCTCACATGAAATTAAAGAACAGAAAACTAAAAATTTCATTCATTTAAAAATAGAGAATTTCCATGAACGTTATTGGACCCTTCCAGTAGTGTGAGTTCCGATTCCTTAATTTTGTGGCAATAACATGCCTAATTTTAATATACAATAAGGACCCTATTCAATTCGGAGCACCTAATAGTCAATTTTTAAATAGCAAGCTCAGCCTATAACCTAATGAAAGGTTAATAAGACATTTAACCTCTTTCAGGGAGGTTTAGGAGCTTGAATCAAGCTGCATGTGCCATTAGAAGGATAAATGAAAACGAAATAGATAATGTGGTAAATATAAACAGAGAGTGTCTACCTGAAAACTACTCCAGATTTTTCTTTACCCAGATGTATAAAGCTTTCCCGCAATACTTTCTTATAGCCGAGGACAAAGGGGAAATAGCGGGTTACATCATGGCGAGAACAGAGTTGTCTCCTACATTCCTGAAATTCATAAAGAAATTACACATCATATCTATAGCTGTCCTACCAAAGCATAGGAGGAGAGGGATAGCCACTGGTCTAATGGAAACAGTTGAGGAAAGGGCAGTTAAGCAAGGAGTAGAAAAAATATTCTTAGAGGTAAGAGTGACAAACTATCCAGCTATTCAACTGTACAAAAAACTAGGTTACAAAATAACAAATATACTTAAAGGATACTATAGAGACGGAGAAGATGCCTATCTAATGGAAAAAGAAATCAACCCAGAAAAGAATTTGGATCATGCCATGGACGCACGGCAAACTGAAATCAAGGAGCCTACTAATGCCTATCTGGTTTAATTATAAAATTAAAAATATTTAGTTTCTCCAAAATAGCATAAAGTTACACTGGCAAAATTGGAATAAATCTCTGTTAAAGAATGATTTTTAAAAAAGAGAAATTATTGGGGGCGCCCGGAATTTCAGTCCAGATCCCTTTGAATCAATAAGGCATTTGAACCGGGGTCTTGGGATACCGGGCTTCGGAGACGAGGCAGTCCGAGTCCCAAAGCATAGACCATGCTAGCCCACGCCCCCAGCATCAATAGATAGGTCGATCACTACGATTAGGATAAACTGTGAATAGTTGTTTTTAAATACTTCCCCCTTTAAAAAGTTACCTTCTCACAGGTTATAATACTTTAGACTTACATTTTGCAATGTTTCAGGAACTGTTTTATCTCGTCGCTTATAATTATTTTGAGGAGGCAGCAATACTCTACGCATTCAATCAAGCATTATTGCACTTCTTTCAGTTTCTAATGTTTCCCCTGGTATATACGGGTTATAGCTAAAAGCCATTAACCAGCTGACCTATAAGCAAATGAAGCATAACGAGCAAAATAAAGAAGACCTAGACAGTTAAAATTGGTTCTTCTCTACTTCGTGAGCGAAAGTCTCGGGTAGGTGAAGGGAAACGTTTAAAGAAGGGTTGTGAGCGTGGATGACAAGTGGTTAAAGGAGTCCTCAAGTAAGGTAAGGAAAAGCCAAGGAAAATGGGAATCAGACAACTGTAAAACGTGAAATGTTAAAATTAAAATTTAGTGCGGGGGGTGGGATTTGAACCCACGCAGAGCTAACTCACTAGCCCCTGAAGCTAGCGCCTTTAACCTGGCTCGGCAACCCCCGCTCCTATTCAATATCGAGAGAAGTGAAAGTATTTAAAGGTATTGCCTTGAAATGTATCTGCTAGATTAATTCCCACTATGGCTTCTACTAATCAACTATAGTTTCCAGTTGACTCATACATGACCATATCTTCGTTCGTGTATGAAGGGGCATGTTTGGGTCGCTGCTTATTTCGTCAAGTATGGACGTAGCGATACTCGCCCTTAAACCAGGCGTCTGCTCCTTGTTTAGGAGAACAGTTATAGCATCATTAGCTGTTCTCCTTATGTTCCTAGGGACGGATGTATCCTCAATTATACTTCTCAGGATTGAAACAACTTTTTCTATTGTTGCACCATACTTTTCCTCTTTTTCACCCATGTCACCACCCCCTATCAGCGGTTTTGTAGGGAGCTTGCTAAACGAATCTTTCTATTGCGGGGGGCTATAATTTCAGATAAAATAAAAATAAATTTATCACTTGAAGTTTAAAGTTCACTGAAATACAAAAATCTTTAAATGTTGAAATGCGAACTGTATTAAATAAAGTAGTATTAATAGTAGCTAAAACTGAATCTATCAAGCTTTTTATATAGCTTAGTATGGTAATCAGACTTTTTTCCTTACTGAATGGTGGTTTCATTGAATGATAGAGTGAAAGAGCTTGCAACACTCCTTAGAAGTGGAGCGAAAATGCTTTCAGAGGCTTGTCCTATCTGTGGGACCCCTTTGTTTGAGAAAAGCGGTAAGATTTGGTGCCCCACCTGTAAAAGAGAGGTAATAAGGGTTCCTGGGCACAGCATGATGCAGTTGGGTGAGATAGAAACCTTGCTTGAACTGAAAAAACTAATGTTTGACAAAATAAGAAGTCTAATGAATGATTTATTGGCTTCAACCGATCTAGGAACTGTTACCCATATAACCGAAGCCATACGTCTACAGCTTGACACCTTACAAAAAGTTCTAGATCTAAATCGGCAAATAATGGGGGAAAAGTGTAAAACATCTTAAAAATAGGGAAGCAATTTGTCAATTTACACATTCCACAAAAAACCACTTGTTCCATGTGAAAGGAAATATATTCCCCTACCTTTCAAACCAAGGTCATGCTCGATAGCTAAGACACTTGCATTGTTTGGTTTTTTAAATGGAGAAAAAAGACTAGAACATGATGAAAATACTGGAAAGAATAAGTTGATGAAAGTTATCTCTGTTTGGCTTGCTAATAAATACAGATTTCTAAGCTTAACTGAGAAGAAACTTCGAGAGGTTGTTAAAACTGCTTTAAGGGAAGAGTTATCGGAGTTCGACATTAAACTCCATATAAAACATAAATTTTTTAATGGCAAGCGCTGGGTTCATTTAGGTTCAGATCTCTATTTAGTTAACGTTAAGGTTATGAGGGAGGGAGTTATTCTCAGTTTCTACCTTATAAGAGGACTTGGTAGATCAACACCCTCAGACTTAATCGGCGAGGTTATGAGGATAATTTTTAAAGACCAGGCAAATGTTGATTTTAAGGGGTGTACTAATTGTCCGATTCAACGGAACTGCATGAAAAAAGTTTCCCAGGTTTAGTTGTAGGAAAAGCAGTCGTGGATAAGGGGGCTAAGTATATAGGTGTGGTAAAGGCTGTGAAGCTGAGGATACCTGATTTTAAAACGAGCATAGTGGTTCAGGGCTTTGACTCTGAGAGTCAAAGCATAGAAATAGAAATAGATTCCTCTAAAATAGAGCAGATAAGCGACCTTGTGATGGTTAATGAAAAATTTAAAAACATAAAACAGTTAAATGAGAGGGATATACTTAAACTTAGACTGGGAATCCAAGAAAAATTAAGTTTCTCTAGGTAAAAGGTGCAGAAACTGTTGAAAACTTTGGAGATCAGGGACCCTGTGCATAATTACATCTCATTAACCGAGGCGGAGAAAAGAGTCATAGATACCCGCACATTTCAAAGGCTTAGGAATATAAAGCAACTGGCTGCTGCATACCTTGTTTATCCAGGCGCAGAGCATACGAGGTTCGGCCATTCACTTGGAACACTTCACTTAGCAGGTAAATTAGCGGAACACCTCAGTAATAAAGGTTTCATGAGTAAGGAAGAAGTTAAACTTATACGTTTATCAGGTTTACTCCACGACATAGGCCACGGTCCTTTCTCACATGTTTTCGAGGAAGCCGTTGAGAACATAATTAAGAAAAACCATGAAGATTTTACGGTTTGGCTGATAGAGAAATCAGAAGTGGGGGACATTCTTAAAGACGAAGGTTTCGAGCCCAAAGAAATAATTAATTTCTTTAAGAGGGGAGACTTTAAAACCCAAATTGTTAGAGGCCCTGTCGACTCGGATAAAATGGATTTCTTGGTGAGAGACTCCTACTTCACAGGGGTTGAATATGGAAAAATAGACGTCCACAGACTCATTTATGGAATGGAAATAGTGAAAAATGAGTTAGCCATCGACTATGGATGTTTATATGCCCTTGAAGCCTTTCTATTGGCTAGATTTGAGATGTTTAAGGCTGTTTATTACCACAAAACAGTAAGATCAGCTGAACTGATGTTAGCGAATGCTATCTCACTGGCAGCTGACTATTTAAACATTAGAGATGTAAAAGAACCAGAAGACTACATTAAAATGGACGATGTGTATGTGATAAGCAAGCTAAGAGGTATAAGAAAGGAGGAAGCAGGAAAAAACGAGAAGCTTAGAAAAGCACTTGAAATATACAGAAAGTTTGAGTTAAGGGATCTCCTAAAGGTTGCATATGAAAAGGTTATTCAAACCAAGAATGAGTTGATAGCGAAAATTCTCACGAGGTCAGGGGTTAGGGAGGGGATAGAGAGTGAAATAGCTGAAAAAGCAGGTGTGGATAAGGATTTTGTTATAATAGACACCCCTACTTTACCATCTATCCCATACATGCCAAGAGATGAAAGTTTGGCTGAAGTATCTATAGTCAACACAAAAAACGGCCGGGCTAAGCAGTTGGGAGGAATGTCCGAGTTTTCAAGCTTACTAGACATTTTAAAGGGATACTTAGATGTGTTAAGAATATACACTGTCAAGGAACATAGGGAAAGAGTTTCAAAAGCAGCTGAAAACATTTTAGGGGAGCCTTTTCTGTCCCAGAAGGTCTCTTATTGATTTAACCATAGGGGTTTTTCTTAGTGGCATCTATTATGACCTTTGATTTAGGGAACTCCACAAGTAGAATCTCTTTTCTATCTTCCCTGTAAATCGGAAGCTTCCTTATATTTGTGTGGTCTAGACTTGATCCCTTCACGCCTTGAATAATGTGATAGTCTATTGGGGGATAACTTCTCCTCAGAACAGCTTTATGCACTTCAATGTAATTATCTACGTCTACATCTTCGTCTACTACTATTATCCTTTTGGCACTTGGATGTATGTTTAAAGCTGCAAAGGCGGCTGTTAATGGGTCTTGGTCTAAATTCCTATGTATCTTCAAAATAACTTCGAACCAGTACATGCCAGCAGGTGACATTCTTACATCTTTCACATCAACATACTTTCTAAGCTCTCTATAAATTAAAGGCTCTTTTGATAAACCTATTAAAAGTCCATGTTCGTTTCCCCCTGGTATCACATCATAGTATATCGCTCTTCTTCTCCTAGTTAAAGCCTTTACTTCCATTACAGGTTGTTTTCTCACTACATCAATTCCCCCTATTTCCCTGAAAGGGCCCTCGTGTTCTTTTTTACCCGCTAATATTTCTCCTTCAAGGATTATTTCAGCATCGGCTGAAGCCACTGCATCTACTGATTTACATTCAATGAGTTCAGCTCTTCCCTTTTTCAATCTTGAGGCGATTTTCATTTCGTTTAGGTTCCAAACCGATGTGGAAGCTGCAAGCATTACGGGTAATCCTACACCTATGGCAACAGCTACAGGTATGTTCCTACCGGACTTCTCTGCCTTTCTAATGAATAAATCTAGATCTCTTCCTTCAACTGCCCTGAAAACCAGTTTATTCTCTGATAAAACCATACATCTATGAATGGAAAGGTTAAGTCTACCTGTTTCAGGATCATTTACGAAGAAAACACCTGAGGTTATATACGGAGATTTTTCCTCTTTTGTGTGCCTTATCACCGGAAGCTCTCTTAACAGATCTGGTTCATAAATAACTTTTTCTTGAGCAGCTGATTTATTTACTAAAACAACTTCTCCAGGTTCCTCTATGGATCTAAGCAGAAAATCTCTGATTATCTCTGCATTAATTCCAAGTAGTTGAGCAATGAGGCTTCTTGAAGAATAGAAGGAGCAGGCAAGTGAAAAAGTTTCACTTCTCATTTTAAGCTTCTCGACGAATAAAGGTACACAGCTGAAGTCTTTTTCCGCTTGTGCTGCTTCTTCAAGGCTGAGAGGCCCCTTTAACACCTTTATTTTCTTTTGTCCATAGAGCATGTTTACTTCTTTCCTAACAGTAGTTAACTCATCAAACAACAACTTCCCGGGCATATTTCATATTACCTCTCCCTGTCAGAGGGATAAACCATGAAAAAATTTTCCCATAAGAAGGTTCTTATTTTCTTTTAAATAACGGTAATAGAAAAGGTGTTATGAATGCTTATAAAAGCTGTGATGAGTATCTTTAAAAAAGAGTTAAATAGGAAAAGGGGCAGGAAAGGGATATCAGAAGTTGCAAGCGAGGCATTGCTTATAGCTACATCTATCTCTCTCTTTATAATAGCTGTGCTCAACCCAATAACCCAGATATCCAACTGGCTTGGACAAGTTTGGAGTGGCATAAACGACGCCGTAAATCAGGCCGGTGGAAACATCTCCGAGGGGCTAAACTGGGTAATAAATCAAATAAAGTCTATGTTTGGTTTCGGTTAAAGAGTAGATGCATATGAACCAAGCTCTGTTAAAGACCGGAGTTATAATTTTGCTTGTGATCACAGTTATTACTCTACAATTTGGGGAGACATGTTCATCCCAGCCACTGAGCAACCCATTAGATTCTATAGCCCAGAAAATAATAGATTTAGGAAACGCCATTAGAAACATAGTTGAGTCCGTAAAAAATGCTGCAATGTCAATTCTCCAAGTTTTGAGCGGAGCTTTTATAGCTATAGGTTTACTTCTTTGGTCTTCTGATTTAAACCCTTACAGAGGCAAAAAATTAGTTTTAACTGGCTTAACTTTGTTGGTGATTTTCTCGATTTTCTCACTTTGAGACAAGGAAAGCTGCATGTTCAGGGCAAAGGATAAGGTGATCAAGCAATTCTTCCCGTATCGGGAATTTAGGAAAGGACAAAGAGAAATAATTAACTTTCTTCTAGAAAACATAGGTAAAAACAGAGCTTGTGTGATAGAAGGTCCAAATGGCATGGGAAAAACGATTTCAGTCCTTGCAGGGGCATTATCAGTTGTTAAGAGATCAGCTTCAGATAAAAAAATAATCTTTTGTTCAAGAACACATAAACAAGTGGACAGGGTAATAGAAGAAGCTAATAAGATCTACCTTAAAATGAGAGGGGAATTCATAGCCATTCCTTTAAGGGGAAGGAATAATTTATGCATAAATGAACATTTATGCATCGATGAAGTTGATGCCGAGGCTTTCTCAAGGCTTTGCGACCAGCTTAAAAAATCGGAGAACTGTCCATTTTTCTCCAATTTAACCTCAAAAAAAGTTAAAGCATTGAATGAAATCGTTAAACCGCCTAAAACAGCTTATTCGTTGTTTAAAGCAGCTAAAAATGCAGGAATCTGTCCATATGAAATGCTGCAAAGACTCCTTCCACATGCAAAAATAATTTCCCTTAACTATGCTTATATCCTAAACCCCTTTATCAGAGAAATTTTCTTGAAAAATATAAATTTCACCCTTAAAAATGCCATCTTAGTCTTTGATGAAGCCCATAACCTACCTGAAATAACTTCGAACATTTTTAAAAAGAAGATTTCCCTTAAAACTCTAATGGAAGCTGAAAAGGAAGCCCGTTTATTACGATCCAAGGATTTACTGGAAAACATTGAGACACTGAGAAACGCGTTTAGAAAAATGTTGAGAAGATTTCCTGAAAATACAGGTAGCTTCCAAGCAAGGTTCTTTATTAAGCAGTTATGGATTGAAATTGGAAAGAGAATGTTAAGTGAGATAATAGATGACTTGGTAAGTAAAGGAGTGCAGTTGAAACTTAAAAAGGCACTAAACTTTGAAAGACCCTATTCAGCTCTTTACAAGATAGGTGTGTTTCTGAGGTATCTTTTGTATTTGCTCGATGAAGCAGTTGTGCTAATTCATAAAACTGGAAAAAATAAAACCCTTGAAACACTACTTCCCAACCCAAGTTTCTTGGTTTCAGGGCTAATTAAAGTTTCAAAGGCTTCAATATTTTTATCTGGGACACTCAAACCCTTTAGTGCATTTATCGACGTGATGAACCTTCCTAGAAATAAAACAGTTTCCCTTGAAGTTCCCTTCCCTTTTAAAAAAGAAAACATATTCTCCATTTTTGCAAAGGGTGTGACCACGAGGTTTACCATGAGAAAACGTGAAATGTACGAAAAGATAGCTCTTAAAATAGCTGAAGCTGTAAACGCAACCGACAGTAACACAGGAGTTTTTTTCTCTTCTTACGAAGTCCTAAAAGAGGTTGTTAATGTTGGCTTCAAGAGTTTAACCTGTAAACCTCTGTTCATCGAAGAGGAAGGGAAAAAATCGGTTTATAATGATAAATTAATAAAAGAATTTAAAAGTTTTTCAGATAAAGGGGGAGCAGTCCTTTTAGGAGTTATGGGCGGAAGAAACGCTGAGGGAGAGGATTTTCCAGGTAGAGAGATGTCAACAGCTGTGATAATAGGGGTTCCTTTCGCAAGACCTTCTCACAAGACCCTTGCCCTGATCAAATACTATAGAAGAAGATTCCCAGGCAAAGGGATGTTCTACGGCTACACACTTCCAGCCTTGAGAAAGGTTAATCAAGCATGTGGTAGACCCCTTAGGAAAATTAATGAAAAGGTATCTATTGTTTTTCTAGATGATCGCTTCCTAAATAAAGAGATATTTAAACTTCTATCTCCATGGATAATCAAAAACCATGTAATCTTGAAAGATGAACCAGGTTTGATCGAAAAGGCACTTAAAAAATTCTTTCAGTAAAAAAAAATAACAACACTTTACCGATAACTTGTTTACTTTAATAAATAAAAAACGAAGTAAATCTTAAATGTGAATACCAGTGGGTTTAAAATGAAGGGTCAACAATGGACGGATGCCTTCTTTTGGGAAAATTGATCGACACAGGTAAACCTAGATTTATAGAAGTCATAGGGCCTCCAGCATCAGGTAAAACCTCTATTTGCCTCTCATGTACCATGAAACATCTTAAGAGAGGAGAAAAGGTTCTCTACGCATCTACTGAGGGAATAGGCTTCCAGAAGAGAGTTATCTCGATGATAACCGATTTGAAACTGATGAATAAGTCTCTCAATCTCCTCTTAACCTTTCCAAGATCCTTTAACGATCAGATAAAGCTAATAAACAGACTTGAGGACCTATTTCTTTCTCTTAAACCTTCATTGATCATTTTCGACTCCATCACTTATCTATATAGAA
>JAOZFL010000018.1 GCA_027491455.1 Thermoproteota archaeon | reverse complement strand
CTTGAAAAATATTCATGAAAAAACAGGTCTTCCAGTTATTTGTTTAACATATAACGAGTCTAAGGGGTTGGAAAAGTACTTCAGGGAATACTTCCCTGACAATTTCCAGGAAAGAATTGAGGTGTACAAATTGAACGGTGAAAGACATAGGGTTAGACTTAAAAATGGATTGGAAATTTACGTAAGGGTTGAAGGTTTAGATTTAAAGCAAGGGTTACATGTTCTCAATCTCTTCACTAGATCAGGTAGGAAACCTGAACCTATCAGAGTTGCAAGGATAATTGCCAGGGAAATAAGGGGGATTCCGGGTTTAACTTGTTAGGTTGATGTATGACGCCCTTATCTTCTCCCCTCTTAGAGCTCTGTAAACCATTGACGGTTTACAAGCATTGAAAACCACACATTTCACACCTTGTTTCGCTGCTTTAACCATGTACCTAAACTTTTTAGGCATCCTACCAGTCACATCAGTTGAATTTGAAGTGTAAAATTCTTCCTTTGAGACTATTCCTAGCAGCTCATTAAGGTTTCCCTTATTCACCTCACTAATAAACTGGGCTTCAAGACCCAGTTTTGGATCTGAAGTGTAGAGTCCATCAACATCTGTGCCAAATAAAAGCTCTTCAGCTTTAAGCCTAGCTGCAATAAACTCGGCTAGCATGTCCCCGGATGCAACGTTAAAGGTTAACTTTTCATCCAGGGCCATGTCTCCATGCAGCACCGGGATCAGCCCTCTTTCAAGACATTCCTTAACAGGTTCAACTTGGAGTGAAGCTATTTCTCCATTCCTGAGTTTAACTAGGTCAACAGCCTTTAATTGAACACAAGGCAATTTATTCGCCAGTAGATGCTTCAAGAACAAGTGGTTAAGCTCTGAAACTGAAAAAACAACCTCTGAGAACTTCAATGGGCTACTTAGAAGTTTTTCTTTCCTCATCTCATCAACAAGTGGGTGTCCATATGAACCGGCACCGTGAATTAAAACCAGTTTGAAGGGTTTCTCCTTAAAGGCTGAAGCTATTTCAACTGAGATTCTCTGAATTTCCCTCGGTTTAGCCTTTTTCCATTGCTTTTTATCTGTTATTACGCTTCCACCTATCTTTAAAACTTTAAGGTCCTTAAACATCCTGACCACGTGGTTTTAGGTTGAAGTTTAAAAATAAACTTCCTAATATGCTTTAAATTACAATTACTTTATTAAGTTCACACAAATCTGCAAAGCCTGGGGTGCCTGAATTGTCAAGAGACAATGAAACAATTATAACGCCTTGGGAGGTTAAGGGGAAACTCGAATACGAGAAAATAATTCAGCAGTTTGGTACAAGTCCTCTAACGGAAGGGTTAATTAAGAGATTTAAGAAGCTTGCAGGGGGAAATCTTCATGTAATGCTTAGAAGGAAACTTTTCTTCACCCATAGAGACTTTGATCTAGTCATTAACCACTATGAGAAGGGAGGTGAAGTTGTTCTCTACACGGGCAGGGGGCCTTCTGGACCCATCCACTTAGGACACTATGTTCCATGGATATTTACAAAATACCTCCAAGACGTTTTCAAAGCAAAGCTTTACTTTCAAATAACCGATGACGAAAAATTCCTCTACCACAGGGAATACCGTTTAAAAGATGTGCAGAAGTTTACCAACGATAATATTCTAGACATAATAGCAGCTGGCTTTGACCCCCATAAAACTAAGATAATTATAGATATCAGGGACATTAATGTACTCTACAAAATAGCTGTTAAAGTAGCTAAACACGTAACTTTCTCAACTGTTAAAGCTGTTTTCGGTTTTCAGCACAGCACAAACATTGGGTTAATATTTTTCCCAGCTGTCCAAGCAGCTCCATGTTTCTTAGAGGAAGAAATAACAGGTGAAAATGTTTTAACCCTTATACCATGTGCTATAGATCAGGATCCCTACTTCAGGGTTGCAAGGGATATAGCAGCTAAGCTTGGATACAATAAACCCTCAACACTCTACAGTAAATTCTTTCCCGGTTTACTTGCAGGAGGCAAAATGTCTTCCTCAGAGCCTGAAAGCGCCATTTACATGACAGATACGTCTGAAACCATTAAAAGGAAGATATGGAATGCTTTCACTGGGGGGCAGCCGACAGTTGAGGAGCAAAGATTGAAAGGAGGGAACCCTGATATTTGCCCAATCTTCCACTACCTTTACTTCCTCTTTGAAGAAGATGATCATAAAATAAGGCAGCAGGAAATGGATTGCAGATCAGGTAATTTACTCTGCGGTGAACATAAACTCTATTTAATAAAGAAACTTGTGAATTTCATGGAAAAACACAGGAAAAGAAGAGAAAAAGCCAGGGATCTAGTTGATAAATTTTTACTTTAAAATCAAGGGCTCCATGGAACTACTTAACATTTAAAAAATTTGAGGGTAGTCTAATTCCAATATGGATGATGAAAAATACATAGGGGATGAGTTAATGATTAATGATGGGCAAACTGATAACCCTTTAAACCCCTATGTTTAAGTTATGGTTCAAAAACTTGGAAATCTATACGTGTCCTTGTCAGTTGTAATGTTTAGAGAGGCATATTTGTATGCAGAGGCACATGCAATTGAAATGAAAATTGTTCCTAAGCTTGGTCACCCATCAAAATCGAAATGACTCCTGGTTTGATCTTGATAAACCCAGATTCAAGGCAAAATGTAATCATTGCAGAGAAGAGGGCTATAAGTGTTGAACCTGAAAAAAGAAATAATGATTTTATTGAAGTGCACTGCTTGGGATTCCCATAAAAGTAATATAAATCAGTTACAGCTTTCCAGATTGCTCTGTGGGTTATAATGGGTGATATAACAAAGAAGTAACTAAAGTTCAGGTTTTGACAGTCTGGTAAGCATAGAGGTATTGATTAAGATATGGGATGATAAAACTGGTCGTCTTCGTCAAAGACAAGTGGTGAACTTTGTTCTCCTTTCAAGCAGTGAATCGGAAAATTTAAAAAATGGAGCCGATACACCTAAAAACTTGGTTAAAACAAAATGTTAGTTGGAAAAAAAGTTTCCTTTTTATTAAGCCTAGTTTTTCTAGCATACCTTTCAGGTCTCTTGGCTTCTCCAGTAAACGGTGTTCCACCTGAAGAAATATTTTATGATGATGGTGAAGCCGGTTGGCTCACCTGGACTGTTGGGTCTCCATACGGATACGCTGTAAAGTTTACCCCTCCACGGACTCCATGGATCCTTTCCTTAATAAAATTACAGGCCTATCGAATAGGAAACAACAACTTCTATGTGGAAATCTGGGATGAAAACAGAAATGATTTGTTCCATGAAACCTACATATACAGAGACTACTTTAGGGAATGGGATTGCTTAACATGGGTTTTAATCGATGTACCAGACTTAACTATTAACGGTGATTTCTATGTATGTATCTTCCCAAACTATGTTAAAGATGCACATGCACTTTATCTAGGAGCAGACAGCTCAGAACCAATAGACAACAGATCCTATGAAGTAAGAATGGACACGAATACTATCACTTGGAGCTACACATCAAGGGACTGGATGATCCGTGCTGTTGGTTTCCCAGCAGCAACATTAGATAACATTCTCTACATTTTCACACCCAATAACTTCGCATATGTTATAGGTTCAACTGATCCACATGGCCCCTATGGCTGGGGAGCCCACACAATAGACGTTGTAGGTGCATCATGTGCTGCACATAAACTGGGTGAATACATGATGACAGGTCCCCCCATTTCCTACCTGGACACAGATATCGCCACGTATGTCCCAGGAACAAATGGAATTACATTCCATCCAACGGTTTATAACAACTTAATTGGTTTCGGGGGACCCGGAGTCAACATGTTATTCTACTTCTACAATGAGGGGTTAGCAGCTAGATTCAGTTCAACAAATGGTTGGCACATAGAGGTTCCAAGCACTGCCCACACATATTGGATGCAAACAGATCCCAGTGGAAGAGTAACCATTGACTACGCAGTAACAGCTCTCCAATACGACTCTACACTGAAAAGATATGTCATGTTGGCAGCTGGAATAACAAAGTACGGGTCATTGGCTTCCAGTAAAGTTTTAAGTGAATTTGAGAGATACGGTTTAAATGGTAGAGCCGTTGTGATAAGGGTTTCAGATGGAAACGGAGACGGATACCTAACGTCAAAGGCAATAATCGAAGGCTTTGAAGCTATAGAAATCATAGAAACCATTCCCTAACCCTTTTCCCTCTTAGAAACTTTGTTTAATCTAGGTTTGTTTTCCATAGGTAACCTCTGAAACATGAGGGTTCAGGTCAAGCAATTCAGATTCTTCTAGGCTGATGTGTTTCCCAATGTTTAATTTATGGTTTCATTTAGGCAGGTGGTTTCTTAACCCATATATCCCCCCCTCTCCCTAAATGTATATCACAGTTTATAAGGTTTGGATTGAATGGCTTTTTAATGGTGTTTAGTCTTGAATCTTGACTTGGTTAAAGATGTAGGTCCATCTGTGGCTGAGAAGTTGAGGAAAGCTGGTTTTTGCTCCCTTAAAGCGTTAGCTGTTACACCAGCAAAGGAAATATCTGAGAGAACAGGTATAGGCTATGAAACCGCCTTGAAGTTTGGGGAGAATGCTCGTGGATTAATGGGAATAGATGTGTTAACGGCTAAGGAACTTTTTAAATTATACATAAAAGCTAAGAGGGTCACCACATGGTCCAAAAGCTTAGATGACATGTTAGGGGGAGGAATAGAGACCCAATGCATAACAGAATTTATAGGGGGGTATGGCGTCGGGAAAAGTCAGATATGTATGCAGTTATCCATTACAGTTCAGTTGCCAGAAGAGGAGGGAGGGTTAAACGGTAAAGCGTTGTTCATGGATACAGAGGGAACCTTCTCCCCTAGAAGAGTGTATGAAATAGCTGAAGCAAGAGGTCTAAACCCTGAAGAAACACTGGAAAACATAATGTATGCAAGGTGCTACAACAGCGACCACCAAATATTCATGGCGGAAAAAGTTTTTGAAATAGCTGAAAAAGAGCAGGTAAGGCTCTTAGTGGTTGACTCGCTGATTTCACATTTCAGAGGTGAATATGTTGGAAGGGAAAATTTAGTTGAAAGACAACAAAAACTGAACAGGTACATTCATCTTCTGCTTAGATTGGCTGAGATACATAACCTAGCCGTGGTGATCACAAATCAGATTCAGAGTAACCCAAATGTTTTCTTTGGGAACCCTGAAAGACCAGCAGGTGGAAACGTGGTTGCCCATGCATCAACACACAGGGTCCACATAAGGAAGTTGAAAGGAAATCAAAGAGTGGCTAGGATCATAGACAGTCCCTATCTACCTGAACAAGAGGCCTTTTTTAAGATAACTGAAAGGGGGGTGGAAGACTCCTGAACAGGAAGGAGGTGGATCATTTCGTCTTCAAGGCCGCCTTGATAAACGCTAAATATGGAGGAGAGGGTCTTTCAACCCTAGATTTAAACTCAGGATGAGCCTGTACCCCGAAGAAGAAGGGATGCTCCCTTTTAGGCAGCTCTATGACCTCCACCAGTGGAAACTCAGGGTGAAAACCACTTATAACAAGTCCACTTTCCTTGAGCAGGTTTATGTATTCAGGGTTAACCTCATATCTGTGTCTATGTCTCTCTAAAACTATTCCTTCCATGTCAAGGTGTCCTCTGTAGATTTCATGGGCTAATGTCCCTTTCAGGATTTTAATGGGTTGAGATCCTAGTCTCTGAGTACCACCAAACCACTTTTCCTTTTCCTTTTTTAAACTGTCTATAACCGGGTGAGGAGTTTCAGGGTCCACCTCTGTGCTGTTAGCTTCTTTTAAACCACAGACATTCCTGGCAAACTCTATTATCATCATCTGTAGACCGAAGCATATCCCTAAAATAGGTTTCCTCCTTTTCCTTGCCCACTCCACAGCTAATATCTTTCCTTCAACCCCCCTAGACCCATATCCACCGGGTATGAGTATTCCATTGGCTTGGTTCAAGGCTTCAAAGCCTTCCCCAAATTCAAGAGGTTCCGATTCAAGCCATGAAATTTCAATTGCTGCATTTAAATGAGCAGCAGCGTGTTTTAATGCCTCGTTTATACTTACATAGCTGTCACTGAGCCTTGCATATTTTCCCACTAGGACGATTCTAACATGGTGCCTGGGACGCTTAAACCTTTCCACATAACCTTTCCATTCATTAATCTTTGATTCTTCCAGGTTCTGTTGAATGCCTAGCTTGTGACAAATATATTTCCCTAGCCCCTGTTCCTCTAAAATTAAAGGTAATTCATAAATGGTTTCGAGGTCATGGTCGCTAAAAACAGCTGTTTCAGGTACATTACAGAACAAAGCTATTTTTCTCTTTGCCTCTTGACCTAGTTCCTCCTTGCACCTTGCAATTATGCCGTCAGGCTGTAAACCTGCTCCTTGAAGCAGCTTAACACTATGCTGAGTGGGTTTTGTCTTCTGCTCCCCCTTCTCCTTTAAAACAGGTATCAATGTAACGTGTATAAGGAAGGTTTTCTTTTCTTCAAGTCTCAACTGTCTAAGTGCTTCTAAGAAAGGCATACCCTCGATGTCCCCCACCGTCCCCCCCAACTCAACTAAGACAAAGTCAACTTCCCTTTTATTTGCTGCCCTTCTGATTCTGCACTTTATCTCATCGGTTACATGGGGTATTATTTGAACAGTTTTCCCGAGGAACTCTCCTCTACGTTCCTTAGTAATAACTGATAGATAAATCTGTCCAGTGGTGATGTTGTTCCAAGGGGGAATCTCGATGTCCAGGAAACGTTCATATGTACCGAAGTCCATATCTACTTCAGCGCATCTGATTTTAAAGGGGTCATAGGTTTCCTCCCAGACTTTTTCAGTTACAAAAACCTCTCCATGTTCATAAGGGTTCAGAAGCCCGGCATCAACGTTTAAGTAGGGATCTATCTTTATAGCTGTAACCCTGTAACCTCTAAATTGAAGGATTTTCCCTATGGAAGCAGTGACTACTCCCTTACCTAAACCGCTCAAAACACCACCGGTCACAAAAATAAATCCAACCATAGGGACACCAAGTTTAGAAACCCAAATAAACATCTAAAACTACAACTTCAAAAAATAAAAACATTACTGATAGTTTTCAGGGGAGCATTTAGGGTTTAATCTTCTATATCTTCCATGTCAGACCCCTTTAGAAACAGCTTGGGCCAAAAAATTATTTACATCGGTGGAAATCATTAAACCTCAACCCATAAAGTGCTACCAAGAAATCACTGTGATTCCAGTGTATGCAGCTAGGGAAATGGTTTGATTTTTAGAGACACTGATAAGGGATGACAGTGATAAAGAGGTTTTTCTCTTGACCTAGACTTAGGAGTTAAGGGTTATAAACCATGGAGAACCCAAAGTATTCAGTAATAGTGGATGCAAAGATATTACGTAAAATTTAATATACAACCAATTCCACTGTTAATAACCATGATGAAAGACTTTGAAACTAAGATTATTTCCATTAGAATACCAGTGGATCTCCTAAATTTAATGAATGAACTAGTTGATTCGGGTATGTACATGAATAGAAGCCAAATATTGAGGGAGGCTATTTCAGCTTATCCAAGGGTGAACAGAAACTACCATGAAATAAATCCTAACCTTTTAAATGGAAAACTGAAGCTTACAAGCTTCAGAGTAACCTTTAAAAAACTTAGGGAAGTCGACAGAGAAGCCGAGGCCAGAGGCATTAACAGATCAAAGTTTATAAGGCATTCTCTAGCTTGGTTGTTAACGAAATATTTAAAGGTAAAATCAAGGCGAATGGAGGCTATAACGAGGAAATAATTGTTTTCCAGTTCAATTCTGTTTTCCTTTTCCTTAACGACATGAAATCTGTTCCCATTTGAATCATAGAAATCATTGAAATCAATTAACTAATTTATTTACTTAAGGATTTCCCTTTAACTTGATATGTAACTGCTTGGAGGGTGCTCAGATATAGATAAGTACATAATAGTCATGGGGACAAGACCTGAAAAGGGCTTTTAAGCCCTCGGGAGATAATTAAAATGACCCCTATAATCAAAGGTTTAAGTAGAAGGGGGGAAAGCTTCATCCTTGTACATGCAGGGCAACACTATGATTACAATTTATCGTTACAATTCATCGATGAGCTTGATCTGCCTCAACCTAATTACAGCTTTAAATTATTGAATCAGAACCCAGCTTCCCAAACAGCTGAAATGATGATGAAACTTGAAAAAATCATTTTAAAAAGGAAAACAGATCTTCTCTTGATTCAAGGAGACACAAATACAACGCTTGCAGCTGCACTGGTAGGGTTCAAGCAAAGGGTACCTGTAGCCCACATAGAAGCTGGCTTAAGAAGCTATGATATGAGGATGCAAGAGGAACATAACAGAAGAATGATTGATCATGCCTCAAGATACCTTTTCGCTCCAACGGAGATATCTAAAGAAAATCTCTTGAGAGAAAACGTTTGGGGAGAAATACATGTCACAGGAAACACAGTTGTAGATGCTTTAACCCAATATTTCCACCTAGTGGATAAAAGAGGGTTAGTGATGGAAAAAGTTAAATTTAATGATTTCGCCCTTGCAACTGTTCATAGAGCTGAAAACGTTGACTCCCCAGAGGTGCTTCAAAGCATTGTAGATGCATTTATCGATTCACCTTTACCAGTAGTCATTCCTCTCCATCCAAGGACAAGGAAGAAACTGAAGCAATTTAACCTTTGGGAAAAAATTAGTTCATGTGGAACCATCCAGGTTCTTCCCCCCCTCGGATATCTAGAGTTCATTTATCTGATGAAAAAATGCAAAATAATATTAACAGACTCCGGGGGCTTACAAGAGGAGGCAACTGTACCTTTGATAAGAAAAAAAGTTATAGTGTTAAGGAACTCAACTGAGAGACCTGAAGCTGTTAAGGCTGGTTTCGCTAAGATTGCCGGGCTTAAAAAGGAAAACATACTGAAATGTTTGAATGAAGCCTTAAATGATAGGACTCCTCTGCCGAAGGAGTCTCCATTCGGTGATGGACGTGCATCTGAAAGGATACTTAAAGTTCTTTTAAATAAACAACGATTTAACCTTTTAAAGAGCTGATGGAGATTGGACAAGAGAGCTCTGAAGAAGAGTTTGTTGACGATAATAAAGGGGTTAGAGGCTGTTCTCTGTGTTTTGGGGTT
>JAOZFL010000100.1:14887-20961 GCA_027491455.1 Thermoproteota archaeon | reverse complement strand
AGCAATGTAGGAAGATACGTGGCCAGGAATTCGTCTACTAAGATATGCTTTAGGACTGTGGATCAAAAAGATAAAGACATACTGGCAAGCAATCTTGGATTGACAAAAAGACAGAAACAAGAACTGAGTAGATTAAACCAGTTTGAAGCTATTTTCTTTTCACCCAGTTACTTATCCGCTTTCCCTGTAAGGTTTAGAAACCAAAAATTCTTTGAACATGTAACCGATGAACAGTTAAAGGCATACATCAATTTATTTCAGAAAAATGTAAAATTAAAGCCGAATCTGTCACTTGAAGACAAGTTACTGGATCTAATAAAGAGGTATATGTATCTTTCATTTAAAGAGTTAAAGGAACTAACGAATTTACCTAAGGATACATTAAAGATAACCTTAAAGAAACTTTTAAAAGGGGAAAGGATTAGAAAATACAGCGTTAAAACTTTTGAAGGACAAAAAACATTTTTCACGATTTTAAATAAAGAGAAATTAAAGAAGAAAATTGTTAGCGATAAAATAGTGGACCTATGCTTTAGAAGAGCCATACCGATCTCAGAGGTTCAGGAAGAGTGCATTGAAATCGGCGGAGGAATCAGAATCTACCTTTTAGAGGATGGAAAAACCATAAAAGAAGTAAAAGAAACAATTAAAAACATACTTAATGGAACTAAAAGGAGAAATGGGAAAACTCTGCTTCTGCTCCTAACAGACAAAGACGAAGAAATATACAAGTATAAGGCGATTAAAAGGCAAGTTGCATTAGACTCAAAAAGCGAGGAACCCCTTCTTTTCACTATTGAGCAGTTAAAAAACTTTCTAATGAGAGAAAGCAAAGATGCTCCGGGCGGGATTTGAACCCGCGTCAGCGGCTCGAAAGGCCGCTATGCTTGGCCGGGCTACACCACCGGAGCACATTTCAATTTTAAATAAAGGATACAAATGGTTTTTAATGTTAATGCATTAGTTAATCACATCCTACTAGTATCACTAGTATCCTTTTGTCTCGATTTACTGGTATTTAACTTTAACTGTTTGTTTCTTTCGTAGCGTGAAAAATTGTTTTCTTCTTTCAGGTTTCCTTCTCTTTACAAGTAGTGTTTGGCGACTGGAATACTTTTCACTAGATTCATGGAAACTTTAGCTAACTAAGTGCTTAATGCAAAAATTTTTAATTTAATTTAGCGCCTAGAGCAATCCCTTTCCTTTTCTCTACTACTGGAACGCAAACTCATATGAGACTTAGCAATGTATCAACCGGGTGGAAATTGAAAAATTTGAAAAGCAAACCCCAAGTTATCAATAGGAAAGCAATAGCACTTATACCTTGGATAACTCTTTTGTTGTAGAATGGAATAAAAAGCATTATACCTGAAATTGTTATGTTTAGTATGTAAAAGATGTATAAGAGCATATCTCTTGTAAAAAGCCACTGGGTGAAGACCCAAACCCCGAACTCTGAAACTAAGAATGAAACAGCTAATGCGATTAAGCCTAGAGCAACGCCATAGAAACTTTCACTTAGAAGGAAACCAATTGTACTTCGACGCCTTTTAGCCATAACCAGTACCTCTCACATTAAAATGAAAATTTTAATTCTTTTGCAACTTATAAAACTATCCGGATGTTTCATAAGATTGCTTTCGAGGTTAATCACATTGGTATCATTGGTATTTTTGGCAGCTTTTTAAATAAATCTTTACCCTTTTATTTTATACTGGTACATTATAGGAAAGGGATTCATGAAGAAACTAACTAAGCTATTTAAAAATAGGTACTAGCAAAAATCGGGGGAGCTTAGCCTTGAAAAAAGTTTATTTCATTAAGAACATCGAGAAATTAGAGGAAAATGATTTCCTTAAAAGGATGGGCTTTGAAATCTTAGGAACAGGAAAGCTGAGGGAAAAAAGCGTAGAGGAGGGGTTCTTCATAGTTGTAGATATTGAGGAACAAAATGTAAAGCTCTTAGAGAATGAGATTCCAGAATTAAAGCCAGTAAATAAAGATTTAAGCAGAAAAGTCCTTGATAAACTTGAGGAGGAAGAAAACAAAGAAACGGAAAGTCTTCATGGGTTGTTCAGCTGATCAGTCTCTTTAAAGCGATGGAAGCTCTTCTTCCCTTATTTTCTCCTCTAAAGCTAAGCCTTCGCTCTCCAAAGCCTTTGAGGCTTCTTCAGCTATTTCTCCTTTTTCTGTTTTCAGCTCCTTTGAAGCCTCAGAAAGCCTTATAACGCTGAAAAGGTTAAACCCGCAGACCGGGCAAATTTGTTCATCATTTGATCGTTTTAATTCATTATTTTTAAAAATTTTTTTACATCTTCTACATTTTACTAGCAAATGTGTCACCTGGATAATCATAGTTTAAAACCATTTGTTTGTCTCCAGTTACTAGAATAAGCCTTTATTTTTGGTTTTCTACGCGTTACTTCTATCACTAACCAGTTCCCTGATAAACGATGCAACAGATCATCTTTCTTAAAGCTGCATTTAAAAATACCGAAATACTTAGGTTTACCGTTTTTAAGGGCTAGGACTTCCATACTGTTTCTCACAAACCGTATTTTTATGTCTTTTTCGTTTTTCACACCTGGCAACTCTATTAAGAATACATGCTTATTTTCCTTTTTGATTTCCATATAATTCGGGAAAAGTATCTCACTGCCTCTCTTATTCTGTTCCGAATAACAATCTTTCTTCATATTTAGGTTCATTGAAATCTGCTCCTTTCAATCACTTGAGATAAAAAACATAGACTAGCATAATTAAAATGTATTTGTTTCCACATTATGTATTAATGTTAATGCGAAAGCTCACATAAAGGTGATGAAAAAGGTGCCGATAATAACCCTAACAACGGATTTTTCTCTTAAAACTCCATATCCAGCTGTTATGAAAGGTGTTATATTATCTATTAATCCAAGAGCCGTCATAATCGATGTAACACATGAAATAAAGAAGTATGATGTTTTTACAGCTGCTTTTGTGTTAGGATACACTGTAAAATACTTTCCAAAGGGGAGCATACATGTGTGTGTCGTCGATCCTGGTGTTGGAACTGAGAGAAGGGGGATAATAATAAAGTGTAGAAATGGATTCTTAGTAGGCCCCGACAATGCATGTTTATCCCTTGCAGCTAGACATATGAAAACGGAAAAAGTTTTTGCAATTAAAGAAGAAAAATTCCTTACCAGTGAGACATCTTCAACATTCCATGGAAGAGATGTATTCGCACCAGTAGCTGCTTATTTGTCTCTTAACAAGTCTGTCTATGAATTCGGAGAGGAAATAAGGGACTATAAAAAATTGTCTATGGATGAACCTATAGTTAAAGGGAAACTTATTGAAGGATTAATAATTTACATAGATAACTTCGGTAACATGGTCACCAACATATCATGGAGGGAACTGAGGGAACTAGGAGTTGAACTTGGTGATTCTCTACTAATGCGATTCAAAGGTACGGAGAAACCTGTAAGATTTTTAAAGTCCTATGGGTTCGGTGCCAAAGGGGAGTTACTGGTAGTGATTAACAGTTTCGGTTTCTTAGAGATCTCTATAAGAGAAGGAAAAGCTAAAGATTTTTTGAAGGGTGAAAGGGGAGACAAAGTCGTTTTTAAACATACTTAAATATAGTTTTTATCCTATGCTCTCCGTTTATTTCCTTTAAAACTTCAAGCGTCCCTGAAGGAACATACTTCTGCCATTCACCACCTTTGGCCATTAAACCCCTGATTCTTGTCCCTGATACCTCTCCTCTGTTGAAAAGAGGCACTTCTAAGACCTCATAGTTTGCTTCCTTGAAAAGCTGAATCGTCAATGGGTCATTGCTAAAGACAACTTTAAACGGAGGCACATAGTTCTCGACATGTCTAACCCATATGTAGTTTCTTTCATAGGTATCATCGACAGGTATTAATAGTAGGCTATCATTGAGTAAACCCTCCCTTTTAAGGGACCTCCATATCATCTCTATCCTTTCACCTGCTGTAAAAGGGTTTCTCCACGTGTAACTGAACTGAGCACTCCCGACAACTACTAAAAGTCTCTTCACCTTTTTAAGAGCATATTTAACAGCGTACAAATGACCTAAATGGAAAGGTTGAAACCTCCCTATTAGCGCACCACATCTATAAAGGGCCAAGGAAAATCACCTTTGCTCTCACTACATAGTTTTTATCTTTTACTCTTAGCAAATATATAAAGAGTTATATGGTTTATTCTTATCTTTGAAGCTTCCATTAAAAGCCGGGGTAGAGTCGATGGGATTTGCCGAGGAAGTAGCTGAGCTAATAAAAGAACATTTTAAGGGCAGAGACGAACTAGCTGAGAAGACCCTGAGAATCTTCATAAGTTACCATGAAGGAGGAATGTCGTCCTTAGAGAAGGAAATAGAGAAAATGGTTTTAGATGTATTGAAGAAGGGTGGTAAAATCTAAGATGACCCTGAAACTCTCAGAGTTAATAGTTAAAAACTTTAAGTCTTTCAAGGGAGAACACAGGATACCTCTAAAAAGCGACATAGTTGTCCTGTGGGGGGGAACAGGAACAGGTAAGACAAGTATACTTGATGCAATTGAGTTTGCATTGTTCGGCTCAACGTATGAGAGCAGAGAAGTTAAAGGGATGCAAGTTGAAGACCTCATCAATGATTACTCAGATGAAATGGAGACCTCTATCTCGCTTTTAAACGATGGCAACGAACTTGAAATTAGAAGAGTTAAGGTTAGAGGCAAAAAAGCTAAAATTAACCTTAAAGTGAATGGTAAAGAAGTAAATGGACCTTTTATTGAAGCTGAGATTAAGAGGCTGCTAAGGGTTTCTCCTAGGGAGTTCTCTAGGGAGATATTCATAAGGAACAGAGAGCTTCAAACAATGATTTACGGGACAGATAGGGAAAGATGCGAACTCATCGACAGGATGCTGGGGATATCTGAACTTGAGGAAATATACAATAAATTCCCCTTGAAGAAGATCAGGGATAAAGCTGAGGAGGTCAAAATAGAAATAAACAGACTCATAAATAGTTCCCCAGAGTTGCTTTCAATTGATGAAATGAAGGAGAAGTTAATTAAGCTACTTAAATCAGAGAGAAAATTAATGAAGAAAGAAATGGAACTAAAAGAAGAGTTTGAAAAGCTGAGTCACGTTAAAAATAAAATGGAGGAGAAAAGAAAGAAATACATCGATCTACTTAGGAGGAAAACCCAGCTATCAGTCAGAAAAGAGGAAATGATGATAACTCTGTCGGAAATCAAACCCCTTGAAGACCTGAGAAAACAAAAAGATAAGCTCTGGCAAGAAATTAAAGTCTTTCTGGGTAAAGAACCAGATAAACTTGAACTCAGATGTGTAGAAGAAAAAATAGACAAATACAACATTGAAGCTAAGGAAAAAGAACTTGTTAACCTCCACGGTAAACTGACAGAGCTGAAAACCGTCAGAAAAAAGACTTTAGAGGAAACGAAAAGGATAAATGAACAAATTAAGGTTTATAAGCCTTTAGAAGAAGAACTGAAAAAACTCACAGCTAAACATGGCTCCATGGATGAACTAGAAAATAGGTTAACAAAACTGGAAGAGGAAATAGAGAAATTGAAAGTAGAAAAGAGTAAAAGGGAAGCTGTGCTTGAGATGCTTAGTTCCCTGATAAATGCACTTGAAACGAAAGGTACAGTTGAATGCCTGGTCTGTGGAACCATGTTAGACATGGAAACAGCAGATAAACTGAGAGAAAAGAGAAAAGACGCGCTTAACTGGGTTTTAGAGTGTGAGGACAGGATACCTAGAATGGAGGAAACGAAAATGGAGTTGTTAGACATTAAATCAAGGACAAATAGATTGATCAAAGACTTAATAGGCCTGAAAAGAAAAATAGAAATTCTTAACACCTTAAAAGCGAGGGCTGAGGAAACAGAGTCAGAGATAAGGAAAGTTGAAAGCGAGATAGAAAGAGTGAAAAAAGAGTCAAGACCTCTTTTCTCCCTACTAGTCAAGGTAAATGACTTAAAAAGGTTAGATGAAAATGAAAAAACAGTTATAAACCTCACCAAGAAACTAAACGAAATCGAAACAGAGAC
>JAOZFL010000100.1:0-14624 GCA_027491455.1 Thermoproteota archaeon | reverse complement strand
TAAAAATAACGGTTGAGGAGCAACCAACAAAAACAGGCCCCAGAAGTATATACACGTTTAAAGCCAAGAGATCACCAGACGGAAAATCTGTCTCCGTCATTTACAAATTGAGTAGTGGACAAAGAACCATTTCAATGATTTCCTTCATACTAGCAGCCTATAACTTTACCCCTCATAACCTTGGTTTCATAGGTTTCGACGAACCAATACCAGAGGCTGACAAAGAGTGTAAGGGGGCCTTTATAGATACTTTAACAAATATTAAGGGAAAAACCCAAATAGTTATAGCCACTCAGAATCGAGATATTGAAGAAGCCCTAATGGAAGCTGCTAAAGCTAAAGGTTTAAGTATAAAAGCTTTTGAGCTGTACAAGTCAGGTGAGGGGCTTAGCTCGCTAAGATATCTCCAAATCTAGTTCTTTAATGGAGCCTAAGCCACCCTTCCATGGATCCCCAGCCCCAAACTACATCCTCAGGCAAGTATAAGCCATAAACTATTGTGCCCCTCCAGACACTATACTGGGGGTTTTTGGCTGCTCTAACCCTAACCCCTACCAGTCCTCTCTTCTCAAACATCTTTTTTATCTTTGTCTCTGAATCAATCGCTACATCTTCCAATCCCCTTGGAACCTTCCACATGAAGTTTCCCCCTGAAAGAATGATGTCTTTGTAAAGCTCTGGCTGAAGTTCAACCGGGCATTTGCTAACCGATCTGATTATGACATCCACGAGTGAAACAGCTCCGGGAATCGTTTCCTCTCCTGTGATATACGTATCCCTCGGCTTAGGGAATCCTCTCCTGTAATAGGAACTAAAAACCTCATGTCCAGGATCAAAAACATATTCACCTATTAGGAAACGCTGCCAAGAATCCTTTTCCAAGTCCACTTCAATAGTTGTCCCTTCAACCCTGTATTTCACCCTGAATCGCTCAGGTTCCATCTTAGCTTTTTTAACGGCTCGATCTAAGTCCATTGGGAGAAGACCAATGGCTTCTTTAAATCTAGTCACAAATTTCTCCTCCTTCGCAAGATCTTCATAACCTGCATCCCTGAGAATCTGCGCTGTGACCGCATTTGCATCGCTTCCCCCTCTGTTCAAAGGTATAATTGCCCTTTCAATTACACCTCTGCTTATAGGGGTTATCTGGGTGTTTCCGTGACCGCTTTCGATGACAACACATGTAACTGCTTTATGAGAAATTGCGACAGCTAAAGGCTGAGGTATAATAGTCACTGAATTTATAAGAGCCCCTCCTTCTTCCTCATCTATTTCTTGGTGAACATCGAAGATTTTTTCATACATGTACTTTGGAGCCTGAGCTGCCAAGGCAGCTACAACGTAAAAACCCCTAAATATCTGTTGACTTGTTTTAGGAGCATGTTTTTTCAATCCGTATCTTGTCAACTCTTTTACTACCTTCCAAGCTTTCTCGTCTCCTCTCCTAATAACACCGTTTCTCATTGGATAAATAAGGTTTAGGAGGTCCTCCTTTGACTCAAGGTATCTCCAGACCCCATGTCCAACAACTACTTCTCTTTCTTCTTCTCCACTGACCCTTGAAAGCACCTTCGAAGGTGTAGGGAAATATCCTCTGTTATCCACCATTTCAGGTGCGTCTCCCAAGAAAATGGGGCCAAACTTAAATTTAGATGTTCCATAGTCCTCTCCATAGATCGATGCACTCTTTAAGCTCAACTCTTCACACCCTAAAAAGGAAACTTAATTTGAAAATTATTCATTTAACCATAAAACATTCCTACCAGATAAAACTATTCAAAATCAATTTAAAGATATATTAAACTAGGAAATAGAGAAAACAGCCTTTGGGTGATTAGGCGGTGTTTTTTAATTTCGTTACTAGAAGATATTAAAGATCTAATTTCTATCCCCCTAGACATGAGCTAAAAATGAAAGCTGAACTACTCCAAAGATGCTTTATGTCTCTTTTAACGATAAAACCAGACCTTAAAAGCCCTTCAGAGCCTTTATATACCTAGATGCTCTCTATTCACCTTGATTAACGGAGTAACCAACACCCTTAACGCCTATTTCAGCAGGAGTTTTTCCCTTCACATAGAATTTTACCCCTAAAATCTTTTCAGTGACGTAGATGTTTGTCTGGACATGGAGAGTCAGCTTAGTAACTTTAACTCTTGAGAAACCGTTGGACAAAGCCATAAAAGGGATTATCTGGTCAGCCATATGGCTGTCCAGGGGGGCGTTAAAGGATAATTCCTCTAAAAGTTTACCAGATGCCTCCTCCCCCACCAACTCAGCTCTTTTTCCCCTTTCACCAAGGGCATCTGCTCCTATTCTGGCACTTGAATTGGTCTCTGCCCATAAAACTATCCCGCTGCCAGGGCTTCTACTGCTACTCCCTACCTGAGAAGATATATAGACACTTCTAAAGCCCCTCATTAGCAGAAACTTCATAGCAGCCTCTCCCTGCCTCTTTACAACATGGCTTGGTAACCTCTCACACCAGGAGATCCCTCTAACAACTTCAACATTACCCCGCTCCGTTATTGTGAATTCCCTGATTCTCTTAACAGGTTTAACTCTAGCTTTAACTTCACCACCCCCTCGTGGATAAGTCCCCCTCCTAACTAATTCAGCTTCTAGATCAATCCCTATCCTGTTTAACCAGTAACAGAAAATATTTAACAAATAGTCTATTTGAGGAGAAAAGGCCACATTAGTCCCACCAAGAACAGTTAACTCGACAGGTTCAGGAGCAAAAATGCAACATGGAAGAAGTGCCTGTAAAAACAAAGAGATACTGCCAGCTGTTCCAATGTCAAATTTAAATCTTCCACTCCTCCTTTTCCCCGGGAAAAACTCTATTAAGCGAGATCCGATTTTGTCCCCTCTGACTGAGCCACCAGTTAAACTCGCAAAAGCCCTTAAAACCATTAAATGCTGAGGCCTTAAACCGGGATTCTTCCTTTTAACCCTAATGTTAGAAACCCTCAAAGGTTCTTCTAGAAGCGAAGAAAGAGCTATAGATGTCCTTAAAATTTGCCCACCCCCTTCAAGCACAGAACCATCAATCTCAATCAACAAACACACCTTAAAACAAGCTAAGCAACCAATTACACGTATCAGTTTAACGCTAAAAACCTAGAAAAAAGGAGTGGGGCCGGTGGGACTTTCACCCATAACGAAATGCATTTACGAGTTTTGAACCCACGACCTACGGGTGCCACCTCTTTTCCAATCATTCAGCTCCCTCCAA
Organism: Thermoproteota archaeon; assembly: GCA_027491455.1. Classification (GTDB taxonomy): domain Archaea; phylum Korarchaeota; class JAOZGF01; order JAOZGF01; family JAOZFZ01; genus JAOZFL01. Next base: position 11,386 of record JAOZFL010000100.1, on the reverse strand, counting down.
GGAGTGTCATCGCACCAGTGCGAACTGGAGCCCGCCGCCCAAGGCAACAAAATCAATGTATGTTTCTACCTGACTAGGCCACGGCCCCTCAGTGAAAGTATATTCAAAAATTTATCTCAATTTGTTTCCTTGTCCCTTCATTTTTTAAATTTTTCTTCAAATCCAAATATAAATTGAGATTGAACCGCGGAGCCTACCCCAACTCCCTCTAACTAATACTCCATCAGCTTCTCTTAAAGCTCCCTAGACACCCTCACTTGAGAAGCATAGTTCAACTGTTACTTGTTCAGCAACTAAGGCCCTAACCGGGAAAAGAAATAGTAACAATACGGAATATGTTACATGGGAAAAAACTTAAAAACCAAAAACTACATAGAAACTAATAGAGGAATAAATTGAAACCCAATAAAAGCTCCGTGGTCTAGTGGCCAAACATCTAAGGGCTAGGGATCCAGGACTTTGGAAAGAAAAAGTCTTAGAGAAATCCTGGGACGCCGGTTCGAATCCGGCCGGAGCTATTCTTTTTATATTTGGTCAAGTAACTTTTTCCATATTCCTTCTCTTTGTAAGGGCTTTTTTTATCGCCCAAGTTCAGGAAAATTACAGCTTTCTTAATTTATAGAAGAAGAGAGTTTAAAGGGTGTGGATATTTTTGTTTTAAATATTCATTTTTTCACCTTGAACACCGTGTTGCCTGTTATCTGAAAGATTTCACCACACTTTCTCTTCTCAAGTTCCATTAAAATTTTTAACACTTCTCCTTCAGGTTTTGAAGTCCAGTTTGAAATGTTTCTAAGGGTTAGTGGTTTGCAGTGAACCCTTGATTTTTCAAGGATGTCCTATAGGAAGGCTTCGGCTTCATCCTTAACATCCTTAAACCTTACAGATGAAGCGCAAAACCTACTGGTGATTAAAGCAAATGCTTCGCCAGTTTTAAGGATGAAAAAGAATTTTATTGGTGTATTAGCTAAAACATAGCTTAGCATTGAAGGCTGTTGGTCCACAGCTATCATCGAAGAGTTGTACCCCTAAGCTCAGCGAAAAATGTTTAACCCTTGAATAAACTCCTCTCAGGCGGCCTCTCCTCTGGTAAGTGGTTGTGTGACTCTTCAACCATAACTTTCAGGTGTTTTCAACCTTATTCCTTTTCAGATACCCATATAGAGTACATAGTGGAAACCTTAAAGGGCAATGAACAACCAACCGATAGACATCTTAGAAACAAGAATCTCCCCACTTCAAGTTGTGGAGAGTGTCAAAGCTGCAGCATAAAAACATCCTCAATTTATCCTTAAGCAAAGTTCTTCTTCAAAACTACATGCCTCTTCATGTCAAAAATAGATATTATTCCAGGAGTTGGGTGAATGTTCATTTCAACCTGGTAAGCAGTTCTTTCCTGCCATCCTCCAGCGCTGAAACAGTAAATCCCTCGATAAACCTTTTCTCCTGCCACATGTAAATGTCCAATGTGCAGTATGTGAGGGACCTTCTCGATCACAAGCATGTCCTTTGGCTCCGGAGCCAATGGAACATTTTGCCCGTACATTAGGGAGAGATGTCTGCTCCTTAGCATCTCTTGCATAGCTTCTTCCGGTCTTCCTCTTCTTTCTCTTGGAAGGATCATGTTCCAATTGTCAAGGCTTTTACCGTGATAAATGAGCACTCTGTAACCATCTATCTTCATGAATGAAGGGTTCCCAAGCGAGTATATATTTCTTTCCTCTTTAAGCGCCTCTATATATTCATTCGGAACCGAGGGTTGAGGTTCTGAAAGCCTAGTAGCGTCATGGTTGCCGGGGATCATTATCAACTCTATATATTCAGGCACCCGCTTCATATACTCAATAAACATCTTATATTGCTTGTCTATGTTCTTTTCTTCAAGTTCTCTTTCCTGTGCAGGGTAAACTCCTACTCCGTCAACGAGGTCCCCTGCTATCAATAAGTATTTTATCCTTGAGATTATTTTCCTTTCATTCTCAGCACATCTTTTCATGTTCAGCCAATCTAGGAACTTCTCGAATGTGTTTTTCATGAAAGCCTTACTTCCTAGGTGTAAGTCAGAGGTGAAAACCATGCAAATAGGTTCTTTTGTTTTCACTGGTTTAGGCTTGGAAATATCAGGGAAAAATATTTTTCTCGAGTAAAGGGTTTTGCTGTCGAGAACAACCCCTCTGAAACCTAGAACTTGGTCTAAAACAATGTAACTCGCATCAGGGTCTCTTCCAGGCACTATAACTCTACATCTCCCAGTTAAATCCTCTACCTCCAACAAGTAATTTCCTTTGATGCTTTTCCTTTTCGAGTAAACCATGCCTATGATACATACCTCTTCGCCTTTTAGAGTCCTTGTAATGTTTTCTATTGGCTCAACCCTTCTGAGTTCTCTTTTTGCTTGTAACATTTTTTTAAGTTTTAAATACCTGTCTCTAAACGTCCTGAGAAAATCTTTGGCTTTTTCACCTGTGTCTATGTAATCAGTTGGATCCATTTCCACTTCTATTTTCCCCTGCCAGTCCTTTGCAGGTATTTCTTTCATACGGTCCTCAGGGAAATAGTAATCTTTTGAAACAGTATTTCTAACCTCTTTTAACGCCTTTTCCATAATTTCAACAGTTAAAACAGTAATTTTATCTTCGCTGATGATTTTTTCAATTTCCTCAAAGAAACTTTCACCATCATTTATTTCCAGAAACATTTCAATCGCTTCAGGGGTGACTAGAACCCCCTTTTCGGCGAACTTCTTCACAAATTTCTTTGCTAAACTTTTTTCCTCTTCCATCAGCAAAGACATCAACCTTAAATGTGAGGCATTCCTTGACTAAGGTCGGTGCTCTCAGCGTTCACCCTGTCTTTACCGCGTTGCGTTTCAGCCTTTATTAGCTGGTTTGAGGAGTTCACATCTCCTTCATCCTATAGCGCCCATTACCCTAATGGGCTATGTTTATACATGCATTTAAATCTCTATTGTATTCCATTTTATATTTAAACACTTAAATATTCTCTCTTTAACCTAGAGTTCTAAGAAACATATCTATTATGTTTAGGTATATTTCTCTTGGGATTTGTCAGTTTTGAGTTCCTCTCAAGCTCATTGAAGTCCTTATAAGCATATCCCCCTGTTAAGGTGAAGCCACTCTATCCTTTCATCCACACCCACTCCTAACTTAAATATTCGAGGGGGCTACTCTTCTATTTTTACTAGCCGTTTAAATAACCTGCTTTAAACTTAAAGAGAAGATGAGGAAAGGGTTTAAAAAGAGCCGGATGCCTTTAATTTGTCTACTTGTTTTCTATTTTTCTATGTTTTTTAAGGATGCTGCTCAGTGCTCATGGATGAAGCATTTGTTTTGAGAATTTTTTAAGTTGCTTGGAAACACTAGAATGTCTTATCTTTTTAAGTTATTTGTTTTTCCCCTTAATTTTTAAATGAGTAGTTTTCATGCAACTAGGAGGATATAAATCTTTATTTGAGCTATTCTCCCCAAAAAGCTGTATCTACTTTTTGCACCCTACTTTTACCCCTTTAAAGAACTTTATAGAACGCTGCACTTTACACCTAGAACAATTTTTGCACCCAATATAACCTATCGTTAAAACATAAAACTTTTAAACCCAGTTCCTCATATAGAGAAGCATGGCTTAACAGCAAAAACCACAATCTTCCTTGGAGAGGGTGGGGTTAACGGCCATGGAGGCTGGGGAAACACCTGGACTCACTCCGAACCCAGAAGTTAAGCCTAGCCTCGTCTAGCTGAGTACTGTGCTCCGAGAGGGCATGGGAAAAGCTAGAGCTGTTAACCCTACCTCCAATACTTTCATAACCCGGTGAAGAAATTGTTTCAATTGGATGCAAACCAGAACTGGATCTCCATACTTATGTTCCTAGTTTTTATGGCCTTAATGACCCTTTACGGCCAGAAAATCCAGTTAATGATCTGGATAAGCGAAATTGAGCGCCGGCTACGTAAACTTGAGAAAATGGCCTTGGAAAGCAAGGACAAGCTAGCTGAGACCGCCTCCAGCTTTGGAAGGGAGAAAAAAGGAGTGTTAAAAGATATTGAAAGCTTCACTAAGTACTTCATCATTTCACCTGTCGACCTAGACCCTGCAGGTGTATTGAAGAGGCTTGAGTATCTGTTAGACATGGGTAAATCCAAGTTAGAGGAATACACATCTATTTTAGCCCCTAAAGCCAAAGATTCGGAACTTGACAACTTCGAAAACATGCTTTTGGCATGTGTCGCCTTGGACTATATATACAGAGTTGTTAGACATTTTCTTATCCTCGGAAAGAAGACTCAGAGCACCTTGATAATTATGCAGATACATATGCAGCTGCCTCAGATAATGGAGATTGCTCAATCTTACTTTAAGGCTTTAGAGGCTTTTTCGAAGGGTTTGCCAATAGGAGATGGCATAGGAGCTCTAGTAGCCTTTAAACTTGGAAATGGTGGCATTTATAAAGAAATAGTTAGAGACACTATTGTCTATGAAAGAGAGCTTTTCGGCAGGAAACTTTATATCATAAAGGCGAAGGGACCAGGCGGAACGGTGGGTAAACCTGGTGAAGCCGTAAAGAAAATTGTAAACAGAGAAAGAAACAGGTTAAAGAGAGTTATTATTGTCGACGCTGCAGGTAAACTTGAAGGAGAACCAACAGGCGAAATAGCTGAGGGAGTTGGAGCCGCCATAGGTGACCCTGGACCTGAAAAATATAAGATAGAGGAGTCTATCAGGAAGTATAATATACCTATTGATGCTGTCATAATTAAAGAGTCACTTGTCGAGGCCATCACGATAATGAAGAAGGAAATTGCCTTATCAGCAGACAAAGTTATCCGGAAGATCCAAGATATAATTAAGTCGAGGACCATGGAGGGAGATAGAGTTCTTGTTATAGGTGTAGGCAACACCATTGGCGTTGGACAATGAGAAGGTGATGAAAATTAGCATTCGTTTAGTAAGTTTATCGTTTACATTGATTTTAACCTTTCTTTTGCTTTCATACATCTTACTGTTCCTCCCCTCTAGTTTGAAGGCTGAAAACCGTACTTATTCATTTCAAACCATTTTAATGATGATCCTGGCTTCATCTACTGCTCTACTACTGTTTAAGCAAATGAAAAATGTCCTTATACCCAGGAAAGCTGAAGAAAAAATTCTGTCGATCTTGAAATGCAATAATTGTGATTACAGTGAAACAGTTGAGTTCAAAAAGGGATTTTTCATAGGTAAAAAAGTTAAGGAGTGTCCAAAATGCAAAGGAGATGTAACAGTCGATTTAATATACTTAGAAACACCTAAAAGGTCTAAAGAAGCCTCAAAACCCCAGACCTAGATACAATGACCGTTGTTTCGCTCTGGGCAACAAGTCCACCCTTTACCTCGACAAGTACTCCATAGGGATGGATAACCCCTTTCCTCACAAGCTTCCTCAAAGTAAACTGGGCAAGGGCAGCCTCAAATTTCTCTGCAAGCCATCTTGAAGCGAAAGGCAGAGTTCCATAGTTTTCTTGAATATAACGGGTGACCCTGTCCTCCAAGCTTGTCCCATACATATCCACTCTCCTCATTAACCTGAAAATGGTGAATCTATTGGTCTCTCGGACCTCCCCTTTACCGTTAGTAGCAAATGGTTCCACTGCATAGACCTCTCCCTCCTTTATTTTTTGAAACGTTATTGTTTTTACATTTGGAATGCTTTTTCCAGCGTGTAAAACATATCTTTTCAACATGTGGCCGCTTAAGTTGCTTATTGGTTTATATCCGCCTTTCTTTATGGTCTTCTCTATTATAGACCCTATCTCTCCTATTTTCTTTCCAGGCTTTATAGCCTCTATAGCCCTCTTAAGAGCTTCATCGGTAGTTTTAGCCAGGTTTCCATGTTTTTCGTTGAATATAAAAGTCCATGCAGCGTCAACTATGTATCCTTCAACATGTACACCTATATCCACTTTAACAACGTCATGTTGCCTTATCTCTGTTTCATCTTTTATGGTAGGTGAGTAATGGGCAGCTACTTCATTGATCGATATGTTAACGGGAAAAGCTGGTTTTCCTCCCTTTCTTTTAATTTTATCCTCGATTTCCTCAGCTAAATCAAGTATCTTGACACCAGGTTTCACCCTGGCTTTTTCTTTCTTAATGACTTCTCTGACTATTTCAGCGGCTTTTCTATAATATTTTTCATTGGTCAAGGGCAGGCACCCTTTGAAACCTTTGTATTTAAGCATTTTTAATTGTAGTTTAGGAGATAAAAGTGTTTTTTAAGTTTTTGATTCAATGGCAGCCTACATAATTCCTTCTCTTGTTTTAAGGGTTAAAAACTCTGAAGAGCAAATTTTCCGCCTATTCAGCTTTTTTCTCCTTATAACTCATAAATTATGTATACTTTAAAAACTTCTACGGACTTTAGAATAAAAATGTACCTTAAATCTCTTATTCATCCTTCTGCTTAGGTTTTATTGAAACAAGGATATGTGAGGTATAGATTTGTTCTCTCATTACCGGGCGGAAAACATTTTCAGACTTTGGAAAATGATTAATGAGTTGAGGTCCCTCGCTAAAGGAAGAAATGTAATTGTTGTCGAAGGAGAAAAAGACAGGAAAGCCCTTAAAGAATTAGGCATTGAAGGAACGTTTATTGTTATGCATGGGTCATTTAACCCGAGGAACATACGAATGGAAAGATTTGTGGAAGAGGGTTACTCCTTTATTATCCTCTCAGATTTCGATAGAAGGGGAGAAGAACTTGGAAGGCTCACTGAGGAATATTTAAAAGGCAGGGCCAATGTCCATGAAGTGTTTAGAAGGAGATTTAGAGGGCTGATAAACCTGAATAAAGCCCCTAAATCTTTAGAGGGACTTGGTAAATGGCTCAACAGACAATTTGAAAAGTTTAGGGTAGGAGGTGTAAGTCATGGATGAATCTCTTTCAACGGTTAAATATGTTATTAAATGCACCTTTAACGTTAGCGGGGTCGTTGAGAAACCCGACGTTGTCGGTGCAATTTTCGGACAACTTGAAGGATTGCTTGGTAAAGAACTTGATTTAAGAGAACTTCAAAGAACCGGTAGGATAGGTAGAATAGAGGTCAGTATAAAGTCTAAGGGTGGAAAAACAAATGGAGTGATCACTATTCCTTCAAGTCTAGATAAAATAGAAACTGCTTTAATAGCAGCCGCAACGGAAATGATAGATAAAATAGGGCCTTGCACTGCACAGATAAAACTTGACAGTATAGAAGACATTAGACATGAAAAGAGAACCAAGATAAAGAGGAGAGCCATAGAGATACTTGAGGAATGGAGTAAAAGAGAAACTGAGGAAATAGAGAACCTGTTATCTGAAATAGAGAAATCCATTAGGACAAGGGAGATAACGAGTTACGGGCCTGAAAAACTACCTGCAGGCCCGGAAGTAGAGGAATCAGAGGAAATAATAATTGTTGAGGGAAGAGCCGATGTTATAAATCTGCTGAGACATGGAATAAGAAATGCTATGGCTGTGGAGGGGACAAACATACCTAAAACAGTCCAAGAGCTTTCTAAGAGGAAAAAAGTAACTGCTTTCCTAGATGGAGATAGAGGCGGGGAACTAATCCTGAAAGAATTAATCCAGGTAGCTGATGTAGACTATGTAGCCTTTGCCCCCCCAGGTAGAATGGTGGAGGAACTTACTGAAAAGGAGATAATGAATTCCCTTAAGGGAAGAGTTCTCCTTAACCAATATCTATCACAAAAAGGGAAAACATCGATTTACGCCAAAGCAACCCTTAAACCAGAAAGAAAACCCTCACAGAACGCCAAAATGTTGAGACTCATCAGTTTAATAAAGGAGGTTACAGGTAAGCTGAGGGCTTATTGCCTAGATAGCAACTTAGACATCCTGTCAGAAGCAAACGTGGAGGATTTCAGTGAAATAGAGAAGAAAATAAGTAACACTAAACCTTACATCTTACTTATAGATGGCCTTATAACGCAGAGGTTAATCGATGAAGCAGCGAAATACAACACCAAGATGATCATAGGGGTTAAAAGAGGAGACATAAACAAAATCCCTTACCCAATGAAGATCTATACCTTTGAAGACATTCTCTCCAAAGAAGTAAGGATCCCATAGAGAAGCTTAGAACAGTAGGTAGGTACTGAACATTGAAGATAATCTACTTTAACCAGGAAAAAGGGGTCTTGAATGTTAAACCAGAAACCTTAGAGGATTTATTCCACTTATACTTCATAATCGATAGAGGAGATAAGGTTAAAGCTTCTACAACAAGGAAAATAACAATTAACAAAGAACAAACTAGGAAACCTCAAGTGAAAATCGTAAAAACTGTTTTAACTGTTAAAGTAGAGGATCTAGAATATCATGAATATATGAGGAGCTTAAGGATTAAGGGAAAGATAGTGGAAGACCCTCATGAATTAGGGATTAAAGGATCCTATCACACGTTAAACCTTAAGCTAAATAGAGAAGTAATCATTAACAAGGAGAAATGGTACAGACATCACCTGGAAAGAATCAAAAGAGCCCTGGAGGAAACAAAAACTGAGAAAATAATAGTTGTTGCCCTAGACAGTGAGGAAGGAAACATAGGGGTATTAACAAGTGAGAGAGTGAAACATCTAGCAACTGTTCACTCAAGGATTTCTCATAGAAAAAATGCAAGCGATAAGAGAAAAGAAGAAGAACTTAAATTCTTCTCAGAGATTTCAAAAGAAATAGAGAAAGCCATTAAAAATTTCAAAACCGATAAACTAATTATTACAGGGCCGGGTTTTGTAAAAGAGCACTTCTCGGATTACCTTAGCGAAAAGTTTAAGTATGTGAAAAAATGGATTTTAACTTCTTCAACAGCAACCATGTCGGCATACAATGAATTAATCAAGTCAAGAGCTGTGGAAAATGTTATAGAAAAACTCAGAATTTCTGAAGAAACAAAAATGATCCAGGAACTCTTACTGAAGATCGTCAAGAATCCATCAAGGGTAACCTATGGATTCAAGGAGGTTTGGAGAGCCACTGAGATGGGTGCAGTTGATGTTTTGATGATATCCGAGGAGATCTTTAGGACAACAGATTTAGAGGTCAGGGAAAGACTTGAAGAGTTAATAAAAACAGTAGAGGAGATGAGAGGTAAGGTCAAGATAATTTCAGATGGCCATGAAGGATCTAAACACCTGAAGGGTTTAGGCGGAATCGCTGCCTTCCTTAGATACCCCATTGAAAATTGAAGGACGAATGATTCTTAAGTACTAAGCAGGTTCAGCTAAGTATATCCCATCTTTATTGCTTAAAATCCTTACTCTAACTGTTTCCCCAGCTTCAGCTTTGCAGTTGACGACAGTGACAGCCCTGCCCCGTGAAATCCCTATCTTCTCCCCCTTAATCCATCCTGGACCCACTATTTTAACCTTCACCTTTTCAAGTTTCTTAAAGACAACGGGTATCTTTCTCTTAGTTCTATGTATATTAAAATCTTCTCTTCCCAAGATAAGTTTAACTCCATATATCTTTTCAAGGGAAGCAAGTTTCCTGTAGAACTTAAACCAGCTCATCGGTTTAACCCCTTTAACCTTTCTACCACGTTTATGTGCAATATACTTCTGGATTCCCAGAGGAGGCCAATTTTTTCCAGCGCCAATTTTAATGGCATATTCTATTAACTTGGGTATTTCAGCATCGTTCACTTTGGGGACCCATACAGGGGCGATTAAAAGGTCTATTTGACTTTCAGCTATTTCCTCTGCTATGACAAGTATTTTGTCGATGTTGTAACTTTTGATCCCAGCCATCTTTTTGGCAAGGTTCTGATCCAATGAGTTAATCGATAAATTAACCCTTGAAAGACCGGCTTCCTCCAGCTTTGGAACCATCTTTTTTGATATCGTGAAACCACTTGTCTGAGCAGAGATGACCTTAACCCCCTCAATCTCCCTTAGATCACCTATCAAGCCATCAATTTTATCGTATAGGAAAGGTTCTCCAGTCCCGTCGATGTGGATCTCGATGTCATCCGCTCCCTTAAACCTGACCACTTCCTTCACAACGTCGACCAAGTACTCCTTTTCAACCCTATAAACTGTCATACGTGTCCTAGAACAACTTCCTTCGTCAACAGAGCAATAAATACAGCACAATGGACAACCAGATTGAGGTCTAACCTGAATCAGGTTGGTCCCTCTATCTATAATTCCAAAGGCAATAACACCTAAAAGTGGAACTTCTCCATATTTCACGGTGAAAAATTCTTTCATGAATCCACCTATAAATGGATATAGAGCAACATTCAAATTTAATTTTAGATCATAAAGAAAATATTGATTTAGAGGTCTAGAAAACATGGCCCACTGGGTACCAAAGAAGAATGGATTCAATGAAATTAAAGACTGAAAACTATCTTTTGGAAAAAGGGGCTGAACTCCCCTTTTGGCAGGCTAATTCCCAAGTTAACTCTTCTCGGCCTCTGAGAAAAGGGAAATGGTAAGAGAAAAGATAAAAAGGAAATATGAGGGCAGAGAAATAATATATGAAGAGGGAAGATGGAGACTTTTACATGAGTTAAGGGAAAAGGCCCTTAACATAATCTATTTGCTGGAGAAAGGAGGGATAAAAGCTTTTGCGCATGGAAGCATTGCAAGAGGAGACGTTAACAGGAAAAGCGATGTGGATATAGTTATCCTTGAACCCGTCGCATCATATAAAGTCGAAATCTCCTTGGAAAATCTTCAAAACAATTTCTACAGCAAAAGAATTGTTCAAGCAACACCTAACAGCGTGATAAAAGCCCACATAGACATAGATGAAAAAACAACAGTCACTTTCCCACTTATAAAACTTTCCACCACGGAGTACGAGTTTTATATTTTTGGGGGGTTAATAAACCTAGAAGAGATAAAGGGGAATGTAAGGAAACCAGGAGTAGATAAGAGGTTAGTCTACATAGAACCAACTCTTAATGGACACATAGAATACAGCATCATCGGGAGAGAAGCTGAAACAGCTAAAAAACTAGGGATAAGTGTAGAAACAATCAAGGAAAGGAAAAAAGTGCTTTTGAGAAGGGATAGACTAGGTAGGACAGGGGTTTTCCTAAACAAAAAGTTAAGAGAACATGAAAGCTTCGAGGAAGCCCTTGAAAAAATTGCATCAAAGAAACCTGAGGTAAGGAGAAAGCTGTTTAAACAGAAAAAGTAGGTGGATAACTATAATGAACAACTTATGTGACATATGTAAAAGAAACAGGGCAAAAATAGAGATAAAATACACAAAAATAAGGATATGTATGAAATGTTTCCAGAAAATAATCGAGAACAGATTCAGAAAAGCCCTAAAAAGATACAGTAAACTAGAAAGGAAAGATTACATACTAATTATTCT
>JAOZFL010000221.1 GCA_027491455.1 Thermoproteota archaeon | reverse complement strand
TGGAGGATACGCTGTGGGTAGAAAGGTTGAGTCTCCCTCTATCTACGGAGTTGCGACAAATGAAGACTATTTAAGGAAACTCAGAGACCATAAAGTTAAGATATCTTCTGGGGGTTCAATAACAGGGTTAACCGGTGTACTTCTCGGATTAGGTAAACTAAGTGGTATCGAAGGTTTCTGCCTCCTAGGAGAGACTCAGGGACGTGGACCTGACCCATTAGCTGGAAAAGCTGTATTAGATAAACTTGTTGAAATGGAGGGAATAAAAATTAACTCTGAAAAAGTAAATGAAAAGGCAAGAAAAGACATTGAAAACATTAAAAGATACGAGGAACAGTTAAAAAAGCTTAGAAGAAGGGAGGTTCTGAAACCGCCACCAGAGTTCGAGGAGGGAATAATCTAGCTTTAAAAACTTTTTACTGGTTACATATATCGACTCCTTCCTATTCACCTAGCCACTTAGAAGGCTCTTCCTGTATCCTTAGTTTCTTTCTTCCCTTAAAACCATAAATGTTAACTGAAAACTTGCCCCTCATTTCCACATTACCCCCCATCTTAAAGTTTAATTTTTCAAGTGGAGATAAAAGCTGATGTCTTTTAACTGTGTTTTCCTCTCTCTCAATAGAGGTTATCCATGAAACTCAAAAAATATTTTATTTTAAATGGTCAGAGAAAATTTCTGATTGTTTGCACAATTTACTCTTACAACCAAAAAGATCAAGGTCGTTAAACGGCATGCTATAGATGACTCTGCTCAAGCTTCACTTCGAATTTAATTTGTTTCTACTCCGCGAAATATAAAAGCAATTTTTAGGTTTACTACTTAGAGGGTAATGCCATGATAGACATAGTTGTAAGAAAGTTTATTAAGTGGTCCAGAAGAGAAAGAATCAGCATAGAAAAATCCATGGCACTAGTTATAGGAGGAATTATATTTGTTTTCATGCTTCCCTTAATGCTTATTCTTGGAGGTTACTTCCTTGATTCCTTGCTTGATTTCCCCAACTTGTTTGTGGAACCAGTTAACCTTGTCCTTGGGTCTTTACTTGTCATCATAGATTGGTCTTTTGCTGTTTGGTCTGTTTACTTTCAATTCAAAATAGGGAAAGGTACACCTCTACCAATTGTTCCAACTCGGAAACTGGTGATTTCTGGTCCTTATAAATATTGTAGAAACCCAATGGTTTTTGGCACCTTGCTCTTTTACATAGGTCTTGCTGTTATATTCAACGTAACATCTATGCTTTTCATACTAATTCCCGTCGTGTTTATATCTATTTTGATTTTTGTTAAATTAATAGAAGAAAAGAAGCTTGAAATAAGGTTTGGCCAGGAATACATAGAATACAAGGAGAAAACTCCATTTCTGATACCACATCCAAAGAGAAAACAGTGAAGAACCCTTTGTTCCCACTCTCACACCTAGTCATTTACTAGATTTACACAACAGATAAACAAATTAAAGGTTACCTCCTTTACCCTGGACCTTAAGCCAGTTACCGTGGCTGAAACTCATTCGCTTACTTGCAACATGGCGGGAAATCCTCATCTAAAGGATGCATATGTTGAGGAGTTTTATTTTGATTATGAATGATTAGAAATCTATTAAAAGGATTTAAGAGGAGTCAAAGCAGGTTTATGCTGAGGCATATAGGTGTTTCACTTTCCCAGGAAAACTATTACTTGCCTGTCCTATAGTTTGACTGCTAAATAATTAGTGGAAAACTTATATTCCGAGTATGTAGGGTTGATGAACAGTGCATATACAGTGATTATACCTCGCAATTTATGATATTATATCTACTGCTATATGAGAAATCTCCACTAAGACTCTTTTCTGGAAGGCACTTCACTTTGAACTGGTAATAATCGTTGTTAACTTTTTTGCGGCACTTTATAAATGTAAAACCCTGAGACTTAACAAAGTCTTTTAAAGTTAAATTTAAATACTTTTAAAAATAAATGTTAGACATGGCTAACATATTTCTCGGTGGATTAACCAATGTATAGATCCAGTGTAGAGGATTATCTAGAGGCAATATTCAATGTTTCTCAGGGTAAGGGTTATGCGAGAATTAAGGACATAGCTGACGCCTTGAACGTTAAGCTTCCAAGTGTTTCTAAAATGATGAGGAAACTTAAAAGTAAAGGGTTTGTTTCGTTTAGCAGCTATGGAAAGGTTAAACTAACTGAAAACGGTGTTAAAGCAGCGAAATCTGTGATTGGGAAACATGAAATCTTGCTTAAGCTGCTTAAGATCCTCAGTGTACCGGATGAAATAGCTCAAAGAGATGCATGTGCAATGGAGCATCACCTCAGCTCAGTAACTGTTGATCAACTCGTTAAATTCGTTAAATTTGTGGAAGACAACCCTGTAAAGCCTCCTAAATGGCTTAAACACTTTGATCATTTCTGTAAGTTTGGGGAGTATCCCTGCAGAGATAAAGAGTAAATTTGTGGTTAGTGATTGATATGTTAACCTTAGATGGTGTCAAGGAAGGAGAGAAGATCAAAATAAGGGAGATAATTGGTGGTCGCGGTATGAGGCAAAGGCTTTGTGAACTAGGAGTGATTCCAGGTAGCACAGTGGAGGTAATCAAAAATGCTTTGTTTGGAGGCCCTATACTTCTTAAAACAGATGGTGGAGAAGTAGCTGTGGGTAGAGGAGTAGCTAAAAGAATAATCGTGGAGGCAGCTAGTTGAAACCTATGCATAGCTGCAGCATGGATTCACAGGTTAAAGGGAAGAGGTTCCTGAAAATCGCCTTGGCTGGTCAACCTAACTGCGGTAAAAGCACTTTGTTCAATCAGGTAGCTGGGTACAAAGCTATAACCTCTAATTTCCCGGGGAAAACTGTTAAGTACACTCTTAGCAAAGTGAATTTCCTAGGGGAAACCTTTGAAATAATTGATTTGCCGGGAACTTATTCTTTAACCTCCTTTGACCTTGCAGAATTAGAATCCAGGAAATACCTTCTAAGCGGGGAAGCAGATGTAGTTATAAACGTTGTTGATGCCTCCATTTTAAGCAGAAGCCTTGAACTAACTCTTCAACTATTGGAGTTAGAGGTGCCGATTGTAATTTGCTTAAACTTCATGGATGAAGCCAAGAGGAAAGGAATAAAATTGAATGGTTCTAAATTATCTGAAATCCTAGGTGTACCAGTTGTTGAATGTGTCGCGGTTAAGGGGATAGGTATAAACAAACTTTTCTTAACTGCTCTCATCGCTGCAAGGGAAAAGAAACCAGGGAGGAAAATAAGGTATAGTGAAGATATTGAAAAAGTGATACATAAGCTTTCAAAGAGAATAAACACGGTTTCAAAGGAGCTTAACACTCCCAGTAGGCTTCTATCCATTAAATTACTTGAAAATGATGATTACTTCATCTCAAAGATTAAAGATAAATCAATACTTGATTTCATAGAAAATTGTCAAAGGGAGCTTTCTGAGGTTCATGGAAGACCTTCAGACCTGGTGATTTCCTCTGAAAGACATGCTTTAAGCATGAACATATTTGAACAGGTTGCCTTCGTCGGCGAACCCCAAACATCGATAAGAGATAAACTAGATGACCTTTTAATGCATAAATACTTAGGCTATGTAACCTTAGCCGTTTTTCTTTATGCATTTTTCAACTTAATTTTCTCTCTTGGAAGGTTCTTAGAGGAACCTATCCTTAGCTTTTTCGAGGAAACACTTATGCCCATAGCCATTAAACATGTTCCATCGGGTTTAGCTCAAAAAGTTATCCAGGGCTTACTAGAAGGAGTGTCAGGGGGGATAGGAATAGTTTTACCTTACCTAGTTCCATTCCTTCTAGGACTAGCGTTCATGGAAGACCTTGGATACCTTCCTAGAATAGCTTTCCTTATGGACACTTTCCTACATAAAATAGGGTTGCATGGTAAATCTACTTTGCCCCTTATCCTCGGATATGGCTGCAACGTTCCAGCGGTTATGGCAACGAGAATCTTAGAATCAGACAGGGACAGATTTATCACAGCTGTTATCTCAACCATGATTCCATGTGCAGCTAGGACAACGATAATTTTCGGCTTAGTTGCTTTCTTCATCAGTCCAAATGCAGCTTTATTTATATACCTATTAAACCTTGCTGTGGTGGCTATTGCAGGTTTAATTTTATCTAGGCTTCTCCCCGAGGCAACTCCAGGGATGATCATGGAGATACCTCCCTATCAAGTGCCATCATTAAAAGTTGTTCTTTCAAAAACTTGGCTGAGGCTGAGAGAGTTTATTTTTCTGGCTTGGCCTCTTCTAATCGCTGGAAGCATGGCTTTAAGTTTAATAGAGTTCTCAGGCCTCGACGCCTCTATCAATTTAATCCTTTCACCTATAACTTTGATGCTCGGTTTACCCATAGAGGTGGGAACAACTTTGATCTTCGGTGTTTTAAGGAAAGAGTTAACCATGCTAATGCTCATACAGGTTCTGGGAACATCTCAGATTTTAAATGTTCTATCTAAGACTCAGATAATAACTTTCACTGTTTTCGTAGTCTTCTACATTCCCTGCCTAGCAACATTTGCCATGTTAACCAAGGAAATTGGATATAAGAGGTCCCTTGCAGCTGCTTCATTCACCTTTATAATAGCGTTCTTTACAGCCCTAATAGTAAAGTTGTTTTTGGGGTTAACACCTCTAAGCTTACTCCTTTAAAATATATGTTTTACCACATCTTCCACTAATCGTTGTTTTCTGGGAAGGGGATGAAGAGGTGTCATGTTCAGCTAACTTGTTATATGACTCATCGGCTGATAAAATACTTACAACTGAGCTGTTAGCTGATTTAGCTGAAATACTTGTTGTAAGACTAAAAGAAATAATGGTACACATAGAGAATCTAGAAAATCAATAGGAAGAGGAAAAAGAGTTTATCAGATAAATTTTTTAAACTTGTTATAAATAGAAACACAGGTATCTTCAGTGTTTCTAATTCCTTACCCTAGTTGTCTGGTAACTATCTCCAAAAATTTGTCTCTTACTGGTTTGTATGCTGAATTAAAGAATTTCTGTTGTCTAAGCAAAGCATCATTGGGTAGTCCCTTAAGGTACTTAACAGCTGCTTCCCATGCTTTACTATAGGGTACAACTGCGTTTATTTTCCTCTCTATTTCCCTCTGGTAGTCTTTGGGTGTCTGTTCAGAACCGCCTATTGCGAACCAACCATTCTCGGAAATATAGGCTCCTTCATCCCCCACATACATAAGTTTTCCTTCTTTTCTCTTAACAGCTGCTTCTTTCTCCCCTGTTAAGCTTCTGAGAGGTGGCCCTCTAACCCTGCGATGTTTAGCCCAGGCATAGAAAATAGCTCTGTTTAAACCGAAGGATTTAGCTTTTTCCTCATCACCGGTGAGAATGTAGAATCTAGCTGCTTGGAGTAGAGCCATCACTTGGAATCTCCCTAGCCTTTGCTTTGCCAACGCTTCAACTCTTCTTTTCCCTGTTTTCCGTGTTATTTTCCCTACCGATACAACGCTGTGCTTAAGAGTCCATTGCCTGTAGCCTCTAACCTCTGAGAGAGCCTTCAATGCCAAGTTATCGGCTTCACCCTCAGCATAAACCCTCCAGTCACTGTTATGCCTAAAATTGTAAGGGTTAGTCCACTCAATACTAAATTCCTGTATTTCACTTGGTTTAAAGCATACACAGCAAAGATCTTTTTCTCTGTGAAGAGATAAAGGACATGTAAAGACCCTTTTTAAATCGATTTTATTCTCAACCTTGAATATCCTTTTTCCAGGTTCATATGAACCTATTTTTTCTCTTATCTCACTAGATTTTTTTCTTAGAATGTACTCGACGACTGAAAAGGCTACATCTAATGGGTTGTACCTGTCTAAGATTTCACTGGAGAAGGCTTTCTCGTTAAGATGGATATGTACTCCTCTCCCAGACCACTTTAAGAAAATGGATTTTTCAACTCCTTCAGATTCAAGGTAATTAATGATGGTTTCAGCTATGTCCAATGTTTCCCTCCAAAGGGTTTCAGATCCATCTACATCCCAAATTGGAGATGAGAACCTTATGTTATCCATGTTATCTGTGTCCTCAACTGATTTAAGGGTCATATACTTATTAATCGAGGCATAAAAGGTTCTGGGTCTCAATACCTTAAATCTTTTCATCAGATTCCCCAATTCCTCAGTGGAATTAATTGTCAGTGGGGGTCCTCCCCTACCCATGTATCTCAGGAAAACCCTTTTCCCTTCCTTGTAAGCACATTCAATGGCAGCCCAGCGTTCTTTACAATACTCAGATATTTCTTTTTTGACTTTTGGGTTAGAGTAAAACTTAAGGACATCACTAAACTCCAAAAATGACACCTTTAAAGTGGAAGCACCTTTCAACTTTTCTTATTTAAATCTATGTATTTCGGCTTCTCCGAGACGTCGCTGATCATTTAATTGTTAACTAGCGATTTCCAAGTATAAATCTGTCTTTTTCAGGGGATTAAATATGCACTGATTTTTTTACTTTAAAACACTTATCTATCGGAAAGGCTGTGTAACGTTAATGTGTGAGGTTAAGCGTTGAAACATTAAATGTTTAAATGTTTTCCTCAGTGGAGTTCTGTTGATTCTTTGTGTGTTGTAAATGTGGTGTTGCAGATAGGGGAAAAGTGATGAGAGGATTGAAAATCGAAGATACACCGATAATCCATGGACATATTATATAGTACAGCTTCGTTAGGCTTCATAGGAGCTTGAATGGTAGAACCCCAGCAGAGGAAGCAAAAATCAACTTGGACTCAGGTAACGACAAGTGGTTGGATTTGCTTTGGAAAGACTTAGAGTTCCATAAAAATCAATCTTAATTTTTTACCACCTTAAATGCAACACCCTAAGATTCAACAGAACCCTTAGTGGAGAGTAGTGTTGCTTCTAGAAAATGAACATTTCCCCCTCTATCTTTAAAATTTAGGGGTTCCATGATTTCCAATGGTGTTTCTGAGATGAATAGGTTAAAACCAGTTGTTTTAGATTCAAGGTTTATTGAGGAGACGCTTTCTAAGATAAGTCTAAGTGAAATAGAGGAGAGTAGGAAAAGGATTTTGACTCCCCTCAAGGAGGTCATTTTATTTAAGGGGGAAC
>JAOZFL010000219.1 GCA_027491455.1 Thermoproteota archaeon | reverse complement strand
TGATAGAGCCTATAAAATGGCTGGGGTTAAACCTAAAAACGTAGATGTAGCAGAGGTTCATGATTGCTTCACAATAGCGGAAATAATCGCCTACGAGGACCTTGGATTCTGTGGTAGAGGTGAGGGGGGGAGATTCATCGAGGAAGGGTTATCCTCACTTGAAGGGGAAATCCCTGTTAATCCAAGTGGGGGTTTAAAGGCTAAGGGACACCCAATAGGGGCAACTGGAACAGGTCAAATCTATGAAATATTTAATCAACTCAGAAGAACAGTTCAAAAACCTGCTAGACAAGTTAAAGACGCTGAAATAGGTTTAACCCATAATGTAGGTGGATCCGGTGGAACAGCTTCAGTGGCCATTTTCAAGGTTTAAGAGGGAGAAGTAATTGGTTCTGGGAGTAATTGATTATGGAATTTACATTCCAAGGCTAAGGATAAAGGCTGAAGAATACATTAAGGTTTGGAGTAGATTTTCAGCGAGAGGAGTGAAAGAAAAAGCTGTTATGGATCTTGACGAAGACGTAATGTCTATGGCCCTTGAATCAGCTGAACAAGCAGTTGAAGGAGTTGATTTAAGGGATGTAAAGGTTTTAGCTTTCGCTTCAACTTCACCACCCTACAGTGAAAGATTGTTGTCAAGTTTCCTGGTTGAAGGTTTAGGTTTAAATAGGAATATTTTCACCTCTGAACACATTTCCTCAACTCGTTCAGGCACAGAGGCCCTTATCTCCTGTATAAATAATTTAAAATCGATTGATGAAGGATTAGGCCTTGTAGTGGTGTCAGATTCCCCTTCAGCCAGCATGAAAGACAATTTAGAGCATGGACTCGGTGCTTCCTCAGCTTCATTTTTAATAGGCTTCGGAGATGTAGTGGCTGAGTTTGAAGGGGCTTCAACATATGTAGCTGAGTTCCCAGGTGAAAGGTTTAGACCTAGAGGTTCAGATAGAATTAAGGACCTAGAATTAAGAGGTTACTACCTTGACTCATTTCATGAGAATGTGTCGGGCAGCGTGAAGTTGTTGCTCGATAAACTGGGAAGAAAATCATCTGATTACAGCTATTTCGTTATCCAGCAATTCAACGGAGTAGACCCCTTAAGAGTGGCTTTAAAACTTGGCTTCACAATCAACCAGTTAAAAACAGGTTTCCTGGCCCCCATACTCGGAGACACAGGTGCCTGCTCAGCTTTAATTGGTTTTCTAAGGGTTTTGGAGTGTGCTGAACCACAAGAAAAAATACTTATCGCCTCCTATGGTTCAGGTGCTGGAAGTGACGCCTTAAGCTTTAAGTTAACCAGGAAACCTGGAAAAAAAGGTAAGGTTTCTAAGGCCCTAAACAAAAGGGAATACATAGATTACCTTTCGTATTTGAAGCTTAAAGATGCAATCATTTAGGGAGGTGTTTCTCTTTGGCATATGTATCGATTCCACTCTACAAGAGAACGATCCCCCAAAGGTATAAACTAATAGGTTTAAAATGTAAAAGGTGTGGATGGATAAATTTCCCTCCTAAAGGGATATGTAAAGGGTGCAAAGTTTCATCTGAGTTTGAAAAGGTAAAGTTAAGTGGAAAGGGAACAATTTACTCCTACACAGTTATCACAGCTGCAGCTGCTCCCCCTGAATTCTCGAAACAGGAGAAATCCGGTGGCTCATATGTGGTTGCATTGATTGAACTCGATGAGGGACCTAGAATAGTTGCGCAATTGGTTAACTGCAAACCTGAAAATGTCAGGATAGGGATGAGGGTTGAATCCACCATTAGAAAGATATATGAAGACGAAGGAGTTGTCAGGTATGGCTTCAAGTTTAAACCTGTTGAGGAGAGTTTAAAATGAGTAAAGTCACAACCATGGAGGAAGCTATTAAAAGACATGTTAGGGATGGAGACACAGTTTACATAGCGGGTTTCACTCATCTCATAAACTTTTCAGCTGGTCATGAAATGATCAGGCAAAGGAAAAGGAACTTAGTTCTTTGCAGACCAACCCCAGATTTGGTTTTCGACCAGATGATCGCCGCTGGCTGTGCAAGAAAAGTGGTTTTCAGTTGGGCGGGGAATCCAGGGGTTGGATCCCTTAGATGCTTTAGGAGAGCAGTTGAACATGGAATTCCAAATAGAATTGAAATAGAGGAGTACACTCATTTCAGCATGGTAGCCAGGATATATGCAGGAGCCTTAAATCTTCCATTTATGCCTTTAAGGACAAACATATGTTCAGATCTGCCAAAGGTTAACCGGAACATAAAGTTTATTACGTGTCCCTTCACAGGGGAAAAGATAAGCGTTGTACCTGCTTTGAAACCAGATGTCTCCATTGTTCACGCTCAAAGATCAGATGAAAACGGTAATGCTCAAATTTGGGGGATAATCGGAGATCAAAGGGAAGCTGCCTTCGCAGCTGAAAAAGTGATTTTAAGCGTTGAGGAAATAGTTGAAGAAAACGTGATCAGGAGGGACCCGAACAGGACTTTAATACCTGACTTCATCGTTGACTCCGTTGTAGAGGAGCCGTGGGCTGCTCATCCCTCATATGTTCAAGGCTACTATGATAGGGACAACGATTTCTACTTGGAGTGGGATAAAATTTCAAGGGAACCTGAACTTGTAGAGAAATACTTGGAAGAATGGGTTTACAGCGTAGAAAACAGAAAAGAATATGTGGAGAAACTTGGCGCTGGAAGAGTCCTGAAACTTCTACCTAAAAGATTTTACAGTTTACCAGTTGACTACGGGTTCTATCGATAGATGGAGGTGTGGAGATTTGAAGTATAGTAGAAATGAACTCATGGTTGTTGCAGCTGCAAGGGAACTTAAAAACGGAGAAACAGTTTTAGTAGGGGTAGGTTTACCTAACCTTGCATGCAACTTAGCTAAAAGAATCCACGCACCTAATTTAACAATGATATATGAGTCCGGGGTTATCGGAGCTGAACCTTCAAGACTCCCCCTCTCAATAGGGGATCCATGCATAGTTACAAATTCTAAAAGTGTTTGTTCGATGTTCGAGGTTTTCAGTTATTACCTTCAATCTCACCGTGTTGATGTAGGTTTTCTGGGAGGTGCTCAGATCGATAAATATGGAAACATAAACACAACGGTTATAGGGAGCTACGCAGCGCCTAAAATCAGGTTGCCTGGAAGCGGCGGAGCCTGTGACATAGCTCATTTAGCAAAAAGAATAATTATTATAACTCCTCATCAAAAAAGAAGACTCGTAGATAAAATTGATTTCCTGACAAGTCCAGGGGTACTGGAAAGGGAAAAGTTAGAGGTGAAGGGTAAAGGGGGAATAAAGGTGATAACAAGCCTTGGCGTGCTATCCTTTAACGAGAAGCATGGAGAATTAGTTCTAGAATCCATATATCCCGGTGTAACCGTTGAAGAAATAAAGGAAAATACAGGTTGGAACTTAAAAATCTCAGAACTATTAAAAGTAACCCCAGAACCCACAACCCTTGAACTTTCAACTCTAAGAAGCTTAGATCCCAGTAAAATTTACATATAAGTTCCCTCACCACTATATCAGAGAGTAAGGAAATATAACCTATATGTTGACCCATGTTTTAATTAACAAACTTTATCTTCAACAAATTAAGAGATAAGAATAAAAATTTATAAAGTAACTTTTATTGATTTCTCTCAAAAGAGGTGAAATTTGATGGTTGCAAGGGAAGATCTTCTTAACGAATTATTGAAGAGACTTGATGAAGCTGAACCTGAGGGGGCAGACACCATTGCAAGGGACCTGCTTGAAAAACAAGGTGTAAAACCAGTTGAACTTGTAACTGTGCTTTCAAAAAAACTAAAGGAGATAGGAGAAAAATTTGGCAAAGGAGAGATATTCCTAATGGACCTAGTTGGATCAGCAGAAGTGATGAACACAATAATGGAGGTCCTGAAACCAGCCCTTGAAAAATCAGAGGAGAAACCAGAATACCTAGGAACAGTGATCATAGGAACAGTTGAGGGGGACATCCATGACATAGGGCAGAGAATAGTTGCATCACTACTCCAAGCAGCAGGGTTCAAAGTAATAGAAATAGGGAACGACCAACCAATCGAAAACTTCATAAAGGCAGCAGAGGAAAACAAAGCAGACATAATAGGAGCCTCAGCACTACTAACAACCACCATGCCAATGCAAAGGAAACTTGTAGAGGAGTTAAGGAAAAGAGGGTTGAGGGAGAAATACAAAGTTGTTGTTGGAGGGGCACCTACAAGTCCTGAATGGGCAGAGGAAATAGGGGCAGATGGACATGGAGCAGATGCAACAGAAGCAGTTGAAATAGCCAAAAGACTAGTTGGGAAGGGTTAAACATGAGGGAGGGTTTAAAGGGGGGGCAACTTAAAATATTAACTAAAGATCAAATGTACGATATACATCTAGCTGTACTGAAGGTTTTAGAACAACACGGA
>JAOZFL010000197.1 GCA_027491455.1 Thermoproteota archaeon | reverse complement strand
TAGATGCACAGTTGAAAATTGAGTTATTGAAGTAAGGGATGTAGGGAAACCCCTTTATAAAAGTGGCGTCATCAGTTTTA
Organism: Thermoproteota archaeon; assembly: GCA_027491455.1. Classification (GTDB taxonomy): domain Archaea; phylum Korarchaeota; class JAOZGF01; order JAOZGF01; family JAOZFZ01; genus JAOZFL01. The sequence goes on along the minus strand of JAOZFL010000197.1, from coordinate 5,424 downwards.
CTGTTGAAAGTAAAGGACGTTGAATCAGCCTTGTAATTAATTTGAAAGTTGTTTTTTAGTCCTAAGAGTTAAGAGACGAATAAATGTCAGCTAATCCTTCATATACCCCTTTAAACGACTCATAAATTTCTCTGTATAGCTTAGTTAATTCCTCTCTCGGACTGAATGTCTTGGTTTTCCTCACCATCCTTGAAGCTTCTTCTATGTTTTTTATTTCACCTGAACCAACAGCTGCCATTATAATGGCTCCAACTGAGCTGGCTTCTTGGGGATTAGACATTTTCACTATTTCCACCCCTGTAACATCGGATATTATTTGAAGCCACAAATCGCTTTTAGCTCCTCCCCCTACGGCGTTAAGACCCTTTATTTCCATGTTTATCTCTAACATGCCTTCCAGTATCCATTTGAAGTTCAGAGCTACACCTTCAAGTATAGATCTAACCATGTCCCTTCTCTTGTGGTCAAGGCTTAAATTGATGAAGCCGCCCCTAGCATAAACATCTGGGATAGGGGATCTTTCACCGAACATCCAGGGGACAAAAATTAATTTCTTTGCTCCAGGCTCCGATTCAGCTGCTTCTTCATCTAGAATCTGAAAAACATCTTTTCCTTTTTTCTCTGCCTCCATTTCCTCCTGTATCCCAAGATTCTCTACAAACCAGTTTAAACACGCCCCTGCACTTTCAGTTTCAGCTACGAAAAGCCATTTACCTGGTATAGGGGAACATATACTCCCCATGCCTCTCTCAGCATGCATTGTATGCTTGTGAACCATTACACCCACCCATCCCGATGAGCCAATGTAGATATGAGCTTCACCCTCCTTGACAGCACCTGAACCTATGGATGCAGCTGGTACATCCCCTGAACCGTTAATCACATTTGTCCCCTCCTTCAAACCCAAGTCCTCAGCTGCATCCCTTGTCAGGGACCCAATGACATCCACAGACTCCGACAATTCAGGGTACATATCGATGGATACACCTATTGCTTCAGCCATGTCATCAGACCATCTCCTCTTGTTTATGTCAAATGTACCCCTTACAGATGCAGAAGCATAATCTGTTACAACCTTCCCAGTCATTTTGTGAATTATGTAGTCCTTTACGTCGAGTATCTTATAGGCTTTACCCAGTGTTTCACCTTCATTCCTTTTTAACCAAAGAATCTTTGAAACAGCATCCTTCCCCCCTGGAACCCCTCCAACCAATTTAAGTAATGGATCGACACCGAACATGCTGATTATTTCATCTGCTTCATCTTCTGCCCTTGAGTCAAGCCATATTATGGCTGGCCTCAATGGTTTCATCTCTTTATCAACTGGTAAAACACCTATCATGTGAGTGCTGAAACTAACCCCTTTCACGTCACCTGGTTCAACACATGATTTCCTGATTACATCCCTTGTTGTTTCAATTATTTTCCTCCACCAATCCTCGGGGTTTTGCTCAGCCCAGCCAGGTTTAGGGTAATACGTAACGTATTCACGTGTCGAGGAAGCCTTGATTTCACCGTTTAAATCCATTATAACAGCTTTGTGTTTACCGGTGCCTACATCATGAGCAAGGAAAAAGTCACTCAAGGTTTAACCCCTCACTCCTAACACATCGAAAAATTTCAAATCGCATAGAAAATAAACAAGGAAACATTTTATATTTTTCCCATTGTATCCTATGAGATTAACTAACTTGTTGTAAACAAAATCGCCGGAGTTAGGAGGAGGAAACACCGTGCACCTAGAGAAAGCCTATAGTTTAGGCTTTACTTGTTCACATAGAGTTTATCACCTAGTCTTAATAGTTCCAGGTACACAGTTCTTCACAGAGATATACTGTTTGTTCCCTCTAACACAACAGTTGATGGAAAACAGGGAAACCCCATTTAACATCAGCGAGAAATGAACAGAGAAAAACATAAAATATGTTACAACCAAGCAAATTTAATGGGTTTTCTGTATAAATGTTGAATCAAAGAAATTTCACGGATAGTTTTTAAAGTGTTGAGGTTTTCCAGCTTGAATCAAGTTGAAAAATTCTTTAAGAGAAACATAGAAGAGGTAAAACCCTATTTAAAGGAGATAATTGAAAGGTATGGGGCTTCAATGTTGCGTTTGATCTGGGAGAGTGAAGAAGCAATACGTCTCATGGCTAATGAGAACCCTTTCGGCCCGTCACTCTTAGTCTTTGAAACAATTAGAAACACATTAACCACTATAAATAGGTATCCTGAGCCTACCTGTCAAGAGTTAAAGGAAAAAATCTCTGAGTACACGAAACTTGAACCTAGAAACATAGTTGTAGGGGCGGGTTCACTTGAATTAATAGACAGAGTTTCAAGGGCCTTCATCTCAAAGGGAGATAAAGCTTTAATCTCTGTTCCAACCTATTCCCCCTATGAGAAAAGAGTGAAAATTTGCGGGGGCGAAGTAGTGGTTGTTGAGAAGCCGGACCCCAACCTTTACTGGGACATAGAGGAGATTAAGGAAGCAGTTTCTAACAATGTAAAGATTTTGTTTATAAGCAGTCCAAACAACCCTGTTGGCAATGAAATAAGGGAGGAAGACCTTCATGAACTTCTTGAAACAGGGAAAATAATTGTTTTAGATGAGGCATATTATGAGTATAGTAGCAGAACTTTTTCACACCTTGTAAATGAATTTGAAAATTTAGTGGTTTTAAGGACCTTTTCAAAGGCCTTTGGACTCGCAGGCTTAAGGATAGGTTATGCCTTAACTAATGAGAAAGTTTCAGATTACCTTGAAAAAGCTAAAGTCGACTTTAACATTGGATGTCTGCCCATGAAAGCAGCTGTTGCAGCCTTAGAAGACCTGGAATACATGGAGAAAGCAGTTAAAGAAACTTTAAGGGAAAGGGGGAAAGTCTTAGCGGGACTATGTGAAATTGAGGGACTGAAGCCTTATCCCTCCAAAACAAATTTTATCTTGGTTAAAGTTGAGGGAGAATTCTTTAAAGCTTCAGAAATCGTGGATGAACTACTTGCCGATGGCATCCTTGTCAGAAACTACTCTTATAAACCTGGACTTAGAGGAGAATACTTCAGGGTGACAATTGGGAGAAAGGAGCAGAACAAGGCCTTCATGGAGAAGTTAAAGGAGATAACGAGATAGAGAAGTTGAAATCAAAGTTGATTAAAGGTTCTTCAATTTTGTGACTAACCCTTAATTGAACCAAGTTATTTACCCTGTGTTTCAAAGACCGTTTTTAAGCTTTTTTCAAAGACTGATAGAGCTGTGTCAGCCTCTTCCTTTGTGATTAGCAGTGGAGGCTTAAATTTAATCACGTTTCGAATGAAATCCCCCTTAAAAGTTATTTCAGGCATGCTTAAATCGAATATGACTCCCCTCTTAAGGGCTTCCGATACAAGGTCCTCGGCTTGCTCAGTTGCAGGTTCCTTGGTTTCCCTGTCCTCGACTAGTTCAACTCCTATGAATAAACCAGGCCCCCTTACATCCCCTATACACTCATATTTCTCCTGCATCTCCACTAGTCTTTTAGTGATGTATCTCCCCATTTCCTCTGCTCTTCTAGGAAGGTTTAATTTCTTGATTAGCTCCAAGTTGATTAAAGCTGCAGCCATCATGACCGGGTTACTTCCAAAAGTTGTGTGTTCCTCAGCCTCTGTGAAACCGCTGTAATCTTCTCTTGCAATTAAAGCTCCTATGGGGAATCCTCCACCCAAAGCCTTTGTCAAAGCCATCATGTCAGGGTACACCCCATAATACTCAGCTGCGAACATCCTGCCAATCCTGCCGAAAGCTGTTTGAGACTCATCATAAATTAGAGATGCATCGTACTCATTGCAAAGCTTCCTGAGACCTGAAAGAAACTCCTTTGGTGCAGGTATCTGTCCACCAGGCCCCTGTATAGGTTCAATTATTACCCCTGCAACTGGTTCATTCACCCCCTTCTTAAATGTTTCCTCTAGAACACTTAGACAATGCATGCTACAACCAGGATACTCCTCACCGTAAATGCAACGGTAACAATAGGGATATTGAGCCTTGACAAATCTCTCCACTCCAAAACCGGAAAACCTCACCACAAAAGGCATATAATTACTTGCAGAGATTGTTGCAAGGGTTGAACCATGATACCCACGCCAGAATGAAATGAAAGACCTTCCCTCAGGTTTGTTTACAAGTGCAAGTTTAATCGCGGTTTCAATGGCTAGTCCTCCCCCTTCATTGTTAAATGAAACCCTTTTAAGTTTACCAGGAGCCAAATCAGTCAACTTCTTAGCTAGTTTCAGCCTTGGAATTGTAGGGAAACCATACCTTACATGGGTTAGCCTCTGCATTTGAACATAAACCGCATACAAAACATCTGGGTGTACAAAGCCAAGGTTAAGAGTCCAAGCCTGAGCTGTCATATCAATATATTCTCTACCATTTATGTCCCTGACCCTCGCATTGCACGGTTCCCCCTTAAATAAAATGACCTCCTTGAGGGGAGTCAAAATCCTTTTCCTACTCTCCTCTATTTCACTTAGACTTATCTTAGAAAGTGTCTCCTCAATAAACCTTGAATCTAAAACAACTGGTTTTAACCTATTCATCTCAGAAACACCATTGGAAATCATGGAACCCCTAAATTTTAAAGATAGAGGGGGAAATGTTCATTTTCTAGAAGCGACACTGCTCTCCACTAAGGGTTCTGTTGAATCTTAGGGTGTTGCATTTAAGGTGGTAAAAAATTAAGATTGATTTTTATGGAACTCTAAGCTTTTCCAAAGCAAATCCAACCACTTGTCGTTACCTGAGTTCATTCGATTTTTGCTTCCTCTGCTGAGGTTCTACCATTCAAGCTCATATGAAGCCTAATAAAGTTGTAGTAAACAATATGTCCATGGATTATCGGTGTATCTTCGATTTTCAATTCTCTCATCACTTTTCCCCTATCTGCAACACCACATTTACAACACATTTACAACCCACAAAGAATCAACAGAACTCCACTGAGGAAAACATTTAAACATTTAATGTTTCAACGCTTAACCTCACACATTAACGTTACACAGCCTTTCCGATAGATAAGTGTTTTAAAGTAAAAAAATCAGTGCATATTTAATCCCCTGAAAAAGACAGATTTATACTTGGAAATCGTTAGTTAACAATTAAATGGTCAGCGACGTCTCGGAGAAGCCGAAATACATAGATTTAAATAAGAAAAGTTGAAAGGTGCTTCCACTTTAAAGGTGTCATATTTTGGAGTTTAGTGATGTCCTTAAGTTTTACTCTAACCCAAAAGTCAAAAAAGAAATATCTGAGTATTGTAAAGAACGCTGGGCTGCCATTGAATGTGCTTACAAGGAAGGGAAAAGGGTTTTCCTGAGATACATGGGTAGGGGAGGACCCCCACTGACAATTAATTCCACTGAGGAATTGGGGAATCTGATGAAAAG
>JAOZFL010000218.1 GCA_027491455.1 Thermoproteota archaeon | reverse complement strand
AAATTAAATGGAAAAGTTAGGGTGTAAACTTGGTAAATAAAGAAAATGGAGATGTTAAAACTTTACTTGTAAAGATGAAGGGGGCATGTTTAAACCATGGAGAAATAATCGGTGAGGAGAATGGAAATGTTAATGTTTAATTGGTGGAGGTGATTAATTGAGTAAAGTTGAGGTTCCCCTGAGCAGATATAACTATCTCTTGCACCCGTACCAAGCCACCATGGTTACATGTGTAGACAAAAATGGTGAAGCAAACATAATAACCATTGCATGGATTATGCCTGTAAGTCTGAATCCACCTGTCTTAGCTCTGAGTATGAGGCCAACTCGGTATTCCCATAGAATTATAAAGGAAACAGGTGAATTCGTAGTTAACATACCAACCTATCAATTAGTGCGACAAGTGTTGTATTGTGGGAGGGTTTCAGGTAGAGAAGTTAACAAATTTAAAGAAACAAGGTTAACCGTTGAGGAAAGTAGGAGGGTTAAAGTGCCTAGGATAAAAGAATGTAAGGCACATCTCGAGTGTAAGGTAAGGGAAGTAATGAAAATTGGGGATCACGACCTCTTCCTAGCCGAAGTGGTCTTAGCAGAGGCTAAAAGAGAATGTCTGACAAAGGAGGGAATCTATAACTTGGAAGCTATGAAACCCCTCCTCCACATAGGGAAAAACTGGTTTACAACTACTGCCCAAGTCGAAAAGGAACAATGCTTCTTTAAATTAAACCCTCCTTAACCATACACCTCTAATCTTAGATTTAAAGGTTTAACCTCCTTAGGTTAATTTCTAAACAAATGGATGTTTTTTTGAAGGGGGAACCAGTTAAATTTCTCTATTGGATTAGAAAACGAAGTTACGGCTTCATGAATAGGGATTAGATTAGTTGTTAGGGCCAGAGAAACACTTTGTCTAGATATATGTTTGCAGCGTAGGGGATTAACCCATATTCCCTTGATCTATTATAACAGTATTCTGCAAGATTAGAAGTGACAGCGTAGTCAAGTGTGAAAATAGTTAAACTTTTCCTCTTCCATTCTGAAAGAATTTTAAGCATTTCATCGCTTTCCTCCACTGGAACCTTAACGTATTTGGCTTTGCTCCAATCATAGGTTGCTGAGACGTCTTCTTTGGTTAAGCCATCCAGGTAAAAGTATACTTCATCCATTATGTATAATCCGTTGTTGCCTATTAATAAAGCCTTTGGATAGGCTGCCCTTATCTCAGCTATGAATTCAGTCATTTCAGGGACCATGGATGGGTAGAGTTCAGCCACATCTAAATTGTCCAAGAAGAAACCGTTAAATCCTTTATCCAGAATCCTGGGCATCACATCTCTGATTATAAGGGCACGCCAACCACTGTAACTTACATTCACATACCACTCACCATCCCAGTTTTCAATAGGTGCAATTTTCCATTCATCCCTGACAAGAGACCAGTACCAACGCCAGTTCTCAGCTGTTCCAATAGACACATATGCAACTACCTCTCCCCCCTTCGACTTTAACCATTCTATTTCATCAGCTGAGTAGCTATCAGGGTCCACCACGATTAAATCAAACTTTGAAAGGTTTCGAAGGCTACCCGAACCCCCTATGAAACAAACCCAGTTTTTAACTCCTTCAAGTGCAGAGTTAACAGTGGGGCCTGAAAGACACACAGTAGCTCCTTCTATGTAGAGTGCATATGGACTTTCATCCATTTCCTTCCGGGTTTGATCCCCTACATAAACATCTATGTGGTGTCCTCTTATGCTAGGTCCCCTGTCACTGACAAGGAACTCTGACTCTAAGAGTATGTCTGCCACTTCATCGGTTACATTGGGGTTAGGGCCCAGATCAACTATGTAAACTTTTGTTCCCCTTGGAATAGAGGGATCAGCCGCCACTGTTCTCCAGGGAACCAAAGGGTTTCCATAAGCATCTAAGGGAGAATCACTTTTCATGAATCCAAATGAGGGGTCATAGCCAAGATACCTTCCATCGTTTCCCAATCCATCCCCTCTCCCCCAACCCTCAACTTGAACATCAGCCACAAAGTCATCCTTATAGAAGCCAAGTAGCAATCCATTTGCATCCCTAACTGGCACTTTGCCTCCACTGTAAAACTGTTCATTAACGGTCCAGTAAGAGGTGATGAGGTAGTCACTGTTACAGTTTATCCATGTTTCAACCACTGTTAATGTGTCTTCTGTGTCAACCAGTTGATTCTCATTTGAATCCTGCCACCTAAGGATTAGAGCCTTGCCAGTTAAGAGTTCAGGGTATAAATCGTCGTAGTGTTGTAGCAGTTGACATGCAGCCATGGTTCCATTAGCAGTTAAACCCCAAACAACCAATACATATCTTCCATGATCCCTGTGCAAAGCTATCAATGCATGGTCATACCCCTACTGGAAATCATAGTTGATACCCGTTAAATCTGAGTGTATAACTGGTGTTTCATTTAACCACTTTAAATGGAATGGACACCCTTGGAATCCATCATAATAATACGCGAAGTTGTTCACACCTGGTCCACCAACAACTATTAGGTTCGTGTTTGGCAGTTTCCCCCACTCTATGACTGGTGGTTCACCGGTTTTGCCATGTGTAACCTGTGTGTCCAACAACTGATAAACCGTTCCCCCCTCCGCTTTCAATCCAAGTTTCCAGCTTACACCTATGGCCCCCATAACATCTATGGTTCCAGCACCCCACCCGTAGAAGCCGTGGCTCGCTGAGTCTCCCACTATAAAAGTTGTGTTTGAGAAGCCAAGGGAGAAAGGCATTGGAAACCAGTCAAGGGTTAACATTTGCTCAGAGGAGCTCCATAGGATCCATCCCTCGTCAGGAACCCTATCCATAAATTCAACTATTAAATCATTAGATAGAAGGTTAATTTGCTGTGAATTATGCCTGAAAACCTGTTCTATTTTGAAAGCTGCCTCGAAAATGTCTTCATAGGCCATTTGGTAATCAGTTTCCGGGATTAAAAACCAATCAGTGAACTCGCCAATTGATGAATTGTAAAACCAGAGACTAGGAGACATTGATTCATTAGAGTAAGAAAGCTCCAATTTCGCATCGAACCCTTTTCCAAGTCCACCTGTTGAGGCGTTACCATCAACGTCTATGTAAAACAGGAACCTATATGCTAGGTTATCTATTTTTAATGGTTTTTGTTTTATATCCATTCTCATGTACAGCCATTGATCGTTGTTTGTCATGTAATGCTCGGTTACATCTCCCCAGTCAAAGTAAACATCGTCCTCATCTGTTGCTACTGGTGTTAAGCCCATCCAATCATTTCCATAGCCATCGATTAATATGTATTTGTTAGAGGTTAAATTGTAACTGAAGTATTCCTTAACCAAGTCTCCCAGATAATTCTCCGTTCTTAGTGAAATCCTCATTGATTCGTTGAACCCTATTGTTGAACTGTTAACTTGAACAATTACGGTGTCAGACCACGGGTCAAATAAAACATTTACACCTGGATGCATCCAAAAGTGGTTAAACCAACTGATTGTTTCATTCCAGGTTTCCAGACTCCAGTTTTTCAATGAACCATTTCCAGCAACAGAGTACTCTATTAATAGGTCTGTGCCGTTTGGCAACCAGG
>JAOZFL010000217.1 GCA_027491455.1 Thermoproteota archaeon | reverse complement strand
ATGATTTCAGGGCCATTCACAGCGATGAAATAGGCATTTGTTTCATTGGCCACTGCCTTTGCTATCAATGTTTTACCTGTTCCTGGGGGGCCATAGAGAAGAACTCCTTTCGGGGGATCTATCCCTAGTTTTTTGAATAGTTCAGGGTGTTTCAATGGAAGTTCAATTATCTCTCTAACCCTTTGAAGCTCCTCTTTCAATCCACCTATATCCTCATATGTAACCTCTGGGATTATTAGTTCTCTTTCCTCGACGGGTTTAGCCCTTATCCTAACCTCTGTGGCTTCATTTACTACTACGTTTCCCGGGGGAACAGTTGCTACGACAACCAGGGAAATGTAGTCACTTACACCTGGTATAACAACGCTGTTCCTCCTAGCCAAGGGAAGACCTATGATTTTCCTTTTCACATGTTCCTCAAATCCTGGACCGAACCTTATCCTTGAAATAGGGGCAAATGTAACTTTTAAAGCCCTAGTGACGTGTGCTTTCCGGATTAAAACATAGTCGCCCAGGGAGACACCTGCGTTGTGCCTTAAGATTCCATCTATCCTGATTACATCCCTACTTTCATCGTCTTCGAAAGCTGTCCACACCTTGGCAAGTGTCTTCTGGTTTCCTTCAATCTCTATTACATCTCCCAGTTCAACTTCAAGGTACTTCCTGGCCTTAGTGCTTATCCTTGCAATTCCTCTGCCAACGTCTCTTCTATCAGCTTCCTCAACCAGTAGCCTCAATGTTTTCTCGCTTCTCTTCATCATAACCACTATTCAATTAAAGGGTTTAATCGTAATGTACCTACCTAAACAAAATAAAGGTTAATCTACGTTATATAAAGCTTTAGATTACACATCTGACATAAAATTTTATCTTTATTTCCACTTATATTTTTATGTAGAAACTCTGGGTTCTATTGGAAATGTTAAACCCAATGTTGAAACATGGACAGAGATGATTTACCTTGATCCTTAAGGGATGGGTTGAACATGTAAGGGATATAGGGAAAATCAAGTTCGTAGTGCTGAGAAGGGGGAATGAAAGGTTTCAGGTGACCGTGTCAACTGAGAAATGTTCATCCAGTGTTTTAAAGGAAATAGACAAGTTGACAAGGGAATCAGTTATAGAGGTTGAAGGAGAATTCCATGAACACCCTGAAGCCCCAGGAGGAAAAGAGTTTATACCCTTAAAGATGAAAATCCTCAGCTTAGCGGAACCCCTAAAAATAGAGTACTACGGGGATGTTAAAACTAAACTGGACACAAGACTCGACTGGAGACCAATTGACCTAAGGAACCCAATGGTTAGAACAATTTTCCTTGTTCAAAGCAAAGTGGTGGAAAAGTTTTCTGAGTACTTATTGAAGAAAAATTTCATCCAGGTTTTCACCCCCTGTATAATAGGAGCTGCATCTGAGGGAGGAGCAGAGGTTTTTAAAGTTAACTACTTCGGTAAAGAAACATTTCTTAGACAAGACCCCCAATTACATAGACAACTAACCATTGCAGGTGGACTGGAAAAAATCTTTGAGATAGGTCCAAATTGGAGAGCTGAACCCAGCCACACCACTCGTCATCTCTGCGAACACAGAGGCTGCGCCGTTGAACAAGCATTCATAAAGGATGAATTCGACTTGATGAAGCTCCAAGAGGAAATGTTGAAATATGTTTTGGGGGAATTAAAGAAGGAACTAGTGGATGAACTTGAATTACTAGGCATGGACATTGAACCTCCAAGGAAAAAGTTCCCTGTAATTTCTTTCCCAAAAGTATACGATATACTCAGGGAATATGGAGAGGAGATACCCTACGGGGAAGAGTACGGTAGAAGGGGAGAAACCGTTTTAGCTGAATACGTCAAAGAAAAGTATGGCATGGAATTCTTCTTTGTACATAGATTTCCATTTAATGCAAAGCCATTCTACGTGATGAAAGTTGATGAAGACCCATTTTGGACTAGAAGCATCGATGTTGTTTTCAGAGGAGTTGAAATAAGCACAGGTGGACAGCGAGAGCATAGGTATGAGAAGCTTATTGAACAGGTTAATGAAAAAGGGTTAAGATATGAAGACATTGAATGGTTCGTGAAGTTCTTTAAATACGGTGTTCCACCACACGGAGGCTTCAACATTGGAATAGAAAGATTAGTAAAACAAATCATAGGCCTTCAAAATATAAGGGAAGCTGTTCTCTTCCCAAGGGCCCCTGAAAGACTTTTCCCATGAAATAACCACTCATAGATTAAGGGAAACAGTTTCTTTCCCCTTCGCCTCTTTAATTCAACCAATAAATTTACATCCTTTCAAGGGCAGGGACCCCGAGTAGGTTTAACCCTATCCTCAATGTTTTCCTTGTTGAATCGACAAGTTTAGCCCTGAATTTTAAGGCTTCCCTTGTCTCAGCCCCTATAACCGGTGCAACCTGATAGAATTTGTTGAAGAGAGAAGCTGTCTTTGTAAGGTAGTTGCATAGAAGCTGTGGTGAAAAGTTTATTGAGGCATCCTTAACAGTGAATGGAAAATCATACAGCTTCTTAACAAGTTCTTTTTCTTCCTCAAGTAAGTCCGGGTATTCATTGCTCTTTAACTTAGAGGACAAAGCTTCTTCTGGAAGTTTCTCGATTATTCTACATGCCCTTGCATATGTATACTGGATATACGGCCCTGTGTTTTCCTTTAGCTCCAAAGCTCTTTCCAAATCGAAAACTATTCCTTTATCCACGGATTTCTTGAGAAGCTCGAATCTAAGAGCACCCACAGCTATTTTCTCAGCTGTTTCATCCACCCATTTTCCATCTGCACCCGGGTTCCTTTTCCTAGTTTCAGATAAAGCCGCCTTCTTCAACTCATTTAGTACATCGTCAGCGTTTACAACGATTCCTCTCCTTCCAGCCATAGGTATCATTTTCCTTTTCCTTTCCTCTGCACTGAGAGGTACTCTGAGAACCTTTTCAACTGTTTTCGGGCTTAAAGACACAAGTTCATAGCTGTAATGCAAATATCTCCCCTTGCAACCAATCAATTTTAAAGCCGTCTTTACAACTCTCTGGGCATGTCTCTGTTCAGCACCTATAACGGCAATTGTGAATTTTGCATCGCTTTCAATGAAGGCTTCAGTTTCCATTGGAACCGTGCTTAAAACATGTTGTCCATTAGGTTGACGGCAAAAAACATCTGCTGGGAACTGATGGTTTAAACACTTCAGTTTCCACATGGCGAAAGCTATATCCTTGGCTACGTACATTATCGTTCCATCGCTTCTAACAAGTACTTCTTCAGAATCCATTTGACTGGAGAAAAAGGGGTCATCTGATAAATCAAAAACCCAGCACCCCTTCTTCTCCCCTTCCTCCTTTTTAACTATTTTACCTGTTTTTCTAAGTTCATTGAAGGCTTTCCTCCACAAACCACTACGAATAATGTCTGTTTCCCATATTAGTTCATCGTAGAAAACATTTATCCTCCAACATGTTTCAAGCTGAGATTTAACAACTTTCTCCGCTATCTCCCTTGCCAACTTTGAATACTTGTTACCTCCTTTCTCAATCTTTGAAATTATCTCCCTGAGTTTAACTTGAAGTTCAGGTTTCCCTTGCACCAATCCATATGCCTCAGTGTATATTTTACCACAGTAATGATCAAACTTCACATTATCCCCTGGATCCACAGGATAACCTAGCTCTGTATGAGCCAAAACATTGTATGCCATTTGGACACCGCTGTCATCTATGTAGTTGCTTACCACAACATTGTAACCAGTAAATTTAAGCAGCCTAGATAAAGCATCACCTAAACAGGTGTTCCTGAGTATACCTATGTGTAGTGGTTTATTTGGATTTGCACTTGTGTGTTCAACTAGGACTTTTAAGCCCATACCAATGTCTAATTTGCCGTACTCCCATGTCTTTTCATTAACCTCGTTGAAAACCTCCTGTGCAATTTTCCTCCAATCAACAAAGAAATTTAAGTAGCCACTAACAGGTTTAACTTCCTTTATGATACTTGTTCTCCCTATTTTCCCCGCTGCTCTCAAAGCTATGTCAACGGGTTCCCCCCCTGTTACCCTGGCTTCCTCAAACGCAGCTGTAGATGAAAAATCACCTAGTTTAGGGGATGGCGGAACCTCTATGGTTTCCTCTAGGTTTATTCCTTTGAAAAGAGGCCTAAGCAAGTTACATATCTCTCTTTTAATATCTATCAATTCATTTTACACCTTCCCCCAGTTTTACCTAAAAGGGCCCCCTTGAAAATAAAAATTCCATCGATAAACACCATTCCAATACAATACCATTCCATTTTCCATGCATCTTAACGTCTTTCTAGTACATGTGTTATAGGTGATAGAGAAACAAGGGTCTCATCACAGGGTGCTGGGAGTATACCTTAGAGAAGCAGCCTCTAAAAGACTTAGAAGCAGCATACACTTACCTCTTCCTAGGTACCCTCCATTGTTAAGGTAAACCCTAGAATTTAAACCTAAATTTAAAACATTTGCTCAGTCCCAGCTGAGCTTCAACTCTAGGCCTTTTTTAGGGTAGACCCAGCGTCTCACAGTGATAAAGCTTAATCCCTAACAGCTTAGCTTCCCCACCAGTTTTATAACTTTGCTTCTCAGTTGTACTTGAGACATAGTGGCATCAACTGATAAAAAGATTTTCTATCTCACTAACCATTAGCACCTTAATTTTTTTAATTTATTGTTCAAGATGTAACTCAATCTTTGAAGAGGATGGTATGTCTTGATCTGTGGTGTTAAGTCAATGTCGGATAAAAACAAGGTTTTTTTCCTTATATGCGACGGCTTAGGAGATAGACCCTTAAACGAGTTGAAGGGGGGAACCCCTCTAGAAGCAGCTGACACACCTGTCATGGATGAATTAGCTTACAGAGGCATAACAGGGATTATGGACCCAATATCGCCTGGGCTTCCCCCTCCAAGTGACTCAGCCCAGTTAGCCATCTTTGGGTACCCCTTCAATCAACATCCAGGTAGAGGTGTAATAGAGGCTTTAGGATCCTCTATCCCCCTAAAAAAAGGTGAATTAGCCTTCAGATGCAACATAGCCACAGTTGAAGAAGCCAATGGCATCTTGTACGTGAAGGATAGAAGAGCAGGGAGGATAAAGGGGGATGACGCAAAGGAAATAGAGAAACTGGTCAATGACATAGGTGAAATAAAAGGGGTTGGTTTCCTATTTAAGCACACACTTGAACACAGAGGAGTTTTAGTTCTAAGAGGAAACCTTTCTAGACATGTGACCGATATGGATCCCCACAAGGTTGATGTCCCTGTAGCTAAGTGTATCCCGAGGGAAGATGCAAAGGATACATTGAAAGCCAGGAAAACAGCAGATATATTAAATGAATTCACTAGAAAAGTGTATTTCACCCTTAAAGATGCGAATGTTAACAAAGAAAGAGTTAAAGTAGGCCTCCCACCTGGAAACTTTATTCTGATAAGAGGAGCAGGTAAACTCGGGGAAACTGAAAGTTTTAACCTTAAATGGGGTTTTAAAGCAGCTGCAGTTGCAGCTGCACCCATGTATAGGGGTATAGCTAAATATTTAGGGATGGATCTTTACACGGTTCCAGGTGGAACAGGTCTACCGAACACAGATTATAAGGGGAAAATACTGAAGGCTCTTGAACTCCTTGAAAGATACGACTTTGTATATGTGCACATCAAGGCCCCTGATGTGTCAAGCCATAAGGGGAATTGGAAGGAGAAAATAGAAGTTATAGAGAAAATCGACGGGGCTCTTGAGAACATCTTGGATTCAAACAACATCTTAAAGGTTGTCACAACGGACCATGTAACAAGCTGTAAAAGTAAAATGCACACAGGAGACCCTGTTCCCATCCTGATTTCAGGTCCAAATGTTTTCCCTGACAATGTGAAAAGATTCTGTGAAAGAACTGTCTACCGGGGAGGACTTCACAGAATAAAGGGTCTTGACTTGATACCCATACTGATGAATCTGACAAACAGATCCATTGAATTCGGGGTTCAGTTAACAGCTAAGGCTAGATTCTACTTCAAAAGCGACTACGAACCATTCTCAGTTCAATAGAAACATAAAACACCTACCAGTGGTTAAAATGGAAGAATACGACGTTGTTGTCGTGGGCGCCGGTCCTTCCGGATCAATGTCCGCCTTCTATGCAGCTAAAAACGGGTTAAAGGTTCTATTAGTGGAAAAAAGAAAGGAAATTGGTTTCCCGGTTCAATGCGGAGAAATTTTCCCTTCACTAGAACTTGTAGAGTTACTTTTCAAGGGTTTACCCTCAAAGGAGGAGCTTTTCCAGATACCTGAAAAATTCATCGACAACAAGATACGTGAAGTCTCTGTGGGGGGATCAATAAAGGTACATGTCTCTGTTCCAATCAATGTTTTAGTGGTTAACAGGGAGAAACTAGACAAGTATTTCGCTGAAAAAGCCGTTGAAGTTGGAGCTGAGCTTTTAACCTCAACAATAGCTAGAGAAATAGATAAACACAACAATGTAACCCTTCAAAGCAAAAAAGAATTATTTAAGGTGAAAGCAAAAATAATTGTAGGGGCAGACGGTGCCTTTTCAACTGTTGCTGATCAAACAGGTCTTCCCAAGAACCACGTTATATATCCAACCCTTCAATTTGTAATGAACAAGGTGAACATTGAACAAACTGTTATGCAGATGTTCTTTGATCAGGTAAGAGCTCCCGATGGATTTATATGGGTTATACCTAAGGGTAGCGGGATAGCTAATGTAGGTTTAGGGGCTTCACCATCCTTAGTTAACCATGCAAAACTGAAGAACAGTCTTAAAGACTTCATAAAGGAACATCCCGTGGCAAAGGAGGAACTGTCAGAGGCTAAAAAGGTTTCGATAACAGGGGGCTGGGTACCGGTGAGTGGACCGTTAAGGGAAACATGGAAAGAGGAGGGTGAACAAAAGATTCTCTTAGTAGGGGATGCAGGCGGCTTTGTAGCTCCTCATCTTGGAGCAGGGATTCCAGGTGCACTTGTAACCGGTAAATTAGCAGGTGAAACATCGGTTCTCCACCTAAAAAACAGAAACCCTTTAGCTGTATATGGGCAACTGTGGAGGAAATTCATCGGGGAAACTCTACGCAATTCACTTAAAGTGGTTGAAAAAATTAGACCCATATGCAGGCACCAAGTAAAATTTGAGTACCTCCTAGGAAAAGTAAATCCAGAGGTTATCAGAAAGGCGTTCTTGGCAAGAATAACTTGGCAGTTGAGGTTTTTACCCCTGTTATCCA
>JAOZFL010000063.1 GCA_027491455.1 Thermoproteota archaeon | reverse complement strand
TTTATTGTTCAATTTCAGGTTTCGGTCAAACAGGTCCATACAGGGATAGAACAGCATATGACATAATTATACAGGGGATGGGTGGATTCATGGGGATAACGGGTGAACCTGGAAGGCCACCTGTAAGGATAGGGGTAGCAATAACTGATCTAGGCACAGGTATGTATGCAGCAATAGCTATTATTTCAGCTTTAAGGCTCAGAGAGAAAACTGGTAAGGGACAGTACATTGATTTATCTTTGCTTGATACCTCTGTTTCATGGATGACATATATGGCCCAGAACTACTTTGCCACTGGTAAGTCACCTGAGCCTATGGGTTCAGGTCACCCAAACATTGTTCCATATCAATGTTTCAAGGCGGGAGACGGTAAATACATGGTTTTAGCGGTTGGAAATGACAGTTTTTGGCGTGTTTTCTGTGAAGCTATGGGTTTAAAGGATTTAATGGATAAACCAGAATTTAAAACGAATCGTGGAAGAGTTAAAAACAAGGATAAACTAATACCTTTACTTGAGAAATTATTCCAGGGGAAAAGCAGAGATGAATGGATAGAAATCCTTACAAGGGTTAATGTTCCATGTGGACCAGTGTATAAAATGGAGGAGATCTTCAAGGATCCACAGGTTCTCCATAGGGAAATGATGGTTGAAGTTAACCATCCGAAAACTGGGAAACTTAAATTGGTCGGGACACCCATTAAATTCTCGGATACACCGCTAAAAATAAATAAACATCCACCATTACTAGGGGAACACACAGAAGAAGTTTTAAGTGGGCTTCTAAGATACTCTAAGGATGAAATAAAGAAGTTTAAAGAGGAGAAAGTTATATAGGTTTTCCGCCTCACATCAATAAGAAACCATTTTAACCAGGGGCTATAGAGTTTAACTTTGTGAGTGGGAAGTCCCGCATGCTTTAGCGGTGGGGGGTGAAAGCAAACATTCATAATTTCTCCTCTCACCACATCTAGGAAAGATGTAAGGGGGGCCTTGAAAGCCTTGTGGAGATTGAAGTCTCTACCTAGGTTGGCTAGGAGAACTGCCGATGATGATAAGCTTTAATTTGTGAAGCAGGAACCTGAAATTCTCATGAAACGCTCCCTGAAGCATAGGCGATATAGGAGTAATTGGTAGGAAAAGTGGGAAGCCCACGACCCCCAATTGTTTGGGAGGGAGTCATTATGTTATATCTTCTCCATAAATGACTCCATTGAGTGCAGAGAAACTAGAAAAGGTAAAAGTATTTGTTAAGTCCCTCTTGAAAAAGTTGATTGAATTAATTTCTTCCATGTGATGGTTTCTAGTTTTTTATGGAAGGTCTTAGGCCTAATTTCTCCTTTTTCCCTCTGTATTTGTTTAGCAAGTGAGTGTATAACCACGTCTTCTGTTACAAGTATGTCTGAATATTTAAGGGCAGTAGCTAAGATTACACAGTCAAAAACGTCTTTATGGTGTTTATATAGATCTATTGAAGCTTCTTCTATTTCTGGCAAATAAAAATTAATTATATCTATCTCTTTTGCAAGGTGAATGCTCTTTATCCCTTCTAGGTATCTCTCCTTTAATTTAGGTATTGTTCTTGATAACTTCAGGATTTTAAATTTTATCTCTAAGAGGGATAAACTGCTTGCCTGAACACTGGACTCATCTATTACTTTGTTAAAATCAGAAGAGAAGTTTTTGATGTCCACTGAAACCCCAAATATTGGTAGGAGATAAGTTGTGTCGAGTAAAATTTTATTTTTCACCTAGAGCCATCTCTTCAATTTCCCTTCTAATCTTCCTTCTCTCCTCAAGGAATTCCTTTATGGTCACAGTAACCAGTGGAGGGGAAACTACTAGTTCTTTTATCGAGGGTATTTTCCTTAAAATAATGTGGTTTTGATCGTACTCTGCGACGAGTTTATCTCCAGGTTTTATCCCTGTCTTTAACCTTATCTTTTTCTTAATTAGAACCTCTCCCTTTTTTCCAACATTGAGGGTTATTTTCTCCATTTTGAAAAATCCTCTATTTTAATTATATTTCTCTTAATATATAAAATTCTCTTTAAATATTTTTCTCTGAAAAATTAGGCGTCATCGTTTCCAGGTGAAAAATCGATTTATACGTTAAATGTAAATCAAGGTTGTTTTTCAGTGTTAACTGTTTATTTTATTAAAAGAATGCTCCTTTTCCATCCACTGATTTTTCAATTACTGGTTTACTCGGCTTCTCCAAATCCATTTTAAAGATATGGAGAATCTGAAAAAGAACTTGTTTGATTTAATGGAAGAGAAACGAATTCACTGTTTCTCTGAAAGGGGTAAGATAAATACTTTTAAAGTCGGTTGCTCTGAACCCTTTATAGTGCTTCACCTTTTTAAGGAACTTTTTTTGGTGGTATGCCTTGAAAGCCCTTATTGAACCTGGGAAAATTAGTGAGGAAATATTAATGCTTGACGTCATGGGATGGAGACACCCTAAGACAAATTCTTCATATTTAATTTTAGGTGATAAAGGCGCGGTGGTCGAACCTGGAAGTCGAAACTCATCGTTTGTCATTTTGAAGGAATTGAAAAATTTAAAACTGGATCCATTGTTTTTCCGCTATGTTTTTGTGAGTCATAGACATCTAGATCACTCTGCAGGTGCCCCTCCACTCCTTAAGCATCTTCCAAGGGGTGTGATAGCGGCTCACCAATACACAGTTGAAACCTTAATGAATCCTTCAAAGATAAATGAGGCTGCTAAACATTTCTTTGGCGAGTACGCTGAACCAATCGAAAAAGTAGAGGAGGTAGAGCGTTTAAAGGTTTTAAAGGATAAAGACTTAATAGAGCTTGGTAAAGGGTTGGAGGTAGAGGTTGTTTCAACACCTGGGCATACATCAGATCATTTATCCTTTTACGAGAGGAAAAACAAGTTTATGTTCACAGGGGACTCAGCAGGGATATTTAATGGGAAAACCCTTTCAGTCATCCCCACAACTTTTCCACCCAGCTTCAAATACAGAGGCTATGTCAAGTCAATAGAGAAAATGTTAGAATATGAACTTGAAATAGTTGCCTTTGCCCACTTCGGTGCTGTGAAAGGTAAAGACGCATATTTAATCCTTGAAAAAAGTTTAGAGGTTGTAGAGGAATGGAGACATGTATCTGAAGAATTAAAGGGCAAGGGAGTTAACTCCATCGCAGAAACACTTGAAAAGAGATATAAAGGAAACCTAGAGGTTTTCCCTCCATCTATCAGAGCTTACATCTTTTCACTGCTAGCCTCAGGGCTATACAACGGTTTATTCAAATTTTAGTGAATCCATCCAGTATATTAACAGTAAAAATTGAGAAATACCTTAGGGGAAGAATTTAACGATAATTTGGAGTAGAATAGGCACAGCTATTGAAATCATGATACCAATAAGTGAGGCTAGAATCAATCTGTAAAGGTCATTAACTCTATAATGGAGATCTGTAATCCGATTATTTAAGCCATCAATTATGGAAGTAAATTTTGCATCCAAATCTTCTATTTTCGATGTTAATTTTGCGTCTAAATCCCCTATTCGTACATCGGTGTAACTCTTCATCTCAGCAAATTTCTCATCGGTGTAACTCTTCATCTCAGCAAATTTCTCATCGGTGTAACTCTTCATCTCAGCAAATTTCTCATCGGTGTAACTCTTCATCTCAGCAAATTTCTCATCGGTGTAACTCTTCACTTTCTCCAGATCTTCTTTTGTAGAGAAATTTCTTAACATTACTTTTGTTATTTGAAGCTGTATTTGGGGGCTTTCAGCAATTTCAGTTGCTAAGCTTTTTATAAGTTCTCTGTCTTTCTTTATGGCTTCCACGACTTGAGATGCTGTTGTTGACAATTTGCTTCGCCCCTTCTAAAGTATGTAGTTGGTTCTGTGTGTTTTTAAGTTTTACTTTGAAAAATTTTTTAAAACGTTGAGAAAATGGGTTCAGGTCTGGAGCCAGTTATTCTCTTTCAACGGTGAAGGTTACCTTAACCCTTGCTCTGTAAGCAACTATTTGGTTATCCTTAACTGCAGCTGTTAATGAAAGAACTTTGACCCTTGAGATTCCCCTTAAAGTCTTTGCGGCCTCTTTAACGGCGACTTTAACAGCATCAGTCCAGTCTTTATCTGATTCACCCACTATCTCAATGTTCTTGGTTACTACAACTCCCTTCATTTCATCTTTTCACCTCACACCGAACAAATGCCCGATTTCTTTATTAATTTTACCGTTGTGTCACTGTTAGTGAGAAGGATAAGGAGAATGAAGTTCTATATCGTAGAAATAGCTGTGTTTATGATTGGTAACTCAATAAAAGTACGTTTATTGGAGAAATAATAGGATTTCTTAGCTAAGATTGGTTCAAAGCTTTTTGGGTAGGAAATGTGTTGAAGAGATGAGAAGGAGGAAATTTAAGTGTAATGAAATTTCATTGAGGGAAACACAGAGAGGGATTGGATGATTGAAAGGGCATGCATTGATAATGCTGAAGAGATCCTTTCAGTTATTAACAAGAGTAATCGGGAAGCATATAAAAGTATAATTCCAAAGGAGTATTTCAAAGAGCCAGTTTTATCCATTGAAGAGCTTTTAAAGGATTTTGAGAGGATGACTTTTTATGTTTATAGGAGAAAGGATAGGATTGTTGGTGTTGCAGCTCTGCAAATTGAAAGCAGGGAAACTGGGAGGATCCATTGGGTTTATGTGCTCCCAGGGTATCAGAGGAAAGGGATTGGAACAGCTTTAGTGACCCATGTGGAACGTGAAGCTAGGGAAATGGGGCTCAGGAAACTGAGGCTTCTCACCGTGGGGAAGGCGAAATGGGCGGTTAACTTCTATAGGAAGCTAGGATATTATTTAGTTAATAAAGTTGAGAAACCCTGGGGCTTCGATGTGTTCATGGAGAAAAAGCTACAAATTTTAAATAGATGTAAATAGAGGTTGTATTCCTTTTATCAGTGTGAAAATTGAGGGTGGTTTTAAAGCAGACTACTCCTAGATATGGGTGGAGCCACGATCCATTTAAGCCTTTTATATGGAACGGCAAGGTTTTTGGCAGGGAGCATCTGACAATAAACCAGTGATTGCATCTGCAATGTCTCTGTAACATTCAATTAATTTTTCGCAGGCTTATTTAGTTTGAGGCATGTTTTCTTGGTTGATATTTTCATCAGTGTTGCAAGTCCAGCTGCTGTCGAGAACGGGTTAGCATGACAAGTGTCGTAGGGAAGGGGTTTTCCCTTGTCTATTTGATTCATTATTTCCTTTCTTCCTGCAACAGTGCCTGCGTTGACATTCACTCAACTTAATTTTTGGGGCTATTGACGTGTTTCATGTAAACTCTTCTCTCAATAATCTTTCCTTGTTTTTGAGGAAGATGAATTAGCTTATAAATACCGTGTGACTCATGTTTATTTTTTAAGAGGTTAAATATGGTAATGTAGGGTGCCTAGAGGTAGGGACTTATCAGGAGCAGAGGTGTTTCAACTTTGTCTTTCAGGGTTGGAATAGATGTTGGCGGCACTTTCACGGATCTGGTAGCTTTGAACAGTGAAACAGGTGAAATAATAAATATAAAGGTTCCAACTGTTACCAAGAAAATTTCCAGGGGGGTGGCAAATGCATTAAATGAGTTTCTGGGTTTCAAAAGGGTTAGAAGGATTACTCTGTTAATACATGCAACCACTATCGCCACCAATGCTATACTGGGACAATTAGGCCTTGAACTACCCAAGGCTGGATTTATAACGACTAAGGGGTTCAGAGACGTAATAGAGATCGGGAGGCAAAACAGACCTGAACTCTACAATTTGTTTGTTCAAAAACCAAGGCCGTTAATCCCTAGGAGATATAGATTCGAGGTTTCTGAGAGGATAGGGGCAAAAGGAGAGGTCATTGAACCCTTAAAAAAAAGTGAACTTGACCAAGTTATTTTAAAAATTAAGAGGGAAGGAATTTCAACCGTAGCAATTGGTCTATTAAACTCCTACATAAACCCGAAACATGAAGTTGATATTGAAAGAGAGATAAGGAGGAGAGTTAACGGTGTTTTTGTTTCTGCTTCATACAAGGTGTCACCTGAGTACAGGGAATATGAAAGGTTTAGTTCAACAGTTGTAAACGCTGTTCTGATGCCCATAGTTTCTGTTTACATGGAGGAGTTAATAGGAGAGGTTAAGGAGATAGCGGGTGAAATCAGTTTCTATGTTATGCAGTCTAACGGTGGAATGGCATCTGCTCTTTCAATCTGTGAAAGACCGATTTCTATGATTGAGTCTGGGCCAGCTGCAGGTGTTGTTGCATCTGCTTACTACGGAGAACTTTTAGGGTTAAAGAACATTTTAAGCTTTGACATGGGTGGAACCACTGCTAAAGCCGGCATTGTCATTGAAAATAGACCCATGTTAACCCATGAATATGAGGTTGGAGGGAGGGTTCATAAGGGGAGAATCGTTAAGGGGAGCGGTTACCCTGTGAGGTTCCCCTTCATCGACTTAGCTGAGTGCAGCGCTGGTGGAGGAACAATTGCATGGATCGATGAGGGAGGTGCTTTAAGGGTTGGACCTGTCAGTGCAGGAGCTGATCCAGGACCTGCATGTTACGGTAAAGGAGGAGAGAACCCAACAGTTACAGATGCAAACCTTGTGATTGGAAGACTGAACCCTAACTACCTTTTAGGGGGGAAAATGAAGATACACAGGGAATTGGCGGAGAGAGCTCTGAAGGAAAAGATATGTGCAGAGACAGGTTTAAGCATGGAAAAAGCTGCGATGGGAATCATAAAAATAGCTAACTCGGAAATGGCTAAGATACTGAGAATTGTATCGGTTGAAAGAGGATATGACCCAAGGATATTCAATATGATAGCTTTTGGAGGAGCGGGACCCATGCATGCATGCCCACTAGCCGAGGAACTAGGTATTTCAAGGATAATTGTCCCTTTAAACCCAGGTTTATTTTCAGCCCTTGGACTTTTAACCTCTAACCTTTCACATAGCTTTAGTAGAGCCATCATGGAGAAAGCCCATGAAATAGATGTGGAAAGAGTGGAAGAAGTGTTCGAGGGAATGGAGAGTAAAGGTAAAGAAATACTTGTACGTGAAGGGGTTCAAGAGGGGGAAATAATTTATTTGAGGGAGATGGATGTAAGGTATGTGGGGCAGTCCTATGAATTAACTGTCACTGTACCTAAACCCCTCACACAGGGAACCCTGGAGTTAGTAAAGGAAATGTTCCATGAAAAACACAGATCAGTTTATGGTTACTCAGTTAGGGGGGAAGATGTAGAATTTGTAAATGCAAGGTTAACCGCGATTGGAAAACTTGGAAAACCTAAATTGATGGAAAAAGAAGCTAAGAAACCCGGTGGAATCAATGTTTCCCCTGAAACCATTAGACCTGTTTTTTTCGAGGAAGCTGATGGATACATAGATTGCCCTGTTTACTTAAGAGAGAAGCTGCCGAATGGTTTCATGGTGAGTGGACCAGCTATACTGGAACAATACGACACAACCACGGTTGTTTATCCTAAATGGGACGCAGAAATAGATAAATATGGAAACGTGATCCTTAAGTTTAGAGGCAATGGTTTTTAAGGTGTAAAAATTGGTTGACTTGGTCACAGTTGAGGTTATAAAGGGTGGATTGATATACACCGCGGAGGAAATGGGTATAGCTCTGAGGAACTCCTCTTATTCCCATAACATTAAGGAGAGAATGGATCATTCATGTGCAATTTTCGACTCAGATAAAAGGTTAATTGCTCAGGCAGAACACATACCAGTTCATCTTGGCTCCATGGGGTTAGCTGTGAAGCAGGGACTAAGTGTTTTTGAAGGGGAGCTTCAAAGGGGGGATATGATCCTTTTCAATGACCCTTACATAAGCGGCACACATTTACCTGACATAACACTTATTGCACCTGTCTTTTACCGGGACGAGGTAATAGCCTATGTCGCTAATAAGGCTCATCACTCAGATGTTGGGGGGAAAGTTCCTGGTAGCCTTGCAGGAGATGCAACTGAGCTTTTCCAAGAGGGCATAATAATTCCTCCAGTTAAATTCGTTAAGAAAGGGGTTTTTGACAGGGAGATCCTTGAAATAATAAAGTTTAATGTAAGGGTTCCTGATATAAGGGTTGGGGACTTAAGGGCTCAGGCAGCCGCCAACAATGTGGGGATAAATAGAATTTTAGGTTTAGTGGAGAAATATGGCCTTAAAAACTTTAAGGAGTCAACTCAGAAGATAATGGATTACTCTGAGAGAAGGATGAGAAATGAAATCAGGAAAATGCCTGAAGGAGTCTACACCGCTGAGGATTACCTTGAAAGCACAGGTGTAGAGGAAAAAATCGTTAAAATAAAGGTTAGGATAACAATAAATGGAAGCGAAATAAATTTCGATTACACAGGTACAGATCCCCAGGTAAGAGGCCCCCTCAACGCTCCACTAGGAGTCACAATGTCAGGTGTATATTACACCTTGATGGCTGTAACCGATCCAACCATACCTGTCAATGATGGATGTTATAGACCAGTTGAATTATATGTACCAAGGGGATGCCTAATGAACCCTGTTAAACCTGCACCAGTAGCAGGTGGAAACGTTGAAACCTCCCAGAGAAACGTTGACGTCCTGCTTAAAGCTTTTTCCAAGGTGATACCAGGTAAAGTTTGCGCTGGAAGCCAAGGCACCATGAACAACATATGTGTAGGGGGGATTGACGAGGAAAACAGACCTTGGGCTTTCTATGAAACCCTAGCCGGTGGAATGGGGGGTAGACCTGGACTGGACGGTTTAGACGGGGTGCATGTACACATGACAAATACCATGAACACCCCGATAGAGGCCCTTGAGAAATCCTACCCCTTAAGATTTATAAGTTACAGGTTAAGGGATAATAGCGGTGGGCCAGGTAAGTGGAGAGGTGGATGCGGAGTTGAGAGAAGCTGGAAGCTGATTTCTCCATCTGCAACTCTTTCAATTTTAGCGGAGAGAACCAAGATACCTCCTTGGGGGCTGAATGGTGGTGAACCAGGGGCTAAAGGAGAATTCTACATCGTTAAACGCAGCGGGGAAAGGGTTAAGTTGAAGTCGAAATGCACCGTAACCATTGAGAAGGGAGACACATTTGTGGCGAGAACCCCTGGAGGAGGGGGGTATGGAAACCCATTTGAAAGGAACCCTGAAAAAGTGTTAAGAGACTTCTTAAATGGATTAGTATCTAAAGAGTCAGCTAGGAAACATTACGGTGTAGTTGTGAGGGGGAATGAACTGGATAAAGAGGAAACCATGAAGTTGAGGCAAGTGAAAGTTTTAAATCCCTAAATATGCTTTTCTAATGTTTTCATTTCTCAAAAGATCCTCACTTTCACCTTCCATGATCATTCTCCCGTTTTCCAAGACATATGCCCTTGTCGCTATCTTTAAAGTTTTTTTAACGTTTTGCTCCACCAATAGGATCGTTATTCCCTCAGAGTTCAGCTTCTCTATTAACCTGAAAAGCTCACTTGAAATTTTAGGCGCTAAGCCAAGGGAGGGTTCATCTAGCATGAGTAACTTTGGCTTAGACATCAACCCTCTAGCTATTGCTAGCATCTGCTGTTCACCTCCACTAAGGGTTCTAGCCAACTGATTCCTCCTCTCCCTTAGAATAGGGAAATAGTTGTAGATCCACTCAGCCCTGTCCTCTATTTCATTTTTGCTGACGGTGTATCCACCCATCAAAAGGTTTTCATAAACCGTTAGGTTCCCGAAAAGTTCTCTTCTCTCAGGTATCAGGGAAACCCCCCTCCTAACAATTCTATGTGGAGGTAAACCGTTCAATTTTTCGCCGAGGAATAATATTTCCCCGTCGCTAGGGCCAATTAAACCAGCTATGGTTTTAAGCAGGGTTGATTTACCTGCTCCATTAGCCCCTATAATTGCAACAAACTCGTTTTCATCCACTCTTAGAGAAACATCCCACAGAACCTGTACATCTCCATATTTAACGTCTAGGTTTTTGATGCCAAGCAACTACTCCTCACCAAAGTAGGCTTCAATAACTCTTTCATTCCTCTTTATTTCTTCAGGGGGGCCCTCAGCTATTTTTCTCCCCCCATGCAGCACAACAATTTTCTTAGCAATGGGCATGATTGCCTGCATAACATGTTCAACGATGATTAAGGTTAATCCTTCCCTGTTTATTTCCCTTAATGTTTCAACCAACCCAGAAACTTCAACTGGGTTTAAACCAGCAGCTATCTCATCTAGCAGGAGAACATCTGGTTTAGTGGCTAAAGCTCTAGCTAATTCAAGTGATCTTTGATCAGCTGGTGTAAGGTTTCCAGCGGTCATCTCCTCTTTCCCTCTTAAACCAACCTTTTCTATAGCTTCCCTTGAAATACTTAGGGCTTCATCCATTTTACTCGACCTTAGAAGGGCTCCTATTAAAACATTGTCTAAAACTGAAAGTGATTTGAAGGCTCTTATTATCTGAAAAGTCTTAGTTAAACCCATTTTACATATTTTATGAGGTTTTAAACCTGTTACTTCCATGCCTTTATAGAAGACTTTGCCCTTTAAAGGTTTATAGAAACCAGTTATACAGTTTAGCAAAGTGGTTTTCCCGGCGCCATTAGGTCCGATTAAACCCACTATTTCATGTTCTTTAATTGTAATTGACACGTTGTTTAGAGCCTGTAACCCTCCAAACCACATTGAAACGTTTTTAGCTTCAAGAACATTTTTCATTGCGGCCCCCTTTAACCATGCGAAGCCTCCAATAGATCTTTTCTAACAACCTTATTAATCCATGGGGGTAAAGGACACCTATCAATATAATCAATGACCCTAAAACTATTAGGTCCAAGCCGCTCCTTGCACCTAGGAAAGCCCTTGTATACTCCATAAGTGGAACCATTATGAAGGCTCCTATTAGAGAACCGTAAATTGTACCTGCACCACCTAGAACAGCTACTATGACGATTTGAACCGTTAAAATATCTGAGAGAACTGTTTCAGGGGCTATGTAACCGACGAAAAAGGCGTACAATGTGCCTGCCATGGATGTAAAGGCGGCGCTTACCATGAGGGAAACCAATTTATACTTCAAAGTATTGATTCCTAAGCTTTCAGATGCAAGTTCATCCTCTTTAATGGCGATGAAATAGTATCCAAGCTTTGATTTAACGATTTTTTCAGCTAGGTAAATTTCTATTAAAAGGAAAACTAGCATTATGTAGCAGTATGGAAGTTTTCCTTCAAATTGCATGTACAGCCATGGATTACTGGACTCCAAAGGGATGATTAACCCTGTTGCTCCACCTACAAGGTCCCAGTTGGTAAAGGAATATCTCATAGCCACTAGGAAGGCTATTGATGCAAGGAAAAAGAAGTGTCCCCTTAAACCGAATCTGAAACATAGATAACCGATTAAAGCAGCAAATAAAACTGAAACCAGCACACCTATGAACATTGAAATGTAAGGGGTGAGCCTCCACCAGATAAAGAGGAGAGCTGAAGTGTAAGCACCCAAACCAACAAATGCCGCGTGGACAAAGGAACCCTGCCCTGTGTAACCGCCTAGTATATCCCATGCAACCCCTAAATAAGCGAAGTAAAGGACGAGGAAAAGGGTACGTCTAAAATAGGGGGAGGGGTAAAGGGGGATGAGGGAAAACATAACTGCGATTAAAACTTTACTAAGGTGTTTCTTCAATGTAATCACTTCCTCTCCCCCATGCCAAATATCCCTGTCGGTTTAAAGAGTAATATGAGGATGAAGACGATCATAGCCACAGCTTCCTTCCACTGCGGCCCTACGAAAAGAGCTGAAAGGGATTCAAGTTCACCTATAATCAGTCCACCTACAAGGCTTCCAATGAAGCTTCCCATTCCCCCAAGGACAACGATTATGAAGGCTAAAAGGATGAATATGAAACCCACGGTTGGATATATATAGTAGAAAAGAGAGATGAAAACCCCTGCCACACCTGCTAACCCTGTCCCTAGACCAAAAGTTATTAGTCTCATCCTCTTCACATTTATACCCATGAGTTCAGCTGCCACTGGGTTCTCATCCACAGCTCTTATACCTGTCCCTACCTTTGTCTTGGTTAAGAAAAGATGCAATATAATAATGGTTACTATGCTGCCTATGAAGCCTATTAGGCGTGGTGTACTGACATGTAGACCTCCAATGGAGATCAATGGGAAATGAATCCTTATCGCCCTGTAGTCTGCGCTCCAGAAGAAGTATGCAAGGTTTTGGAGGAGTAGAAGTAAACCAAACGTGATGAAGGTTTGGATGAAAATATGGGCCTTTATAACCTTTTCTATAACCACCCTTTCAAAGGCTGCCCCGGCAAAAAAAAGGAGGGGGAAAACGATTGCTAAGCTTAGAAGGGGATGTAAACCCATCAGGACGAACAACCAGTAAGCAATGTACATTCCAAGCATTATGAATTCTCCGTGGGCAAAGTTTATTATTTCCAGTACTCCGTAAATCATGTTCAGCCCTAGGGTAAAGAGGGCGAATATTCCACCGATCAATATCCCTTCAATGAAAACCTCTAGGAGATGCTGTATCAAATGGTAAACCCCCTTTATTCACCCTCTTTCAGACCATGTTGGCATAGGGAAAACAACGTCTCTTGTTGCAACGTCCCATGGCCAAATGGTGTATGGGACTGCATCGAA
>JAOZFL010000054.1 GCA_027491455.1 Thermoproteota archaeon | reverse complement strand
ATGGTTGGGGGATATAAATGTTTCGCCAATTCCCCCTCATCGCTAAAGCAGATGAACTTCCTTGGCGACATGATGTGAACTACCCCCTATTGGAAGGGGCATCCAGCTTCTCCCTTGTTTCCCTCGAAACATAAACAGTGGTCCCTTAACAGGGCATCAGAAGATAATTTACAGTGACAGCTATAAATACTTATCGCCTCTCATCCCCTAACCCCCTCGCATGGGGACTTCCGTCGACAATGTTAAAAGGAAACTGTTGAAAGCCTCAGATGTTATTGAAATGTTTTTTAGGGTTTCCCCTTCTAAAAACCTGTTTGTAGTTTTAATAGAGAAATCTATGACTCTGTCAATCATTTCATTTGACATGTAACTGTAGGATTTCCTTATACATTTATCGATTAACCGTGTTTTCATGTAGAGTGGTAATGAACAGAAAATCGGTTTCAGCGTATAAGCCAGGAACAACCCCATTACTTCGATGTTTCCTTGTGCTAGACTCCAGATGTTTCTTTCCTCCCTTTCCGGTTTCAATTGATAAATAATTAATTCCAGCTGGTCATCAATGAACTCCTTTGAAACCAGGAGAGATGTAACCTCAAAGTCCTTAACTGCAATGGATAAGAGATATAGCAAGGTGAAAATATATTTCTCATTTAACTTTAACATTTGCTTCATGGAGACAAGCGGTGCAGGAACTTTAAGCAAATAATATTTTAGGTCTCCATGAAGTGAAGCGTGCCCTATTTCATGTCGCAAAGCCCCAATAAAAACCTTTAAGGGTTTATGAGTAATGTTTTCCTGGCAAACCATTATTCTAGGTTTCCCAGTCCATGCATCGTGTAAAGCCAGGAAATCATGGCTGAGAACAGGTGATTTAACACCGTATTTAATTCTTTCATTTAATATATAGGACAACATTGTTTCTCTGTCCTTGAATAGATGTACGCTTAAAGGTTTATTGATCAAATCAATTTTCTCAAGTGTTTCACTCACAGTTAAGTTAACCTTACGGATCAACCACTCAGAAACTTCTCCTTTAACCACTAAAATGAAATCTCTCATTTCTATTTCTCGCTGCATAAAAGAGTATTTAATGCAAACGTTAAAGTATATGTTTCACTTTTTAAGCCTTTAGTAATCAGCTCTTCTAAACCCCCAATGAAACATATCTTTAACATGCTTAGAATTGTACTTGTCGGGTAAATGAAGGGTTAGCTTTGTAAATAAAAGTAAATGATTTATAACTGATTTATTGAAAAAATTAACTGTTTATATTGGTAACCCGAAATGTACAGAGTTGTAATCGATTACGAAAAATGTCAAAGATGCGGAGAATGCGTAAAAGCTTGTTCAATGGGGGTCATAGAAATAATAGATGATGAACCCTTCCCTGTTAACCCTGATCAATGCCACGGATGCGAAATATGCATTGAAAAATGCCCGGTAAAAGCCATAAAAATAATTTACCTCTACAAAAAGAAAATCTGACTCATCTCAATGTCTTCTTTTTCGATGGGAGCTTTTAGGGTTCCAGGGGGAATAAACTTTAAATCTTAAATATTTCATGAAGATAGAGTCCAAATATCTAAAATATAGGTGATTTAGCGGTGTTTTCTTAGAGGGCTAAGTGGAAGTATCTGGGTTTAAATCTATGTTTGGATGGATTTAAGTTGATGTTTAAATGTCAAGGCAGGGAAAGATTTTCGGTTTTTCTGTTAGTGAGGTGAAGAAGAGTATTTGCCAGTTGTGTATGGGTCATAGGTTTCTCTGCGGTAGAAGTTTCTGTCCAATCCTTTTGAAAGCCCGGTTATCTCTTTCAATTAAGAAGTTGCTGGATGCCTTGGAGATTCAGGGGTCTTCTCCCCCCTCAACATTTGTTGGTTCATGGGGGTATCCAAAGGTGACAATCGGCCCCTTGACTCCGCCTATTAAAGGAAGGGAAACCTGTTTGATGGATTCACCTGAGAAATGGATTCACATGGCAATGGATGAAATCCTAAGGTATAGATTCATGTTGGTTAGGGGAAAGATAAGGGTTGGAGTAGAAGAGGCAAGGAACCCTGGAAGACTTGTTTTAAGTGTACAGGAAATAGCTATGTCTACAAACCCAGTGGACCTAGAAGTAGATTTTAAGAGGAAACCCAGTTTAAAACCAGTTTTTTCACCGAGGGAGGCACCTATGGGTTTCTCTGCCCCCATAAAAAGACTGTTTTTAGAGGGAAACCCTAAAATCCAACGTAAAATAGATTATGTAACCAGTGATGTAGATTTAAAGGCTAACGAAGCAGTTATCAATCTTTATAGAGCAGGTTTCCCTCAAAGGCAAATAATGAGGATATTTTCACTTGGATTAATAGGTTTAAAAAGTAAGAGAAGAATTGTTCCCACAGAGTGGAGCATAACAGCTGTAGATGACATTATAGGTAAAACTTTACACAGGGAAATTTTAGGTTACCCTGAAATAAACCACTATTTGGTTTTCGGCTGCAAAGCCCTTGGAAACAATGTTCAAATACTGATGATGCCTTCCACTTGGATGTTCGAAGTTCTCGAGGCTTGGATCCTAACAACTAAACCTAAGATTTACACAGACTATGAGTACACCAGGGGAAGAAAAAATTACGCTGAGAACACAGCAGGTGCCTACTACGCTGTAAGGCTTCCAGTCCTCGAATACCTCAGCATGGAAAGGAGGCAAGCAGCAGTAATAGCTTTCTTGGAAGTTTACAGAGAATGGGTACCACTTGGTGTTTGGAGATTCAGAGAAATAGCGAGGGAGGCGCTGAAAAAGAAACCTTTAAGATTCGAAACCATAAAAGAAGCCATTAGAGAATTAAATAAAAAACTGAAGATTTCCCCTTACTTTTGGCTCAGGAAAAGCGAAATTTATAGATCCTTTACCTCACAAACCAAATTAACTTCTTTTGTTTAGAGAACACCTTTAAAAGAAACATTGCAGCTGGCTTTTCCAT
>JAOZFL010000195.1:5000-7054 GCA_027491455.1 Thermoproteota archaeon | reverse complement strand
CCAGTGGATAAATGGACAGGTGTTTCACCGGTTAAACATTTAGGCGGTGCACGGTTGATTTCATCCGCTAAAATAATGTTTGAGAAAATTGGTCCCTGCCTAAATTTAAACTCGTTTTCCTTACTTAAATAAATAAAGGACCCAGTTATATCGGATGGAAGCATGTCAGATGTAAACTGGATCCTTTTAAAGCTGCACCCTAAAACTTTACTGAAACCCCTAGCTATAAGTGTCTTACCTAGCCCAGGCACCCCTTCAAGCAATATGTGTCCCTCAGCTAGTATAGCGATCAATATTTCTTCAAGTAAATCCTTCTTGCCAACAACAACTTTTCCAAGTTCAAATAAAACTTTTCTCTTCAGTTTCTGGGCCAAGTCAAAAACTAAACTTTCCTTAACCTTCAATTTACACACCGTTAAATACCTATCCTCTCCAAAACCTCAAGTAAATCGTCACATACCCTTATGAAATCCTTGAAGTTCACAACCCTTTCAACTTCCATCTTAACCCTCACATATAACTCTATTAATTTCTTTAAATTTTCACCTTTAACACTTGGGTACCTCTCCACGATTTCCTCATAGATTAGCTGGGGGTTAGAGATCTCTAAGTCAACACCTAACCTTTTAAGGAACCACTCGAAAAATGACTTTAAATACTCATTGTAATCAGTTTCAAAGGGTTCGAATTCAGAAACCTCTTCACTTCCACCCTCTCCTCCACCTGTGAAACCCAGCAGTGACTCTATAAATGGGGAACCAGTTGATTTCACAGTTGAAAAGAGGAGGAAAAAAGAGAAAGCAGCTGAGAAAAGAATTGAAGCTGAAACCCTGAAAAGTAGGGGTTGCCCTTTCCATCCGCTTAGAAAAGTTAGGAAATAAATTGAAAGAGGCTTAACCCACCAAACCTTCGACTCACAAAAGTAAACAGTTACTTCTCCTTTACCGGCCAGGTAGCTTAAAATGTAATTGGTTGCCGCTAAATTATCCCTCCTAAACAACATGTCATTGATGAAGATGTCTGGGTCGCTTACAACAACCACGCGTCCCTCACCATAAGACATAAAGGCAACCACTGGGAAGGACCCCCTGGGTTCATCTCCATCCTTTTCCAAGTTGTAGTTGACATCCAACCAACTTGACCCTGAACTCCTAGCTTGAACCGACATGTTAACCCTTAACCATGTTTCATTCAGCTTCACATAGTACCCCTTACCCCTAAACCTACCTGTGAACAACAAGGTGCTTGGATGGTTTAAAACCAATGTGTAAACCCTTTTAAACCCCTCCCTAACAGTTAGGTTAACCAATGGGAAAAAAGGTTGTTTAGAGTAAAGTGAGGGTTCAAGAAGTAAATCCCCTGAGAATTTAACGCCGAAAACACTTGAAAGAGAGTTTCCCTCCCTGAAATCATCTGCTAAAAGTAAACTCCCCCCTCCATAAACAAATCTCCTAACAGTTTCAACCTCCAAATCACTGAGTTTCTCAACTGGACTTAGAAAAACCAGTAGTTTCCCATGTGGATCTGCTGAGTTGTTAAGGGTTAAAAGTGAATAAATAGTTTCTAACTTCCATCCCCTTCCCTCAATGAACCTGGTGAAATCTGAGCATCCATCCCATCTCCCATTGAAAACTGAAAAAGCAGGTAAGGGACTGTAAAATGTTAAAACCAAGAAAAGGAAAAAGAGGAGGAATGGTGCAACATGGAAAAAGATACTCTTCAATTCTTCAACCCCCCTTGGAAAACCTTTAAATTCAATTCTCCCCCTTCAATTCACCTGTGAAAAAGTCTAGGATAATTGAAAAAACAGATACAGCTTCAAGGAATTCATTCAAATTTACTTCCCCCCCTCCGTACCTTGCCCTTTCCAATATCTCTGTGAAAGAGTGAACCCCTCCCCCTTCAAAGCTGTTGAAAGCCCTCATGAAAAACTCTCTAAATGTTTCCCAGGGCTCCTTTTCCACTCTGTTCAGCTTTGAAACAATTTTAACTAAGGAGTCTCCAAGGAAAAGGATTCCATCTCTGAACCTGCCTGAATCGTAAAAAAAAGTAAC
>JAOZFL010000195.1:0-4762 GCA_027491455.1 Thermoproteota archaeon | reverse complement strand
ATTTAGAGGAGTGGTTACATTGCTATTTGTCACATTGCTTATAGTCATGTTTCCTCCCCCAGTTGATAGGTTAACAGTTGGAGATGTTTTGTTACCTGAGATTTTCAGTGTCTTTTCAACTTTCTCTTTAAGGACAACCTTGATTTCATTTATCGGTAATGCATCGATTGTTTCAAATTTTGAAGGTGAAGGGTCAACTGGGCACCAGCCGATCCCTGGAAAGAAAACCTCTGCCCAAGCATATATGTCGTTGCTGAGAACCCAGTACCCTCCACCTGAAACATTAATTGGTTTAAAACCTACAACTAACCTTGAAGGTATACCCATTTCCCTTGAAAGAAGGGTGAAAGCAGTTGAGAAAAGTAAGCTGTCCCCCCTACCCTCCCTGAAGAAAAGGGAAATTGCTTCATCAGCTGAAACGTTTCCGAAGTCTACTTCACAATCATATTTTAAACCCTTAAGGAAATCAACTATGGCTTTAACTTGTCCAGCCATGGTTAAATTTCTGTTTCTAATTTTCCCAGCTGCTTCAACTAGTTCAAGAGGCAGCTTTGAAGGAATAGAAGTGTACCTAGACCTTACTTCACTGGGTACATCTGAAACATCAGCTATGGAAATCATTGAAAGGTTATAAACCCTTCCACCATAGGAAACATTGTACATGAGATGGGTACCTGAAATATTCCCTGAAACCAAAACAGACCCTGTACCTGTTAAGTAACCATTTACCTCAACACCTGAAACGTTCACCCCTTTAACCATTTCAACCATGGATGGAACAGGGATAACCCCCTCAAACCTCTTCAAATCTGTTTTGTTAAGCATTACAAAGAGGAGGGGGAAACCTGAAACATTAACTTTAAGGGGGTACCCCTCATACCTGTAACTGTACTGAGCCCACCCCCTTCCATCGAAGAAATCAAAGGAATCTACACGCCAAAAAAACCTTTTATCAGATCCAAAAACATAGAACAGAGATAAATTAGCTTTTACCCTTGAAAAGGGGACAAGTGGAAGATAACCCCAGTTAAAAGAGGAGTTTCCAAGTATCCATGAAATTAAAAGTGTTTTCCAGGGTGGAAGAAGAGTTTCAGAGGCTAACTCATAATTTATGTGTTGCGGAGGCTGGGCATGGACAAATGAACATAGAAGCAAAGTGAAAAGCAAAGTTAAACTCAAAGTTCCTACACTCCTCCTACCCATTGATCCTCACCTTAAAAATCTGAAAACTGCTTCCACAACTCCACCCTCAGGTGAAACAATTGTGGACTCAATAAAAACAGGTTCACCAGTTGACTCGCAAAGCACACATGCAACTAAACTGCAAAATGGACAGCCAACCTGTTCACATAAACCGCTATACCTCCTTTTAATGGTTCTGCAAAATTTCCCATCCAGTAAACCCGTAAATCTAACCCTTACCCTCCCCCCCTCAAAAATGTAGTTGAGACCCCTTGAAACTTCAAACCTGTTTAAACCCTCTGAAACCATGTTAAGGGCTTCATGCACCTCTAACCCTTCAAACTTAATGTTTAAACACTTTTCAAAAAACTCCTTTAACATGTAGCCAGGAGGCTCAAAAACCAAGCCTCTAGGCACATGAACCCTGAAGCTCCCCTCATCTATGACACCCTGCGGTGGAACATGTGTTTCCACCTCGCTTAAAGGGATGAAAACCCTTGTGAAAGGTTTAGACCCCTTAAGAAACATGTAGATACCTCTCCCCCTACACCCTTCAGCCAAGAAGAGTCTTTGGTAATGGGTAAAGGAGTTTTCGATGAGGGGGTAAAGCAAATCCCTTCTAATGAAGCCTCTGTAACCGACAAGGTAAACAATTGCCCCGTAAAAAATGGATCCAACTCCTATCAACCCTAAAATCAAGGATTCATATCGAAGGGAGAGAAATGAAAAAATGAAGCCAAGCGAGAAAAGAGTTAAAACAGGTAAACTTGAAACCTTCCTTCCAAGTAAAACTTTCTCCACCATTAACCCCCCTCAACCGAAAACCCTGAGGAAACCATAGTAAAGAAGCAAAGAAACAGATAGGAAACCTAGGTAAACAGATAGGAAACCAAGAACATCTCTTCTAACATGTACACCTATCAAATCAGATATAAGCTCATAGATTACCAAGATAAAAATGGTTGAAACTGAAAGCCAAAGTGTGAAATCACCCAAAACATGCAGCCATGAAACCATAAATGTACACCGAATATAAACTTAAACACCTAAAACTTAAAAGTTAAACGGAAAGGAGAATTAATTTAAATTTTATTTAAATTTTATTTAAATTAAAGGTTTAACCCAAACCCTTGAAAGAAGGGTTGAAACATGCAGGGGAAACAGAAAATAAACGAGTTAATAATAGAGGCAGTGAAAAAATTAAATGCTGAGAAGGGGAAAGTAAAGGTAAGCGAGGTAGTGGCGTTTCTAAAAAATGAACATGGCTTAGAAAGCATGGAAACACTGAATACAATCATTGAAATGGAGAAGAGAGGAGTAATTAAACTCCTCGACTCCCCCCCTTTAAACCTGGAAAAATACCCTTCAGAAATAGCTCAGTTGAACAGTAAAATAGAAGAGTTAATTCAACTGGTAAAGGAAAGGACAACTTCACATCCTGTCGCCAAGTAAACTCATCTGCTTCAGCGATGAAAGGAATTGTCAAAAACATTTACATCTCCAACTATAACTCTAATATAGGGTTGCCTTTCGTAACATGGCAGCTCTGGAGCGGGGCTTCATGGCTATTTCCACCTCTCTCAGCCCCAGGGTTGGTGGGTGATGTCAACCCCTATGTCTGGCTTGATGAGGATTGCTGGCAACATTATTCCTCTAATGGCAAAACCCACATGGTTTAGCTGTGGGTAGCTGACAGTTTAAATCATAGTTTTTTAGCTGAACTGAAAATTAAACTTATCTACTCACCTCCCTAAAACCTTGTGAATCGATAGATAACCATTAAAAGTTCCGATTGCAACTGCTAAAAGGAGAGTCATCAGTTCAACCCTTGGATCAATTGAAAACTCCACTCTGTGCGAGAAAACAAGTAAGCTTGGAAAAGAGAAACAAACCATAAGGGTTCCAAGTGAACAGCCTAAAACCCCGCCGAGAAAGGAAAAAAATGTTAATTCTGGCAGGATCCTCCTTAAAACATGTTTCTTTGAAGCCCCAATATCCCTTAAAACATGTATAACTTGTTCAACATCCCCTATAAGGGAGGATGACGCTTGATTAATAGTCATCGCCGAGAAAATTAAGACAGATGCCGCTAGAAGCCAAAGGAAGGCCTCAGTTACCCCTATTTTCTCTTCAAGGAACTGTTTAACATCCCCCTTCTTAAAAGTTATCGATAAACCCCCCTTAACCCCCCTGAAAAGATATCTATACTCCCTAACCCCTCCACCCTTACTTTCAGATCCCCCTTTCTCTCTTGGAGGTTCACCCGTTAAATTTAAGGGTAAAAAAACCGTTAATTCTTTATCCTTTGACACGTTAAATTTAACCGGTTCCTCCACTGTTTTGTTGCCTATAACAGGGTATAGGTAATAAGTTCCAATTGTTAAATTGAAAATGCACCTCCCAAAATCATCAGTTACCCCCTTCGAGCAAAGGTTTCTCAAGGAGTTATAAATTAAAACAGTACCCCCTTGAACAGGTGAGAGATTCTCTTCCCTTTTCAAGGTCACTTCAACTCTATGGGTGCCAGTGACCATTCGAATCAAGGTTTCACGGTTAATCACCCCCCCAATTTTCACCCTCAACAACGAAACATAGTTGCACCTAGTTCCTCTAAGCCACTGCCCCGTGTAAAGGGGGACCAACATTTCATCTTTGAAGGGGGGAGGGGAATTAAACACACCTTTAACGTTTAATTCAATGAACCTTTCCCTTAAACCGCTGAAAACAAGTACCTTGTCACCTGTTTTAATCCCTAATCTTTCAGCTAAATCCACGCCTAAAACAGCTGAGAAAACATCGTTAGGGCTTAGCTTAGCCCCTTCAACCTCGACCACCCCGTAAAAAAACAAGGGGTTTACCCCTCTAACAACCACGGGTTCCCCTTCAACATAGCAAAGGGCAACAGCTTCAGGGCTTACAACCTTAACTCCTTCAACCATCCTTAAAAGATCTGCAAAGTAAACTGGGAGGAGACTTGTAACAGATGAAACAGCTCCCTTCTCATAGAAAACCACTACTTCTCTCCCCCCTTGAAATGACATATCAAAACGGTAAACATTGATGAAAAGAGTGGCTGTAACCATGAAGAGAGCTGAAGCCAATGAAAGGACAAGGATGAAAGTAGAAGACCTTTTAATAGTTAAGATTTTCACCTAGACCCCCTTAAACATGTTCATCTCACAAATTCCTTAACCTTCACCTTTAAAGTTTTATAGGCTGGGGGTAGAGAAGCTAAGAAAGCAATTAATTGGGTGACAATGAAAAATTGAATTGTTTGCCAAGGTTCAATGTATGGGTTAATGCATACCCCTCTAAAAAAGTAAATGACTTTCGAAGCCATTTGAGCACCAATCAAGCCAATCGATAAACCCACAATGTAAGCGGCAACTGAAACAATTAAAACCTTATAAACCACTGTTTTAACAGCGTCACCCCTCTTCATTCCAAGGGCCCTGAAAATCGAGACATCGATTCCTGATTCAGCTGAGATCCTAGATGCAACAACGTAGATCGAAGCTGAAACTAAAAGGTAAACAATGTAAACCCAGATCTCGATGACCACTTCAAACTGTTCAAGGAG
>JAOZFL010000215.1 GCA_027491455.1 Thermoproteota archaeon | reverse complement strand
TATGAAGGGGGAAATAAAGGCTGTTCTTTCAACAGCTGAAAACTCAGCTGTTACACAGCCGGACTCGAAATGGATTTGGGAAGCCCTTAAAAAACTGGATCTAATAATTGTAGGAGACCAGTTGCCAAAGGAATTCATAGACTTAGCTGACTACGTGATCCCTGAAGCTTCATATCTTGAGAGACACCACCTATATCAATTCAACTATATCAGCATAGACGGTAGGGAACACACAGTTTTATTCATGAGATCTTCAGCCATAAACCCCAGAGGAGAATCGAAACCGTTAAGTTGGTTCTTAGTGGAGATAGCCAAGAAACTAGGGTATGGAGAATACTTCGAAAACCTAGACCTTAAATACGGTTGGTGGGACAGAATGCTTAAACAAATAGGTTTACATCCAAAGGTTACAGCCAAGAAACTCGTTGAGGAGGGACCATATGAGGAAACCTACCCCATTGAATACAACCTTCTCTTCAAGCCAATCAATACGCGTAGCAACCGCTTCGAAATATACTCAAATGAACTAGCAGAAGAATGTTATTTCAACCCGAAATCGAAATGGTACCATTACCCCCATGTGTACCCATTACCTGTTTACATCCCCATAGCTGAACCCAGAGGAGAAAATGAGTTTTACCTAGTGTGTGGAAAGGCAACTTGGCATCAGAAAAGCGCTACACAGCAAAACCGCTACTTAATGGAAGATGCAATTGAAGGTGGTCTCCCCTACACAGTTATCTACATGAATAGAAATGAAGCTGAAAAGCTGGGTATAAGAGACGGGGAAATGGTTGAGGTTGAATGCATAGGGCCAACCAAGAAAGATGATCAATGTGTCCGTGAGGAGTCAGCAGTTGGAGTTAAGGAGAGGGGGAAGGTTAAACTAACAGAGACAATCCATCCTAAAACCTTATGGATTTTCTTTGCATCTACGCATAAATCAAAACTTATGATGCCAAAAGCAAGAGAGGGGGTTGTGATGAACTGGGTCATACCATACAGTGTTTCACCATACGCAGGTGGATGCGGCAAAAACTACTCAATCGTAAAGATACACAGGGTAAAGTGATGGAAATGGTTAGGTATGGAATGGTCATAGATCTTAAACGCTGTGTAAGATGCAGAACATGCTATGTTGCATGCAAAGTAATCAGTAAAATACCGACACAGTTTGACACTGGTCATAAATACCATCGTTTATGGTACGAGGAATGGGAGGAGGGGGAATACCCTGTAGTGACTAGGTTCTTCCTTCCAATGCAGTGTATGCAGTGCGAGGATGCACCATGTATTGAAGCATGTGGAAAAGAGGCAATTTACATAGAAGAAGACGGAGTCGTGGTGATCAACACAGAGAAATGCGCTGATTGTGAAAATAAAGATTGCATACCTTCATGTCCATACAATGCCCTCTACTTAAACTATGAAAGAGACGTGGTTGATAAATGCGACTTCTGCTCTGAAAGAGTGAAGAATGGTTTACTACCATACTGCGTTGAAATGTGTCCAGCTGAAGCTAGATTCTTCGGAGACCTTGAAAACCCTGAAAGCAGAGTTTCAAGGATTATTGCTCAAAGAAAAGCTAAACACTTACTTCCAGAACTTGGAACAAAACCAAAAGTTTATTATGTCCCCTTCAGAAACGAAACAGACCCCTACAGATTATCAAGAAGAATCTTAAGGAAATAAAAATTGAATTTCTCCATCTTCAACTCTTTCTTTTCAATTATGTTCAAAGGAAAACATCCCATGTAATCGCGGGGTAACTGTAGAATTAACTTTTTCGAAAGAATTTAATTTACGTCTTAAATATTATTTTACCAGCGAGTGCCTTAGCACCGAATTTTCGAGGGGAAAACAGGTCTCTCAATAAATTAGTGTTTTAGGGAAGGATCCCTGGGTTCATGATGTCGTTTGGGTCTAAAGCTTCTTTAATTCTCTTTAAAAGATTTAAGCTCGCACCTAACTCTTTAGTTAACAGGTTTTTTGCATCTACTTTTACACCCATTCCATGTGAAAGGGAGCCGCCGAGCTTTAACCCAGCGGTGTACATTTCCTTTATTGCTTCGATATATCTTAACCTCTCTTCTCCTTCGTGAATCCTGTAGAAGAAGTCTATGTATGTTGGGTCGAGCTTTAAAATCAGGGCACCTAAGGGTTCAACTCTGTATTTATTTAGTATAGTGTAAAAAATGTTTAATGCCTCTTCAACTCTACTTGTAGGTATGCACATGTCTATTGCTCCCCAGCCTCCCTTACCTGTTCCAGCTATAGCTGAGTAGAAATCAGCACCGTACCCTGAAATAAACCTAGTTACTCTTTGATTTATTTCACATCCATTGTGTTTGCGGCATATATCAAGTACTTTCTGTTTCAGTAGGTCACATATTCCCTCTAAACCCTCAAAATCCACTAGTAAAAGGGCATTTACATCTGGTATGTTGGATCCATATTTCATCTTCCTATGGATTGAAACAGCTACTTTGTCCCAAATTGTAAGGCAGGTTACAGGTATATTTTCCTTTTTAACTTCAACCCCTACTTTGACAGCGTCTTTAACTTCATTGAAAGCCACAAGAATTGACTTATATGATTCCGGCTTTGGATATAATCTAATCGTTGCCTCCACGATTATGCCTAGCAAGCCGAAGCTACCGATAAAAAGCCACTTAAGGGGTGGGCCAGTGGAGGTTTTCCTTATTTTACCAGAAACTCCCCCGTCAACTTTAATGGTTTCCCCAGTGGGTAAAACAACTTTCAGGCTTGAAACTCTGTTGCCAAGGGAGCCTTTAACCATTTGTCTCCCGTCTATTCCGTTTGAAGCTATGCTTCCCCCTATTGTGGCTGCATACCTACTAGCCGGGTAGTGTGGAGGGAGAAACCCTTTCTTCTCTACTTCATAGGCAAGTCTTGAACATGTAACTCCTGCTTCACATGTCACGTACATGTTCTCTGTATCTATCTCGATGATTTTATCTAGCTTCCTCAAATCAACTACTATGCCACCTAATTTCGGTACAGCTCCTCCACTTATACCTGTTAATCCGCCAACTGG
>JAOZFL010000212.1 GCA_027491455.1 Thermoproteota archaeon | reverse complement strand
ATAGTTAAACTGGATGAAGGGTGTTCTATAACAGCTAGAATAACAGATTTAAACCCTGAAAAACCAGAAAACATACAACTAGGAACCAAATTGAAATTCAACCCTTTAACAGAAAAAAACAAATTAATCATTGCCTTTAAACCCGTATAATTCCGACAGAGGAAAAGGAAGCTTCGTCAAAAGAGATCGATTCTTCTTTAAATCCCCATGAAAACTCAATTCCCTCTCTCCAGAAATTAATGGATTACATATGTAATCCATTAAAACAGATTACTTCGCAAGATTAAAAATTTAACACCTTCCATTTTGGAAATTGGAATTTTTACTTCTAAAAGTTTTAACTTCCCCTTTATAAAAACTCTACTTAATTTAATGTTAATGGAATAATAAAGAGACCCTAAGACATTAACTTCAGGAGGCCTTCTTTTTATTCAGAGGAGTTTCCTTTTCCCTTTAAAAGTAGGTGTAAAAAACATGGCGTTAAACTTTAAAGCAAAGAAAGGAGAGTTGATTCAGAGTGTAAAGGAATGTTACGTAATGGCGAAACATGATTTAGAGAAGGCAGAAGACGATTTAAAAAGGGGTTGGTTCTCTGATTCATGCTTCTTTTCTCAGCAAGCAGCTGAGAAAATACTCAAAGCGTTTCTGAGATCCCAAGGGGTTGTTGTCAGGGGGCATCGACTGGAAAAATTAATTCTTTTGGCTGGGAAACAAGGATTAAACATTGATGAATTTCTAAAAATGAAAGGAAAAGTAGAAGAACTTTCTGAACAGTACATGTCACCTAGGTACCCTAATTTCAAGGGAAGAACAGCTAGGAAACTAGAAGAATATGACCGGTTATTCGCTGAGTCATGTCTTGAGGTGACAATGAAAATATGGGAAAGGGTTATAGAGAAACTAAAAGGTTTGATTTCGGAGTGAGTGAAGGGGGGTTTAAAGTTTCAGATCATCTTAAAGTTTACGTTAAAAAACTTTTAAAAAGCAATTTAAAGGTCAGATGCATAGTTGTTTTCGGTTCAAGGGCAAGGGGCAATGCTGAGTCCCATAGTGATACAGATGTCTTAGTTATAGCTGATAACTTCCCTGAAGATCGCTCTGAAATTTTAGCTGTTTTAAACCCGATTGAAACATGGAATATTTCGTTGGAACCCAGAGCTTATTACCCTGACGAATTTATCAGGGCCCTTTACTCTTTAGATTTAACAGCTCTAGACGCTGTAAACGAGGGGATCCCCATCTACGATGACGGTTTCTGGGGAAGAGCCAAGAAGGAATTCAAAAAGGTACGTAGAATCTATAAACTTATAAAAATAGAGGACGGCTGGATAGCTAAGGAACCAATCTAAACATAGCAATGAAAAACAGGTTTTTCCAGCTTTAACATGGGAAATTGAAGTTCACCCTTTAAAGAATTGAGTAAATGTTTCAAGTTCTTAAAAAAGGATCTTTCCAGCAATCTAACTTTGCCAACATTTAACTGAAAATTAATGTTTGTATCATAAATTCTTCTTCACCAATCTACCCTTTTAAGTCACGTTAGAAAGGTTTTCTAGGGGGTTAGGTTAAAGAATCATACGGATCAAGAATAAAGATCGGGGTTAAAATGAATCTGTGGCTCCCACCACCTTGACTGGTTTAAATGACCATGTATTTTTAGGAGGGGATTAAAACAAAACAGTTGAGGTTGAAACATCAGGGTCAGTTTACTGTTAATAAAAATTTAAATCTAAAATGTTTAATTTAATTAAAAAGGTGAAACCTGAACTTGTCAAGATTGAACAGTGAAGACTGGAGAAACTGGATCAAATACGCTGAGAGAGATAG
Source organism: Thermoproteota archaeon (assembly GCA_027491455.1). GTDB lineage: Archaea > Korarchaeota > JAOZGF01 > JAOZGF01 > JAOZFZ01 > JAOZFL01. The sequence continues at coordinate 2,996 of JAOZFL010000212.1, read as the reverse complement.
AAAAGAAGCATTTGATGCCTTGTCCAGGGAGTCGTGGAGCGAGGCATGCTCTCATGCTCAACAGTCATGTGAAAAACTATTGAAGGGACTTCTATTAAAGGAAAATATTTTCCTTCCAATACACGACGTAAAGCGCCTTGTAGATGAAGCCTCGATGAAGATTGAGGGGTTAAAGGAATTAAAAAGTATCCTATCAGATACATCAAGTCTCACAGTTCACTATTACGCTGCTAGGTACCCAGATGCAGCTACAAGGTTTAAGGTTAAATATAACAAAGAAATAGCCGTGAAATGTGTGGAGGCTTTAGATAAACTATGGAACTACTTAAGGGAGTATGTAAAGTAAACATAGGGGAAATACCTGGTTTGGGGCCTGCTATTGACCTCTTGGTCGATTTCCTAGGTGAGGTCTCAAAAAACACAGAGGTAAAAGCAGCAGTGGTGATAGGCTCCAGGGCAAGGGGAAACTGGAGGAAAACAAGTGACATTGACCTGGTCATAGTTTCAGAGACTTCTATAGCAGAACTACTACCCTCTATTAAGGGGTTCGGCGTCATAGATCCAAAGCCCTACACCGAACAAGAGCTTATCGAAGGGATAATTGGAGGGGAAGTTGAAATAATAGAGGCCTTTGAGGAAGGAAAAGTTTTACTGGACGATGGAACATGGAGAAAAGCAAGGGGAACATATAGAAAAGTAAAAGGAATCCTTGGAATAGAGAAATATAAAGAGGGGTGGAGAATTAAAAGGAAAGTTGCAAAGGAGAAAATTCTAAGCTTCCTGAAGAAGTAACTTTAAAGCTTTTGGAGAAACGCTGCATATATATGGTGAGGCGTCTCTGTCGACTGTTCTCTCCCATTCTCCTATTGCCCTTACCCATTTCCTCTGCTCAGAAATAAGTTGAACGCTGAGTGTCAGCGTAGTTGTAACTGCAGGAGACGAGCTGGGAATAGAAGACTGTGTAGGTGTGGGGTACGTTTAGTTGTGAAGACTGGTTGTCCTATGCAATTAACCATTAAAAGGGCAACCACCCTAAGTATTACTTTTGAAACCAGCTTCACGATAAATACACTCCTTTTAAAAAAAAGGATTAGTTAAAATTTTAAGGCCTTGAAACTAAATAAGACCCAGAAACTGAACCTCCTTTTAGTGAAAGCATTTACTACTTCATAGGCTAGGTAGGGTTTGCTTCAAAACTTACTCCCCACCTTACCTCTATCGGTAACCCTTTACTTAAGTATTCCCTAGCTGTTTCAGAGCACCCCAAGGCCTCATCCAAGGTTATTTCACTTGGTATGCCCCAGCTAACCTCAACTGATATGTTCTCTCTCTGGAGCAATTTTCAGGTGTTCTCACAGCTACACCTCCAATTCAGGTTTCAATGCTGTCTACAACATAGCCCTCAGGGCAAAGTTCACTGGGGGATGGGGCATCGTAAACATGCCCTTGGTTTAGCCCGAAAGGCTCCGTGTCTTGACACGAAGTAGTTTACATTGGCGACATACCTTTCATCTCTTAAAAGCATAAATTTGTAAATAATTTTTACAATAGTAAACTTTTAAAGCACTTCTTACGTTATCTTTTTAAGGCGGTGATTATTTTTGGGTAGGACGATTGTTATGCCCTCTGTTAGGATTCCAAAGAAGCTATGGGTTTACCTGGAGAAATTAATGGAGAAAAAGATGTTTACAAGTAAAGCAGAACTGATCAAGGAAGCCTTAAGGGAGTACGTCGAGAAACATAAGGGGGAAATAGATGTAAACGAGTTAAATGTGTCAGAGGCGATGTTAATCCTTGAAATGGGAAGAATAGAAGATAGAACTAGAGAGGAGGAGCTAATTGAACTTTCAGAAAAGTTATGCCTTGGACACAAGCTTCCTAATAATACATAAATACTCTCCGTCTCCACTAACCCATAAACTTTTATTAAAAGGTTACTTAAACATTGTAACAATCTCAGAAACATTTTATGTGATTTGTAGGAGAAATGGGGTGAAAGAAGCAGCAAGTTTCATAGGAGAAACTTTAAAAAGGGCGAAACTTGTTCCAAGTGGTGGAATAGCATTACTAGCAGGGCAATTTAAATGTAGATATGGTGTTTCTCTGGCTGATTGCTGGACACTTGCAACAGCTAAATGGAAAAATATTCCAGCTTTATTCGGGGTCAAAGAGAAAGAGATACTGAAGTACCTAGATCAATTAATTAAAGAAGTTGAAGTAACATTTTTAGAGTCAATTAAGTTGTGAAAGGCAATTTTACTGTGGTTCTTGCAATAAATTCCTTTTACCTCATTTTACTTCATCATTATGCCAAGGAAAATTGTTGCTAGATCTAGGGCATCTCTAATGGATATACCCCCACCGGTTTTTCTTCTCTGTTTACCACTGGTAGATGCCTTATATTTGTGTTTTTCATTTTCTCTACAGCTACGTCAATAGATGCATTTTGTTCAACTGTCACCGGGTTTGCAGTATTATATCAGTTTACTGGTATCCCCTTGTTGAAGGGGTTTCTTGTTGCAGTATATATTACCCCCTTTCAGTTGTAATATCCGTTAACTCCGCTTTCCATTAACTACTAGGGTGCATCCTATATCATTTTTCCACATTGTTTAAACAGCATCGTCAACTGTGTTTTTCTGGTTAACTGAAATTTGAGGTTTACTTATTATGTCTCCAACGTTGAGTGGGAACCTCTCTTCTCTTCCTTTTAAAAATGGGCAAATTAAAGTTGCAATTTGTCTAAACTAAACCGGAAATCATTAAAAATTTTTGGGAAAATTCTCTTTACAGCTTCAACAAATCCACCGCCATACTTCTTTTTTGTAACGTAGTTTGCTTTCCTTTTCAGTTTCTCAGGTGAATTTTTAAGGGCAACGGAGAAACTTGAAACCTGGAACATGCTTAAGTCAAGTTCAGAGTCCCCTATCACCGCTACTTCACTTCTCTTTACACCCATTAAGTTTAAAGCCTTAACTAAGGCTTTTCCCTTATCT
>JAOZFL010000213.1:3560-5739 GCA_027491455.1 Thermoproteota archaeon | reverse complement strand
TTTTTTGAAACGATCATAGAATACGGGCTTGATTACGTCGAATCGCACGAGATTTAATGCGCGAAGGTGAAGTCAAGCAAAATTGCAGGACCTATGAAAGATATAAATGTAAGTGTAAAATGAATATAACGATGAACATCATGGCTAAATTAGAATATTTCCTTTTAGAACTGCGGGATAAAATCGGCATACCATTTAAACCTGAAAAGGAAATATAAAAGCTTGAGGTAAAGCGAGGACAAATAATTCTTGATTTTGGGTGCGGCGTGGGTTCCTACACAATTCCTATTGCTAAAGCTGTAGGGAGAAAAGGAAAAGTCTATGCTTTAGATAAAGAACCTTTAGCTTTAAGAAGAGTTGAAGAAAAAGCCAGGAAAGAAGGACTTGAAAATATTTATACAATTTTATCCGATGGAAATACGGGTCTGCCTGATGAAAGTATAGATATAGTCTTGTTTTATGGCGTACTTCCTGAAATTAAAGATAAATATACCGTGTTAAAGGAGTTACATAGGGTTCTAAAGTCGAGCGGCTATCTTTCCACCCGTTATTGTTTCAGAATAAAAAGGGAGAAAATCATAAAAATCATAGAAGAAACAAAGCTTTTTTCACTAATCGAGGAAAAGGGTAACATATTGAACTTCCAATATGATACATCTGTGGAGAAGGAAATTTAAATGCCAAACTTATGTTGATTGCTCAGGCACCTGGGGAGGAAGATATAGCTGGATGTTCGCATCCAAGGATGGAACATATTTTGCAAGTTGCTTCTCAATTTGGAAAAGTTTATGGAATTGTAGGGGGTTTGCACGGAACTAGGCCTGAATCCTTGAAGCATTTGGATCTGATTTGTCCTACTCACTGCACTCAATATAAAAGCAGAAATCAAGAAACTCTATCCACAAAAAAATATTGAAGGGGGAGCAGGAAAAGTAATTGAGATTGATTGATATGAATTCCAAAATCTCAATTTTAATCGGAATCCTAATTTTAATAGGAATAGTAACTTGGTTTTCATTTCAAATTGAAAAAGTAACCCCACCAAAAATTACTACTTCCATCGAATTAGAAAAAGGAGAAAATCCAGAAATAACTTTGATTTCTGTTTATGACAATTATCAGATTGATCCAGAATTGAAAACTGCGTGGGGTTTTGCTACTATAATAAAGACTCCTAAGGAACTGATACTCTTTGATACAGGTGGAGATTCAGAAATTTTGCTTTTCAACATGGAGAAACTTGGAATCAACCCAAAATCAATTAATAAAGTAGTTATTTCTCATATTCATGGAGATCATGTTGGAGGATTAGAAGGATTTTTGGAGGAAAATAGTAACGTTACAGTCTTTATACCAAGTTCTTTCCCTAATTCCTTTAGAGATATGATAACCAGTCATGGAGCCAAATTTGTAGATGTTTCAGACCCTAGGAAAATTTCTGATTTTGTTTATACTACTGGGGAGCTTTACGGTCCTCCAAAAGAGCAGTCCTTAATCATTAATTCAAAGAGGGGATTAATAACTGTTACATGTTGCGCCCATCCTGGAATTGTGAATATTGTAAAAGAAGTTAAAAAATTGACAAATAGAAATGAAATATACTTAGTAGTTGGCGGCTTTCACCATCCTCCTATAAGTTATGTTAAAGAACTTAGAGAATTGGGAGTAAAAAAGGTTGCTCCATCTCATTGTACAGGTGATTTGGTTAGAGAAGAGTTTGCGAAGGAATATAAAGAAGATTTTATCGAATATGGAGTGGGTAAAATCATTGAAATCAAATAAAGATACACTTCGTCTAATCAACAGTTATAGAAATTCCGAACCCCGTATTTGGAGAACGAAATTTAAATTTAGCTATAGAAGGGGGATAAAAATATGTCCCAAAAACGTATTCCTGTTAATTACAAAGAGATGAACCTTTTAGAGGCAAAGCGCTTTGACAGAAAGGTTAGAGAAAACTTTATGCCAGCGATTATTTCTATGGTGGCTGAAGGATGGGAATTTGTCTCTGTACTGCCCTCTAAAAGAATATTGATTAAGAAGAATGAGAGGTTTGTCTGATGAGCGAGATTCAAGAGATAAGGGAACGCATTGAGAATTACAGGAGGGGGTTGGAGGAACGCGTGAAGGAGACGTGTATAATAGTTGTCCTCCTAGGAGCTGGCGGTAAGGGGCTCGG
>JAOZFL010000213.1:0-3438 GCA_027491455.1 Thermoproteota archaeon | reverse complement strand
GGAAGAGAAGGAAGATTAGAAGGAAGCTTGAGAAGAATGGAATACTTGGGTTAATACCTGAAGACGACTTCTCTCCTGACGTTGCCCCAAGCATAACCGAAGAGGCAGTTTTGGAGAGGGCCGACGTCGATTTGATATTTATAAACGTTGAATCTTGGGGATCAGCCACAGAATTTGCACAGTTCCATGATAAGAAACTCATAGCTCCAAAGCTCAGGGTATTAGTTCCATATAAACATCACCCACTTTACGGGACTTCCAAAAGCTACTTAACAGACCTATACCTGACCCACTTAGCAATTTACGGGCATGTTTACGCTTATGACGATGAAAGGGAAAGCATCTTTCCGACTTCCGAGAAAATCATAGTGACGTTATCTCTCCGCTACAGAAGGCTGAAGGCTTTAGGTAAAATTTAATTTTTCAGATAAAAATTTATTTATCTATCTGACAATTAATTAATTGGTGAAACAATGATGAATATGGAAGAAGCCCGCAGGATGTTAAAAATATATAGAGTGCTAGATAACGATCACAGGTTAAACATCCTCATCACCTTGTTTAACGAGCCTAATATGGCTTTCAATGATATAGCGAGGAAAACTGGAATAGAAAGAGGGTTACTTGCCTATCACCTAGGGCTTCTTAGACATGTTGGATTGGTTAAGATGGAGTATGACAGGAGAAGTAAAAAGTCAACCAAATACAGACTGACGGATGAAGGGGTAAAGATCCTCAAGGAGCTTAAATTAGCTAAAGCATACAAAAAAACTTAATTTTTTCATTTTATTCACATTAAACAGGGATAAGGGGAGATAATATATGAAAAGATACTTTATTTACATTTATTATCATTGGCTACAGTCAGCTTCTCCCGTCTGAAGACGGAAGCTTGCTCTCGGAAGGATAGCGATGCCATTTAACTTCTTCATCGAGCCAGACACGGGGGCTGACATCCCCGCCAGCTCTGGAAAACTGGGGCTGGGTGCTGAGAGTGGTCTCAGAAGCAAAGCCCCGCTCCAGAGCCAGAGTTGCAATGTTACGGGAGGCAGTCCTATCTACATTTGCTTCGTAACCACATTTGCATTTGAACAGCTTTCTTTTGTTGTTGAAGAACACCCAGCTTTTCTTGGAGGTATATCCGCACTTAGGGCATCTCTGCGATGTTTTAGCAGCTGGAACTTCAACAACATCAATCCCATTCTGCCATGCAACAGATTGTATTGCCATCTTGAACTTGGCGAATGGAATACGATGAATCTTTCTGTTAGTTTTCTTGGGCTTCTTGCCTCTTCCGTTGCGTTTCCTCAAGTGTTTAAGTTTCTCGATGGTAATTACAGCATTATATTTCAGAGCTATTTCAACCATTTCATGGCTGATTTGCCATATTCTTGTGTTGACGAAGTTCCTTTCATCGTACTTCATCTTACGGAGGGCACGCCGTGCCCTCTTACTGCCTCTGTCTGCATAGCTTCTGAGCTTGCTTCTTCGCTTCATAAACTTCCACTGCTTGTGCCATATATCCTTCCCCAAATACAACTGCTTCAAAACTTTTCCACCACCTCCCAAGACCGTAATAGCAAAAGAACCAGAGTTGACATCAACTCCCACAACAGCTTGATAATTCTGCTTAACCTCAAACTTCTTTCTGAGGTTGGCAATAATAACATAACGACCATTCTGCTTATGCAACCTAAACTGGGTGCATATCCAACCATCTTCGAGATGTTCAATAAATCTCTTATAAGCACCATCTTCCTTAATAGGGAGAGCGATTCTACCGTTTCCATTAAAGGAAGAAATAGCAATAACAGGATTTCCTCTCATAGTTTTGGCAAACTTCCCAGAACGAGGAATGTTAAATCTGACTGGAACTTGTTTAAACTCCTCACATGTCTTCAGGTCTTCCCAAACCTGATGAATGCAATCAACAAGAATTTGAGAATGCAGGTTATATTTTTGCTTAATAACGGAATAGGAGGTGGTATGTAGAATGGCGAAGTTTTTAGGATTGGGATAATTTTAACAGCTGTTAAAAGGAAATTAGCGATGAAGGAAGAAGCTAAAAAGATGCTGGAGACACTGATCGAAGCAAACCTTTACATAAGCGCCAAAATCTACAGTGAAACCCTTAAAGCAATCGAAAAACTATAAATTAGGTATTTACCAATTAGTTTTTGTTAAGGGGTAAAAGTTAAAAGAAAAAGGCTGTTTCAAGTTGAGGAATGGATTTCACCTTATAGGATAAAAATACGGAGCTGGGACAGCTCTTAGACACCTGTGGAGATGAAGCCTCTACAAAACTCATAAAAGTTCCTGTAAGCTTCTTCATTGAAGCAGGAAACCCCTTCGCGATAACTGGGGAAAGTTCACATATCTATGCTGCAAATCGCAGTTATCATGACAAGTACCGTAACACTTATATAAGGTCTTAAACTGCGGTTTCCTGTCCATTTCCCTTCAAATCCAATTTTTCTTTCCCAGGTCCCAGCTGTGAAACCCCCTAAACCGTTAACCTAGGTCTCCTCCACGGTTCCCATATCTCTTTTAATAACCCGGAAAACCCTTCTCTGCCTAAACTAACTTTCCATTGTTAACACTTTTAATCATCTAGGCTTAACTTCCTTTCCCAATAAAATTTTTTTGGGATAAATTTAAAAAGTGGGAAAAATTTATAAATATACTTTTCCATTTATTTACTGGTGGGATACATGAAAACAATTGTTAAAATGGATGATAAAGGCAGAATTGTTATTCCCCTAAAGTTTAGAGGGGGAATTGAATCCAGTTTCTTCGAGTTAAGAAGGGAAGGAGATAAATTAATTTTGGTGGAGATTGAAGACCCCCTAGATTCCCTCTCAAAAATTGTTTCCAGACCTAAACCATCCAAACCATTAGATGTTGCAGCTGAAGAAGAAGCCTTAAAATCCCTGAAGGAGTAAAAAATGCCTTTAATAGAAACTGATTTACTTTACGCTGCCATGGATAAATCTGATCACCATCACAAAGTAGCTAAACAGATTTTCTCACTTATCAAAGACAGAGAAATCAGGGAAACAGCTTTGTCCTCTCTTTCACTACATGAATTAGAGCTTAACTTAAAAGCCGGGAACATATTGATCAGAAGCAAAGTTGCAACACCGAAAGACACCATACTTTTCTTCAAGAAAATAAATGATTTATTAAAGGTTTACAGCATTAAATTACTCCCTCTAACCTGTAACCAAATAATTAAAGCAACCGAGCTGAGGAAAAAACACAAAGAATTAACTTTCTATGACTCACATCACGCCGCAGCAGCTATACTGCACGACAAAAAAATAATTTCCACAGATAAAGTATATGACAAAATAAAGGGGCTGCAAAGAATCGATCCCTACAACTACACAAAATCAACTACCCCTCCCGGTTAACACAGGGGGCTTCCTGCTTCAACGA
>JAOZFL010000052.1 GCA_027491455.1 Thermoproteota archaeon | reverse complement strand
TCAAATGTAAGGTTGTTGAGAAGGAACTCTTTACTCTCATCAATTTTCCTCTTCTTTAACCATTCCTCTAAGGCAGATTCCACTACTTCTGAAACAGTTAAACCTCTCTTAGCTGCTTCAGCCTTAATTTCACGATACAGTTTCCCAAAGATTCTCCACGTAAACTCCACGTATCTATTCTAGCACCCTACTAAAATATTTAGATATCCAAAAATAGAAAAGCATCAACCCTTTTAAAACTTAAAGGGGAATTTACCTTTTTATTTTTGAAGGATCCCTTACTGTTTACAGGCCGCTGAATACTGATTACCCCTTTTTAAAGGAGAGAAGCAACTGGAAAAGAACAGGAAATGTTTAATAGTCCTTGGATTCATGTATTCAAGAAGAAGGAAAAGAGGTTAGAAAACAGATGAAAGATGACAAGCATAAAATTTTTGAGATTTTAGACACCTATGTCCAGGCTTTTGAATCAGCAGATGCTGACTTGATGGAGAGTTTATTCTGGACCGATGATCCTCGCTTCATTGAGGTGGAGAACCATATTTCCGAGCCTTTTGGGCGAGAGAGGTTTCTTGCATTATGGACTGGATTAGGAAATATCAAAAGCCGGGGTGGAAAATGAGGTTCTATGATACAAAAATACATATACTCTCGCCAGAGGTCGCCTACAGTGTCTCACTACGTGACCAAGATGAAGACGGAGAAGTTAAGACCAGCAGAGTCACTCTTATTTTTCTGAAGAAGGAAAATGAATGGAAGATTATTCATGGACACTTCTCTTACACACCTAAATAAATTTAATTAATCAAGTACCTAGATTTTTGATTAGAAATTTAGAAGTGTTAAAAAGTTGTTTAGAAATAAATAAAAGAGTAAAATTTTAATTAGCATAGCTGCACCCTCATTGATGGACATCTAGGGAAAGGCGTGGATAAAACTGGATGTTAATGGGGTGCCCATGTATAAAATGAATATAGGGCTTCAAGTTGAAAGAGTCGTTAAAGGGCCAGTGTCACAGCCCTTACAGATAACTCCTGAGCGATGAAGAGATGAATGCCACCACACATGCATCTCCATGTATTGAAGAAGTTGTGCAAGAATCTCCCTGCTTCAGCGGGGAAAGTGTCAATCATAACAACTTAACTTCAATTACGTATATCCTTTAAAAGATATTCCCTGCCAACCATGGAGCTAAGGAAAAATTCATCAGTTTAACAATTGAATACATAGAGGAGAGAAACAGAGGAACCGTTTTCCAAGGAATCATGGGCATCAATGGAAAGGAGGAACACATCTTTTCCAGAACCTTAAACATTTATGTTGTTTGAAAGCGAAGAAAACCCTCTTAAAAGCAATGTTTTAAGTATGAACTTATGAGCAGCTGTAGATAACTTAAAATACCAATAAACCTCTTTAAGCAACTAATTTATTAAACCTTTCAATTCTCTCTCTTCGAAATTCTCTGTCTTAAGTGTATGTTGGGTGTTTTATTTTTATTTAAAAAAGAGTTAATTTAAACTGAAAAGTTACAATTTCCCTATATTAACAGGGAGCTTCAAACTGAATACTTTGTTTGGCCCATCAAGTTTAGAAACATATTTTTCGAGGAGGCCTCTGCCCACTAAAAATCTTTCATTGTGAATATATGTTTCAGCTACAGCTATTCCAGTTAATTCACTGTTTATTTCAATGTTAACGTAGCTCCCCCTCAAGTAAACCTCTTCACCTGTAACTGAAACCCCTATTGACCAATACTTCCTTGGAATTTCACATTTAAACAGTTCAAGTGTTTCATATGTTTTCCAGGGTAGGAGCAGTTCACCGTCAAACCCTGTGTCAACTACTCCATTAAAAACCATTCCTTTACCTGTGACCAGATTTGTCAACTTTAATTTCATCATTGGAGCCATGAACCTAAAGTTATCTGTTATGTAGGGCCAAGTTAACTCCTTTTTACACAAAGACTTGAACCTCCAATGTACCTTTTCTCCCCGGCTTTTCTTTCAACTTTAAAAATTATCCTATGATTAACCGTTCCAAGTTTCTCCCTGAGTTCCTCAATGTGCTTTGAAGCCGCCACAATTCTCCCCTTTTCAATGGCTATCCATTCCCCCATGTGGTCTTTAAATATCTCCTCCTCGTTTCTTTCGAATGCAAAATTGTTGAGCAGAAAATCTTTATCCTCATCAAATTTTCTCTTCTTTAACCATTCCTCTAAGGCAGATTCCACTACTTCTGAAACAGTTAAACCTCTCTTAGCTGCTTCAGCCTTAATTTCACGATACAACTTCTCATCAAGGTTTTTCACGTAAACTCCACGCATCCTTCCTAGCACCATCAAAAATATTTAGATATCCCAAAAGTAAGAAACACGTTAACTCTTTAAAAACTTTAAAGTTTTTAAAGAGTTGGATTAAAGATCAGGGGAAAACTCCTTACGGTAATAGCTAGGGGTAGTTCACCTGAGTTTTAGATTAGGAATTTAGAAGTGTGACAAAATTGTTTAAAAAAAGGAATGTCATTGTTTACTCTGAATTAGACGATGCAGGAGTTAACATCGCTGAAAACCTCCTAAAAATTTCAAGTTGGGAAAAGGAGGAGGTTAATGGTTTAGAGGTGTGGTTGCAAAACACCTTAAAAGCTGTTCTCCTACCCGTTGAAACTGACATAGTGTTCACGGATTACCTTGAAAATTTAAACCCTCAAATATTTATTTTCATCTCCAGGCACAGCTCAGAATCAGGGAAACCTTCATTTACAGTTCACACACCTGGAAACTGGCTTACAAATGTAAGTCACGGAGGTAAACCCAAGTCCCTAGGGGTATCCAACCCCCTGCTCCAAAGATTCTTCCTTTTAAAGCTTAGCGAAACAATTCACCCAGTAAATGTTTCATTGGAGGTTACCCATCACGGTCCAACAGAGTTAAAGAAACCTGTAACCTTCATAGAAATAGGCAGTTCCCCCAGAGAATGGAGAAACAAATCATTTGGTGAATTCATAGCTGAAACAATCCTTGAAGCATTAAAAAAATTTAACTATGAAACAAGAGGTGTTGAGAAAGCTGTAGGTGTAGGGGGACCACACTACGCCCCTAAATTCACAGATTTAACATTAAAAGGGGAAGTTGCAATTGGACACATAGTTCCCAGGTATGTACTTCAAAATTTAGATTTAAAAATGCTAGAACAAGCAATTGAAAGGACACATGGAAAAACAAATCTTTTCCTAATAGATAAAAAAGGAACGAAAAGGAAAAAGGAAATAACCAATAAAATAGAAGAACTTGGCTTTGACTACAAGTTCATTTAAATTTTGAAGGTATTATAAACGTTTGCTGAAAACAATTACTTAAAAATTGTTAGCCACCCAGGTTTTTCATTGCTGAAAAGTAGCTTCTGAGGGCTGAAAAACAGTGGTTGGGTTAGCTGCCAAGAGCAAACTAGAAAATCTTTTAACCATTGCTCAGAATCCTCTGACATATAAAGTTGCAATTGACAAGCTTCTAAGTGAAAATTTGAGAATATGGCTGAAAAGGGACAGTAGGCAATCGAATAGCTTAAATTTAGTGAAAGAGGTAATAATGTGTGAAGGAAACACTTTTAATGTTTTACACATTTTACAAGGTGAAAAAGATATGGAAAACAGCGTTAAACCATCTCAGAGTTACATAACTCATGAATCCATAGGCAGTGAACAATTTATGTATACACAAAAAAAGAGATGGGGGTAGGCCGCCTGGAATTCCTGGTTTCTCAGCCCCACCACA
>JAOZFL010000155.1 GCA_027491455.1 Thermoproteota archaeon | reverse complement strand
GGGGCACTTAAATCTTTAAATTCAAGGCTAAAACTTTTTAAGCTGGATTTAAATGGATGTGTTTTAATAATGACTCATAGGTGACCTAGATGTCTTTAAATTGGGTTGTGGTTCTTTGCTCAGGAGCCGAACACCTCAAAGGATTTTTTGAAGAGAGAAGGGTTGAAACTCTTCTCATAGGGAAAAACTACGATGGAAAAAGGTTTTTCCCAAACACAGACATTTACACTAGGATACAGGGTGTCCAAAGGGTTTCAGGTAAAAACGTGGCGGTTATTCAATGCGGAACCTTTTCAATGGATGAATCAGGAGAGGGATACACTTCATCAGATAGATTTTTCGAGACTCTACAAGTTTTAAGCACACTAAAAACCCCTTTAAAGGTGAGGAGGAAAAAAGAAGGTGACTTTTTAAGAGAGGAAATGAAGGGGGCCTCAAGAATACTCACCATTTTCACCTTTCTCCCATTCTCCAAACAGGACAACGCATATGAAACCGGTGAAGCTAACTCCGCTAAACTGGTCATTGACCACTGCTTAATCTACAGTGAATCAGTTGCAGCGATAGATCCCCATCCACCAGATGAATTCAGCTGGGTTTCAAATTACCTTTCAGAGAAGAAGTTTGTAAGGGTATCGGTTATTCCGAAACTCATTGAAAGAGCAAAAGAGATCTTCGACCTAGATGAATTTGAAATTGTAACTCCACCAGGGAAATACAGAGGTTTCAAAGTCACTGAAGGAGTTTCAAAGACCAGGGAAACCTCTTTCAAGGTTAGAATAGTGGGTGAATACCCTGTAAAGGGAAAGAAGGTTATCCTGGTTGACGACATGACCCTTACAGGTGGAACACTGATCAGGACAAATAAATTGCTCAGGGATTCAGGTGCAGAAGAAGTTATCTGTTGCACTCCACACCTTGTCCCAATGAAGGGGAAAAATGAAAAAACAATTGATAAACTCATGTCCAAACTTAAAAACAGGTTAGTTATATCTAACACTGTAAGAAACAATTACTTCAAGGATAAATGGCCTGAAAACATGGTAGACTGCTCCAGCAGCATCATTGAACTGTTAAAAAGACTTAGTGTTTAAAAACATTTCAAACTCAATGGTTTATTGACATGATCAAAATTCTTTGTTAATTTGAAGAACACAACTGAAGTTTAAAGACATTACTCCTCTACCTTGAAGGCTACAAGCACAATCTAGAATACCCTACACCGAGAATCCGGAAATAGAAAGCTTAGATGAAATTCCATTCAACTTTTCGATATTTTTCAAGGGATTATATGAAACACAAAGACCACAGGGTGAACATAAATATGTTTCCCATGAAAAACTCAGTAGCGAGCTTACGTATCGCATAAATTGTATGGGTTGAACCAATCAGAATAAAAAGCATGGCAATTACATCTAACCGTTTTCTTTAAATCTTAAAAGATATGGAAAGAGCACTGTCCGAAACACTCCTCTAGGGTTTTCCAAGCCACCTAGATGAGAACAGAGATAAGCAGAATATACAGTGATGTTTCCCTCTTCATTAGAAAGCTCACAAGTCGCGATATACACAAGGCAGTTGACATACATAAACAGTTAAATGAGTAGTTAGAAGTTTCAGTGGAAACTATGGAAAACAAGGTAATTTTTTAGGTTTGGTAATTCAAAATGGGCAATGAATGGTACTCCCATAGCCTATTCGATACAAGTGAAGTGTTTTTATTCTGAGAATTCAAAAAAATAAAGATATTTAACTCCCCCTGTTTAAACAATAAATGTTTAGATTACTCACTGGGGGAGTAGGGAAAGGTGCTTGCTTTAATAATGATAAAGGTTACACCTGGAAAGGAGAGCCAAGTAATCGGTCAGGCAAGGGAAGCAGTGGGTGGAAAAGCTTTAAGATTCAATGATAAACCATTCATTTTCAAGGTAACAGGTCCCTACGATGTAATAGCCTTTATGAAAACAGATACAATATACGAATTCAGAGGGGCCCTAATGAAGATAAGGAAAATAGAAGGGGTAATGGACACCATAACTTCAATTGTTGTGAAATAAATCCCTGATTCGTTAAGGCCTGATGAATATTTCATTGAAAGGGGGAATCTAGAAGTTATTTCATTAGTTTCTCCTTTGAAAAAGTGAATTCCTTTAAATATTTCCTCACTATGATATTGACTTTAATCTTTGGAATCCCAGCTAATCACTTATCAATGAATTTGTTAGCGGATCGAGGATTAGGTCGGGTAGAGATCTTAAGGGTTTAAAAAGCTCGAGGAAATTTCTATTTGTTGAACACCTTCTTGAAAAACTTGTAACAGATTTAAAGAAATCTGAGGTTACATTGATGATCCTCGCCGTTCTCACCGGGATTAATGATGGGTTTGGAGCAATTGTTTTCCGTTGGCTTATCTAGGCTTTTAGCACTCTGTCATTCTCCTATGGTGGAGATGTGTTGAATTTCCTTAGAGAGTACTATGTTATACTTACACCTGCAAACATTTCTTTGATAACTACTTCCTCCCCTGGTAAGGGGAAATGATCTATAAGTAAGGAGATATCAAAGTTTATAGCTCCGCTTGCAACTACTTTCACCATAGCTCCTTCACCCTAAATATACTTACCATAACCTTTGTAAGGGATTTCTTGGAATCCTTTCAAAATCTCCTTCACGGTTGAACTGGTAGATATGTATCTAGACTGGTCAGAACAGCTCACTGAATAGCTATTTCCAACATTTCCAGTGGTTTTCCTTTGATTATTTCCACATTTCCAGCTTTAAAGAGTGATTTCTCTGTGCTAGATGCACTCGATTATGGATACTTGTTTTTCAGGGTTCAATGTTACTTTAAACTTTAAGTTGCGCATTAAGTTCCTCCCTACAAAGCCTTCCCTCCTAGGATTTGGTTTTAGGAGAGGACTTCTCTGCCAATCTAAAACAAATCTAATAAGGAATCTCTTTGCTTTTATTTTGCCATGTAGGTCTCTCACCCCTATTTTAACTTTTCTTACGAAGAACCAATAGTTTTTACCTAGATGTACACCTTTGTGCAGTTCAAGCCAGCCAGTTAGCTTTGAAGCAATGTTTTCGCAGGCTCCTTCCTTGAATACGAGGTAATAGGGATTTCCCGTGTCGAAATCCGCTATTATTCTTCTCCCCTTTTTAATAACTTCCATGTTTTCACTGTCCTCCCTTGCAAGGTAAAGTTCAAGTGTTGGATAGTAGTCCTCGTCTACCTTTACCCAGTTTGACTCCTCCACTAAATCTTCCTTGCTAAAGATATAATATGGGTTATCTAGCTTTAGCCTTGCTATTTCATCTTTCGTGATTCCAGATAGGTTACCTGACTTATAAACGATTTCCCCATTACAAACAACTACGTGGTGCGACCCCTGTTTAAATGCTTTCTCAACCTCTTTCTTACACTTTAAATATGCATTTACCGAAAGCCGCTTATACTCCTCAAAGCTTAATTCTTCAAATCTACTTAGAGGTATGTTAAAAGGGTTCAGCCTTTCTTCTTTTAACACCCAAATGCCTCTCCCTATATTCTCAACTCTGTTCGCCTTTTTCAAAACCCAGAGATAATGGCTTACAACCTCTCTCTTCCTATTAATTTTTCTAGCTATCTGGCCAGCTGTAGCGCCAAAGTCACCAACTTCTCTTAACTTGTCTATGATTTCCTCCTCAACCCCCATATACACCACTTAAATATTATATTTCATAATAACTAAAATAAATATTTTACCATATAACCCTTAGAACAGAAATTGCATCTACTATTAAACATTATTAACAGAAGAACAGAGATTAAATAGGAAAGAAAGCACGTTTAAAAGAACTTTTAAAACAATACCTTAAAAAAGGTGAAGGAGACAAGGTTTAAAGAAGTGGAAACAGAGTAACAAAGGAAGAAACACCATCAAACTACCCATGTATTTTAGGCGAAATCAGTGAAGACATACTGTTAAAATAGGGATTGACAAAACATTATTTGATTCCATTGCAGTCTTCACTGATTCAATAGAAATATTTAAAATTTATGGTTGATAAAATGAAAATTAAAGGAGTCTTTTTCGATCTTTATGGAACTCTTTTAATTTATGGTGATATGTCCGCTGCTTGGTCAGACTGGCTTTCAGCTTTCTATGAATGTTTAAGGGAAAATGGCCTGTCAATTTCAAAGGAGTCATTTGCTCTATGTTGCAATGGCTTTTTCGGAAGACCTGAACCCCCCTCTCAGAACAGTGAACTAACCGTTCTTGAACGCCGCATCCAAGCCCTTTGCTTAGATGTAGGGTTGGATTTGGAGAGAAAAGAAATTCGAAAGACAGCTGCAGCGGTCGTTAAGGCATGGCAAAAACATGTTTACCTTGACCCAGAAACCATCCCTGTGCTACAAGCATTAAAGCCTAAGAAAACTCTTGCCTTAATCTCTAATTTTGATCATCCACCCCACATTTACTCTCTCCTGTCAGAATTAAGGCTTACAGAATTCTTCAATGCAGTAATTATTTCGGGTGAGGTAGG
>JAOZFL010000210.1 GCA_027491455.1 Thermoproteota archaeon | reverse complement strand
TGAAATGTTTTAAACTGGTGAGGTTTTGGTTTGTGTTTTCAAAGCTATATGGTTTTGGTGGGGGTTAGAGTCGTGTGGTTTGCCCACTTTTAGTTTTTGGGGCCTGCTTCCCCTTTTCGCCATTTTTAATCGGCTGTGTTGGGGTGGGGGTTGCATTTCCCCTTTTTTGTTATGAAACTTGGAATGTACCTTAGCAAGATTTCAGGTAAGCTACCTCTCTAGTTCCTCCCATTTTCGCTTTTAGTGTCCCTCTGGATTATATTTCCATTTCTTTTTTATCTAGTTAAGCTATCAAAGGAAATGGAGGAAGATATGAAATGGAAGGTAGTTGCACTTCGCCTAACAGCAGATATATGGCTCGTTGCGCTCACCCAAATTGCTTCACAACTTCACATATCTGTTGTGCCGTTAAAATGATCCCTTCGCCTAACAACGGACATACGGCTACTATCCAGAATTTGTTTTGCAAGGGATGGAGTAAAGGTGTTTAGATTGAAAGGGTACATATCAAACCTGAATGAATAGTGTATTTTCACACTGGAGAAGAGGGAAACCCCCTTTCAATGGAGACTTCCCGCCGACAAAAGTTTAACGGGGAAGGATTAAAGCTTTTGATATTACTTGGAAATTTAAAATAGAAGTTTCTGAAACTGGAAATAGCTTTAATTTTCACCTGCTTCATCTCTTTTTCAATCATATAAGTCCTTAGGATGCATTACTTTAAGCCCGGTAAATTCCTTTATAGCTTTTCTTCTCTTTAAAAATTCATCGTCACCTGTTACAAATAGCTGTGCTTTATCCCTTAATATACTTGCATATGAGATATGGAGCAGGTCTAAAGCTCTTAGCTTCAACCTTTCAGCTAAAATCATAGCCATTGAATACTCAAAAGGCGTTCTTATCCTTTGATCCCTGAAATAAATTGTGGTGAGATATGTTTTCGATGTAAATTTTAAATTGCAGTCCTCCATTATAAAATGAACGATTGTGCTTACAGATACATGCCTCACTTCTGGAGGCAGAAATAAATGGGGGAGTAGCCTAGAGATAACTGCGTAAAGCTCAAATAATGTCACTGGAGAAATGAAAAACTCAAAATCTTTGTTACTCAGTAACTTCTCAGATACTTTATGTAACGGGTCGTTGGGTTTGTATCTTGCCACTATTACATTGGTGTCTAGGTACAGTGCACTTGAGTTACTCACCTCTACCCTCCCTTACAAGTTCAACAGCGGTTTTTCCATGAATTATGGAAAATGGAATTTCTCCTTTCCTTCTCTTAGACCTTAAAACATTCAAAGCATCTTCTTGAATGTCTAATTGGAATTTTTCAGCTAGTTTAGCCCCCTGAACCATGCTTTCCAGTAATTCCTCGATGAGAACTTTCAATGTAATCCCCTCTTTAATAGCTAAAATTTTCGCTTCCCTCCAAAGATCCTCTCTAACCCTGATACTGGTGACTTTGTCTTTCATGGAAAACACTGAGAAATGAGAGAAATACTACAAGTAATATTTAAATATATACTTAATGCGATTTATCGTGAAATCCCCCTGAGAATTCACGTGGATACCGAAACTTTCTAAGAGATATAGGAGTAACTTTACAAAAATAAGGGAAAGGAAAGGGTTCATTAATGGCGCCTGGGTTTTCCCGCAGCTTTGCAGGTATGGGGAAAACTACAGGTTCAGCCTCACCCAAAGGGAGAAGGAGGGAATAAGAAACATGGAAAGAAACTTCTGAAAGGGAAACAACCCTGAAGCCTTTTATACGGAGAAATTATCTTTTCCATTGTTACTTTCCTTTTTAAATCCTTTAAGGGGCACTGAAGTTGCTTAATTGTTCCTTATATGTAGCGGTGTTTATTAGGTGATAGTTAGGATTTTTGCTTTTTTGGTGAGTTCTAAGAATGTTCCTAGCTAGAGTTCAAGTGTCCTCCTTATCTTTCCTGGTTATTTGTTGATGAAGTCCCGGTCAGCATACCTCCTCCTAATCTCTCTATCCTCTAACTCCTCCTCAACTTTGTCAAATACTCTGCCCATTTCTTAACACCTTTATTAGGAGAATACTCTCCTCTCTAAGTGAAATCTAGTGATTGAATAGGGTGTTTTTATCGGGTGAATTACCACTGTTTAAAGATGACGGCTTTCAGAGTTCAGAGTTCAATCTAAACACTTCTAATCCTAGGGATAAATGCGTCAATGAATTTTAAAGTTTACTTTGCCTGACAGCTTTTATGTAGGGTTATAACTTTTCTTATCAATGTTGGTTTAGGCATCGATATGAAAGTTTTAAATTTTTGAGGTGACAGTTGAGGGGAGTTGAGGGGGGTTGACGTGAAGAAGGCTTTAGTCATCATTGACATGTTGAATGAGTTTGTTTATGGGAAATTAGGCTTTGAAATGGCCAGGGAAATAGTTCCAAACATTAAGAGGTTGCTTGAAAGGTCAAGGGAGAAGGGAGTTATGGTTGTGTTTGTCTGTGATTCCCATAGGAGGGGGGACCCTGAACTAGAGGTTTGGGGGGAGCATGCAATGGAGGGCACCAGTGGTGCGGAGGTGGTGGATTCATTGAGACCCCTTGAAACAGAGCCAAGAGTGAAGAAGAGAACCTACAATGGCTTTTTTAACACAGACCTTGAAGACTTGTTGAAGGTAAGGGGGGTAGGAGAGGTTATTCTAACCGGGATATTAACTGATATTTGCATCTTACACACAGCTGCTGGAGCCTTTTTCAGGGGGTTTAAGGTGTTGATTCCAAGGGAGGCTGTGGCTAGCAGTGATGAGGAATCTCATCAAAGGGCACTTGAATACATGGAGAGGATGTATGGAGCTAAAATTTCATCGTTGAGAGAAGTTCTTGATTCCATTTAATTTAAAACCTCAAATTTTTAAAATTTAACAATGAAAGACCTTAGAGAAATTATTTGTTCTTGGAGACAATGTTTACCTGGTTTTGTATATGAATAAAGCTTTTTGGTGGGTTAAATGGTTTTAAGTCGGCAAGGCCTCAGGGTGAAGGGGGTTAAAAGGTTTTTACATACAGCTACGGATGAAGAGGTTAAGAGGGGTTTAACAACGGATGTTTACTTTGAGAGAACTGAGAGGATACTGAGGGCTATGGGACTGGACAAGAAAAAAGTTGTCATGGAGTTCACGGTTAGCAGTATGCCGAACAACTGGGAATGGGGTGTTTTAACTGGGACGGTTGAATTGGTAAAGTTATTGGAGGGGTTACCTATTGACCTATACATTATGGATGAGGGAACAGTTTTTAAGCCCTATGACGACTTCGGCTTCAGAGCCCCTGTAGGTTTTATTCAGGGTCCATACGGTTACTTCTGTATCTATGAAACCCCTATCCTTGGTTTACTGTGTCAAAGTAGCGGTGTTTCAACTGCATCGGCCAGGATAAGGTTAAAGGCATGGAAACAGCTTCTATTGGCCTTTGGTGCTAGGAGGATGCATCCAAGTTTAGCACCTATGCTTGACTGGGCAGCCTACGTGGGTGGATTCAACGGTGTTTCAACTTTGAAGGGAGCCGAGGCCATTGGTAAGAAGCCTATGGGGACAATGCCCCATGCATTAATCATAGCCTTCGGCGACCAAGTTAAAGCATGGAAAGCCTTCGACGAGGTTATGCCGTCGGAAGTTCCAAGAGTCGCCCTAGTGGACACCTACTACGACGAAAAAATTGAGGCGATTATGGCTGCAGA
>JAOZFL010000209.1 GCA_027491455.1 Thermoproteota archaeon | reverse complement strand
TAAAGTGGTTTTAAATGTTAAGTAATGAAGAATCAAAAGATTTCTTTGGGATAAGAAAAGATGCTCGGAACCCGAATTTAATTGTCTTGGGGGTTCCATGGGATGAATCTTCGTCTTTCAGGAAATGCTCAGCTAATGCCCCCTCAAAGATTAGGTTTTCAACTTCAAGTAAAATTTATAATCCCTTCTCAGAGGAACTAGTAGACCTTACAAGTTTCTGGAGGATCCTAGACCTAGGAGACTTAGAAACAAAGGATAAAATGCTTGAAAACATCTACCTGGATCTTTACAGGAAAATTAATGCGGTAAAAGGAGAGGACGCAGTTTATTTCTTCATGGGGGGAGACCATATCACAACTTATCTATGCATGAAAGCCGTTAAACAGGTTGAAGGAGGGGAATGGTATTTAATTTACTTTGATTCCCACCCAGATCTTTACAGTTCTTACGGGGGAAACCCCTTCTCTCATGCATGCGTGGTGAGGAGAATAATAGAAGAGGAAATAGTTTCGCCAAACAAAATCTATCAAGTCGGTGTAAGAGCCGCTACAAAGGAGCAATTTGAATTCGCCTTGAAAAAAGGTGTAAAAATTATTTCGACCCAAGAATTATATTTAAGAGGGGTGAAGGAAGCTTTAAAGTCGGTTGTTAAAGCTTTAAAATGTGAAGTAGGCAAAGTTTATTTTTCCTTTGACTTAGATGTCCTAGATCCATCCTTCGCTCCCGGGGTGGGAAACCCAGAGCCTGGTGGGTTGTCCACGAGGCAGTTGATCGAAGCAATTAAAACGCTGATATCACCAAGTTTAAGGTGCTTTGATATTGTCGAGTACTGCCCAGCCTACGACCCAGCTGGAATAACTGGTTTTACAGCCTCTAAAATAATCAGAGAAACACTTGGTTCACTTGCCAACATCAAATATGTTTAAAAAGGGTTGTAAGTGAATGACTCAGTTACCTTGTGCTTTACGCTTTGAGTTTGCCTTCTTCCAGGATCAGTGATCCCCCAAGTTTCAGGGTTGGATTTGGAATAACAAAGTCAATGTGGAGATCAGATTCAACCTTTCCTCCCATGTGAGAATTGTCCCCTATTGCTACATGAACTGTTCCCTTTATTTTCTCAGCTTCAAGGATAACATCTGTCCTTTTAGCGTTAGGGTTCATCCCTATTCCAAGTTCAGCTAAATTTCTCCTCTTTATGTAAATTTCTTCTCTCTCCTCTCTACATGCAAACCCCAGTAAATCCCTAAGTTTACCTCCTACTTCTCCCCCGCCCCTCACATCTTCTACATAGCCATTCTTAAAAATCAGCTTCATTTCCTCTTTAAGAGAAGGGTACCATTCCTTTTCAACCACTACGACTCCGTTGGCAGTGCCTTCTAAGGGGGCTATGTAGGCTTCACCTGCTGGAAGGTTTCCCCAGGATCCTTTCTCCCTGAATAAACCATGGTCAGCTTTTCCCCTCCTACCTTTCAAGCTGAACTTAAGATTTGTTCCTTTGTCAGTTTTCAGCTCTGCTTCTTCAGCTTTGGTTAGAATTTCAGCTATTCTCCTTGTTTCCCTGGCTATTTCTTCATAGTCTACATCCATGGGGCCGCCTTCATAGAACATTTCAGCAAGGAAACCTGGCATGCTTGCAACTCTTACCCCTTTCGAAGTTGCCTTCTCCCTCGCCCTTGTATGTGTAAGGGAATACGAAGTTATTGCAATTGCTACATCATGTGAAGCCATCTTCTCCTCAACTTCCTTTCCAGGCTCTGCTCCGCTTCTACCAGTTGCACTGTAAACATAGAACTCAACTTTGTTCCCGGGAAATTCCTCCTTGGCAACCTCGTAAACACTTTTAGCTAGAATAGTTCTCCTAACCATTTCAACTATCTCTTCATCACTTTCATTTATCCAGAGGAGAGGAGTTAAACAATCAGTAAGGACAAGAACAGTTTCACCCTTATCCAAGCCCATGTTAACTTCAAGCATCTTCTTAACACCGCTTCTAATCTTCTCAACATCTACTAGTAACATCAAACCCCCCAACCTTAAAATTTCCAAATTGTTTTATCAGGTTCAATTATTCGATCTCCAGGTTTATGTCAATGTTTTTATTTGATCTATGACCCTAAAAATCAAATCTGGTTTTGTAATGGATACAACTCTGGATCTCCCCACCTCGAAGATCCTTACAACCCCTGCCTTCTCAAGTGTTTTAACATGTCTATAAACAGCTGCATAGTCGATTTTCAGTTTCCTTACAATTCCCTTGATGTGAAGAGGCTTCTTTGACTCTGACACCAAGTAAAGTATTCTCAGCCTAACAGGACTACCTAAAGCTCTAAATGTAAAGCAAACCTTTTCAACCTCTGATCCACTAAGCAATTCTAACCCCTTTCTAAAAACTATGGGCAAAGCATATTTTAACATTTATGATTTCTTCGACATACAAAGTAGAAGATTTACAAGACGAGACAGATGAACATTTTCCTAAGAAGGCAGATTCTTCAAAGCAGGTTTGGTCAGATTTAAATGTTTTAAATTCAAAAGAAACGCATTAAATTAAACAGAAGTTTTTGTCCCTGAAGCATGTTCCTTTTTAAGTTATTTTAATCTTTAATTTTTTTTCCCCGCTTGGAATTAAATGTTAAGTGGAAACCTAGTTAAGGTTTTTTACCCACTTAAAAGTGTTTTTCCATTTATAGTAGGCATCTTCAAAGGATTTACTTTTCAGAATTAAATCAACGAAGTCAAGGTGTTGAGAAACAAGTTCCCTTACTCTCTCATCTGGGATTTGTTCCCCTAAGAGCACTTCCCTTCTAAGTTCATCTGCAAGGATATCAAGTGGTTTTAGAGAGGGTTCAATCATTAGATTCTTAACTTTCAAACCAAACCCTTCTAGTTGATCAATTAGTTCTTGGTTAGCATCGAAACAGAAATCCTTCTCCCTTGATTTCCTAACTATGTACTCTGCTTCTTCAGGTGCATAATCTAAATTAGAATTAATTTGTTTTTTAATGGCTTCCCTCCATTTCTTTAACGGTACTTTACCTACCCTTGCCCTGAAGGTGAGCAGTAGAATTTCCTCAGCCACCTTTAATGAAAACTGGTAATGTTCTGGGTGCTCGTAGCAGTGAGTTTCCATGTTAAATTTAATTGAAAGGTTAATTATAGGTTTAAAAACCTTTAACCTCTGGGTTGAACCGGGTTTGCTGAGGCTTGGATCCATTGA
>JAOZFL010000093.1 GCA_027491455.1 Thermoproteota archaeon | reverse complement strand
AATGGAAAATAAATATTTATATTTTAATTTTATCCTTAGCTTTTGCAGCTCTATGCTTCTTCCTTTCATCCATTTGGAAATCAATGGTAGGCTGATGCTATGAAATTAAAAATTGAAGACGTTAGCTTCACATATCCAACAGGACAGATTGGAGTGTCAGACATAAACTTAGAGTTTAGAGGCGGCGAGGTCTCAGCTATTCTTGGATCCAACGGTTCAGGTAAAACAACTCTTATATTAATATCAGCCGGTCTGATTAAACCTCAAAAGGGCAATGTCACGTTCAACGGAGAAAAACTGGAGAAGCTGGGTTCAAAGTTTAGGTCTATTTGCGGTTTTCTTTTCCAACACCCTGAGGACCAATTAATAGAGCCATTGGTTTGGGAAGACATAGCTCTAGGACCTAAACAAAACGGTTTTTCTGGTGGAGAACTTGAGGAAAAGGTTTTAATGGCAGCTGAGAGAATAGGGATTAAGCATCTCTTAAATAGGAGAACACATAGGTTAAGCGAGGGAGAGAAGAAGAAAGTAGCTATAGCTGGCTTATTAGCTATTGAACCTAGAATACTAATACTTGACGAACCCATAGCGGGACTTGACCTCAAAGGAGAAGAAAAAGTAATTGAAATAATAGAGGAATTCAGAGAAAGGGGAAGCATAGTTGTTTTTACAACTCAAAGTTCAGATCTAACAGCGGCACTAGCAGACAAAGTAATTCTGTTGTCTAAAGGTAAAACCGTTGCAGAAGCGGAAACAAGCCGAATAATTTTTAGAAGCGATTTATTGGTTAGCATAGGTGTCAAGCCGCTGAAAAACATCTGGAGTTACCCTTTAAAGACAAAAATAAGTTAAGATTGTTTAATTTTTAAGTTGAAGGAATTGAATAAATGTGAAAAAGGGGAAAAATAAGTACAAGTAATTACCTTAATCAGAGACTTGTTGTTTCAGTTAAAATTTCTAATCCATAGCTCCTCATATCCACTTAGAAAACATACTTTTCCATGAACGTTACTTCAAATAACCTCCAAAGGATCATGTTTCAACAGGCAAATAAGGTTTACAGTAACTTTTCAAGGTATACCAAAATCTGATTAGCGACACTTTCCTAGGCATCTAGGGGTACATTTACTTTAAAATAGATTAGTAACTACTCTTTTTGCTTTTCCATCTTCTACCTAGTTTAAATTATGATTTCAGAAAATTTCTGCTTTAATTTTTCCCTCTATATCCTGGGTTTTCTCTACTGGTTGAAGCTTCTCTTTATTAATTATTATGAAGTGAACCAAAGCCTCCCTTATAATATCTGAACGTGATTTCTTTATGCTTCTAAACTGATCTATTCTCCTAACAAGGGATTTTTTCAGTTTAAAGCTTGTTAAAATCTTTTTCCCCTTAAAATAACTTGTTTTTAAACCTGCAGGGTTGCAATTAAGTTCCACGTAGTTTTTTAAAGCATCAACAACAATCTGAGTCCTTGTTTCATATGCCTCCCTGTCGATAAGTCCGTCAATTTCATCAATTAATTTTTCTGGGAGTCTGATGGATACTATTAAAGACAAGGAAAAGCCACCAATAAAGTTCACATCCACTCGGCACAGTTTAAAAAGTTTTGTAATATCGACGACTCTTCTCTTCTTTAAAAATGAATCTGAAAAATTTACAATTAAACTGTATCAAGAGTAAATTTTTACATTGTGTTCTAAAAGAACAGTCATTGGAGTAAGCTAATCATAAAGATGCCCAGCAATAACACAATTGAACTAAAAAACAGGAAAATCTATTCTGTAATGTGCAGAGTTTGTTTAACCTATCTCATCAATCAATTTCTTAGCGTTTGAATATAGGATTTTCTTTTTTGTTTCCTCGCTGACATCAAGTTCCAAGAGGTTTTTCAGAGGAAGCCATGGGTCCCAGGCGACAATGGGCATCTCACTTCCGTAAAGTATTCTGTCACTATACCTTTCAAGAAAATCGTTTGAGGGGGGCATGTATCTAACCTTTCTCCCAAGAATTTCACTGTGAATTTCCTCACGGATCATTACAAGTGAGCAGTCAGTATAGACATTGTCTCTCCTATCAAGATACTTCTCCAAGTATTCAAAGCATTCGTAGCACATATGACTCAATATCACTGGGAATGAAAATTTCTCTACTAATTCAGAGTAGAATCTGGGGTGAGTGTAAAGGTAACCGTTATCTAAAAAGTACCCTGTGTGGATTATCAAGGGTTTATTTTCTCTTTCCAAAACCCTGTAAATCTCCATGGCTTTTTCTGAGTTAGGTAGAAACCTTTGTACACCTGGGTGAAGTTTTAAACCATTTAATTTGTACCTCTTAAAAAGAGCGGGTAATTCATTTACGTTGCTTGAAGGGTGGAATGAACCGAAGGTGTAGATGTCTGGATGTTTCATTTTAAGTTTTTCCTGCCATTTATTTAACTCATATGTATGAACAGGGTCCACTGCATGGGTCAAATTAAACATAGCTTCTACACCCCTTTCCTTAAGGTTCCAATAGACCTCTTCAGCATCCATGTTAATGGATATCTCTGAGTTAAGCCTTTTCCTTAACCATTTCCTCATCCTTGCATTTAAGTTGTCTGGTAAGAGATGAACATGGACATCTATTAATTTCATCCCCCTCACACTAAGGTTATCTTAAGATTTCATTTCAACTTAAAATCTGCAATTTCAAATCTTAAACTTAAAATTATGCTTTATCCTTGATTAGAACTGAGAACCAAATGGTTTCTTTTACATCTGAGTGTAAATCTCTAAGATATCTGGGAAACTATTTTCCATGAATCTTTCTAATTGACTGAACGAGGGTATATCCCAGAATGTTTACACTTATAAATGATCCTATACCTACACCTATCCACCAAACAATTGGGTTTGTCTGTGTCAGCCAGGCTAAATATGACCCGACGATAAAAGTTATCAGTGTTGCAGCGGCTAAACAACCTGCAAAGTCACTTATTTCCTTTTTACCTCCTCTTTCAGAGATTTTCCAAGCTGTTAAACTGGCTAATAAATTGGCAATGGAGCCAAAAGCTATGTCAATAACTATGCTTGGCATAGGTGAAATCACGTTGGCAGCTGCACAGCCAATGGTTACACCTATAACCACTGGCCAACCATAAATGATTGACAAAGGGATTAATGCATCGGCAACCCTAACCTGGACAACTTGGAAACTTATACCTGCAAGTAAATAAACAAGTGCAGCATACAAAGCTGCAAGTATCGAGGTAAGTGACAGATCCCTGACGTTCATAGTTCTCCCTTCCACTATTCCAAGGTAAAAGGAACAGAGTAATTGAAGGGTTAAAAACTTTTTAAAGATATGTTTCTGATGCCTATCTATTCATCTCTGTAAATTTCTATTTGACATACTTACAGTCTAGGAGAGATGAAGCTCTTATACATTTATAATTTGGAGATAAACATCATTAATGGAGAGAAATATATCAAACTTGAATAAAGCCTTGAAAAACAGTTAAATAATCTTCGAAGTGGTTTCAGCTATGAATTTAGCTATTTTTAAGGCGTCTTCCTTGGCCTTTGACTCCAATGGATTTAAACCGTTTATAGAGAAGGAGACAACGTGGTTTTTCCTTAGGATCTCCTGAATTATCTTAGTTAATTTTTTCAGGGTTAAACCATTTGGTACCTTGTAATGCATTGAGTTTACATTAACAGGGTCCAAGACGTCTGGATCTATGTGTACATGGATCTTTTTATTTTTAATTTTCAATTCATCCATTAACTCTCTTATTATATACCTCTTGGAGGTTAGTTCTCTTGTTGAAGTAATTCTTATCCCTGATTTTCTAAGTAAAACTTTTTCATTTGGGTCCAAGTCTCTACAACCAAGTATCAGTAAGTTCTCCTTTTTCAATGTGTATTTGTTTTGCATTAGTTTCTGGATCAATTTCCACTCACCAGTTAATGCAGCCAATCCCATTCCACCAAGAAAACCAGTTATTGTTGTATCCGGGGTGTTATAGTCTCCATGTGCATCAAAGTGAACAAGGAAGATTTCTCCATAAACCTTCGCTAACCCCATAAGTGAAGCTACGTTGCTTGTGCAACAGTCGCCTCCAAGTATCAAAGGAAAGGAGGATTCAGCTGATTTACAGATTATAGCCATTAGCTCCTTGAAGTATTTAATTACTTCCACGAGTTCACTGGTTACCTCTTCTCTATATAGTTTACAGTGGAAAAGGATGGGTGGAAGTTGAACAACTTCAACTTTGAATTCGCCGTGAATTAAATTATATAATGGATCCACATATAGATCAGGTCCTTTCTCTATTCCGTTAAGGGGTTCACCGGAGGAAAAACGGTTCATTATCAAGGTTACCTTGTCCAACTCACTTCACCGCTCACTCCAAAGAAGTCTCCTTTAGAGAGAGTTTACAACTATAATGCCTTTAAGACATGGGAAAACCTGGATTCTTCCAGCTGATACTGGAACTAATCTTTTAACTCTGTTTCCAAGGCTAATAGAGGCAATTTATCAGGAAAAATGAATAAATTTAAGACCATGCCAAGAAACCTTGGAGTTGCAAACCTATACCTCAAAGGTAACTGATTGGTCATTATAGGTTTCAAAGGATCTTCTTCATATTTTGTAACTTGTTTCAGCTTTGTTTTCAACTATTACTCTTCCTTTGCTTACAACGTAGACAGGTGGTTCATGATATTGAAGTGCCTCCCAAGTGTTTTCAGCGTTAAGTATAACCATGTTTGCCTCAAACCCCTCTTTTAAACCATGTCTCTTTAACCCCATGATCTTCGCTGCATTCACTGTTATCATGTCGTAGAGTTGTTCCATGTCTTTAATTGTTGTTGTCCATAGGAGATGAGATGCAAGGAAGGCTACTTCAAGCATATTGTTCTGTCCATATGGGTAATAGGCGTCAGCTATGTCGTCTTGGCCTAGGGCAACAGTTACCCCTTCATCCAACAGCTCTTTAACTTTTGCATGGAGTGGACCTGTATGGGGATCTGAGACAACTCCTAAATCAGCTTTTCTTAGTAGGGCAGCTAACCTTTTGAAGTATGGAGCTGGGTAAACCTCCATTGCCCTTGCATGGCAAGCTGCAACTCTTCCATTCCACTCCTCCCTAATGGTTTTTAAGGCCAGCATCTCAGTTGTTCTTAACGTTGGGTCCCCTGCATCATCTACAAGCATCGCAACATCTCTGTTTTGCTCCTTAGCTATACAGAACATTTTATCGATGTGTTTCTTCATATCCCCCTCTGTATACTCGATCCAGGGGATTCCACCAACAACATCTGCTCCCATTTCAACTGCTTTCCTGACATATTCCTCACTTCCAGGGTCCCTTATAACGCCGTCCTGTGGAAAGGCAACAACCTGTATCTCTGCTATTCCTTTAAATTCATTTTTCAGTTTAAGAAGGGCTTTGATCCCTTCAAGCTTGGCTTTGGTATCTGTGTCTACAAAGGCTCTGTAGTGGAGGACTCCGTGTTTAAGTCCAAGCATAAGGGCCTTTTCCGCGTTTCTATAGATCCAATCCTCCCTGTACCTTTTCTTCACCTCCGAGGCAAGTTCAATGGCTTTCATAGAGTCACTCATCCCAGGGGTCTGATAACTTTTTATAACTTCCTCTCCCACCATTTGAAGAGTGTAAACCTTACACATGTGAATGTGGGGATTAACAAATGACTCTGTGACCATTTTACCATTTGCATCCAGTTCAGTTTCCCCTTTTCCAAGTTCCCTTGAAATTCTAACTATAACTCCGTTTCTCACTCCAATGTCAACTGTTTTCCCTCTCAAGGAACGAATCCTAGCGTTCCTAACAACCAAGTCAAATTCCTCCACCAAAAATTCACCCCCTTAAAAAAGTCAAAATATATTAACTTTCCAGAAAGGAGTTAACATCGGTTAACTAGGTTTTCCCATCTGAATCTTGGAATGTTATAAAACAAATAGGAATTCAAATATATATCTTTGGACTGTAAGATACAAGGAAATATAGGGTTAAACATTGGAGAAGTACAAGTTTGCTGATTCCTTAGGAGAAAAGTAAAATCTTCATCGATGAAACATTTTTCCGATTCAAAAAGTTTTTCAGGGAAGCTAGGTTCCCCTAAATTGCCTACCCAAGTCATCTAATCTCAACTGCTCTTCAGGGGCAGCAGAATTTTTTTAGCAGTGAAAGCTAAAACTAAAAGGGGTATTGACAACATGATTAAGGAGGTGCAGGCTAAACCTACAAACTGTTGTGGTGAGCGGTTGTAAAGTAAACCTCCAATGTAGGGTGCAAGGGTTCCCCCAACACCTATGAAAACCATGTAAACACCGAATGTAACACCTTTTAAGCTGGCCTTTGACAGTTTAGCTACTGTTGAACTGCAAAGAGAAGTAACAGATCTTCTAGCCCCTATCAAGAAAACACCCAGCCAAAGGAAATAAGGGAAACCAATGGAAATTAAACCAAGTGCAATGGATAGTACAGAAATCGTGAGAGCTAAGGTTTCACCTTTAAGATCCCCTACTAAGCCGAGTAGAATTGAAAGAAGGAATTCTCCAAGTGAAAAAACTGAGCCGAACAATAGCACAGTGGCTTTCTTAAATGAATAGATATCTTCAAGCAGTGGGGGGATGAAGGGGATGCTTAGAGAAGAGACAAGTGTTACAAGGGTGGAGAAAGTTATCCAAGACATAAGTTCCTTGTTCTTTATAATGTAGCTTAGCTTTGACAGAGATCTTTTCTCCTTTACTTTAAGGGGTTGCTGAGGGGAAATAAATGAGACAACAACAGTTGATGCAGAAAGGAAAGCAAATGAAACCCTTAGAAGCTTCCTGAAACTGATCATGGAAAGGAGAAGGGATCCTATGACAGGTGAAATAATCATTCCAAGGGAGTAGCCAGCCTCTGTAAAGGTGAAAGCCCTAGCTGTCTTACCCTTCGGAGCCACAGTTGATATATAGGCATTTAAAGCTGGACTGAAAAATGCCAAGTTATAAATTACTGCTCCTGGAATGAGATGCCACCATTTCTCGGCGAATGAGTAGATTAGAGGAGTTATAGACGTTGTTAACCAGTAAAGGACAATTGTTTTCCTTCTCTCAAATCTATCAGCTATGAAGCCCCCGAAAAACATGGTTGAAAAATATACTAGGTTCATGAGGAGATAGAAGAAACCTACATCGAGAATTGAGCCGCCAAGATCCCTTATGTAAATAGGTAAAATGAAATAGTACAAACCATGTCCCAGATCCCATATAAAGTTGGAGAGGAAAATGATTTTTAAATCTCTTGGAAGCTTCAATGCCTCATCAAACTGAAGTTTCAGTTTCCCCTTTATAAGCATCCCCCTGGGAACTTCTCCCTTCTCATGCCCACATTGTTTAAAACACTATTTTTATTTTACTATAACTTTGGGGGTTCAATTGTAAAGTAGTCTAGGAAAACTTAACGATCAATGGAGCTAATTACATCGCAGATGAGGAAACTGTACTGGTCAACAATTTAATTTAGAGAAATTCTTTGCTTCCCCCTCAAATAAATGGAGAGAGGCACTTGAAGAGAATAATTGGGTTAAGAGTTCAGAAGGCGACTAGAAAAGATGTTTATCAAATCGCAGAATTATCTTCAGAAGTAGCTAAGGAGGGAATTATCAAAGAGTTTAAAACCGAAGAAGTGTCAGAGCTTATTTCAAGTGAAAAGTATTATATAGCTGCTGCAAAACATGATGAAGAAATCCTTGGTTATACTATATCAACCTACTCATGGGGTAAACTCCATATCCTAGACACAGCTGTGAAAAGAGATAAAAGGGGGATGGGTATCGGTAAAATACTTATTAAGCACCTTATTTCCCATGCTATTGAGAAGGGGCTCCTCGAAGTTTATTGTGAAGTGCTGGCTAAAAACATACCTGCACTAAACTTGTTCACAGGTTTAGGGTTCAGATTCAAAATCTTCTCAACACTTCTCGGAGGTTTCTATGGCCTCTACTTACCAATTAAAAAGTCAAATGAACTTATCAAGTGAGTAAAGATTCAATGGTTCCGCAGCTATGAAGATAGAGTGTTACATACTATGTGGAAAGGGGATTCCTTCATTTAATGAATAACCATGACTTTAAACAGAATATCTCAATCTCTAACAACTCCTTGGAGAAAAAGGCCTTAAATACTTAGCTTTAACATGGAAATAACATGCTCAGGGGTCTCTGAATAATTTTAATAGGTTTCCCTGATTCTCCACGTAAAGCCTCAGATAAATGAATTGAAATGAATATAATTCCCAAGGGATTCCCTTCTTAATAGGTTCCATTTTTAGGTTTATCCTCTAATTTCTCCAGTTGACAACAACTTTAAGGAAGGAATAGTCTCCCAATCACTATGAACTCATAAAAGGTGAACCCTTGACATTTTTTGGAGAGGGTTCAATGTGATTTCTAGGGAGAAAAGAAATAAGAAGTCTCGCCCTATAAACCCTTCCCTGTTTTGATTTGCTAGTAGAAATGGGTTTCGCTTTTTATCATCCCAGTAAAGGACGCATTTACATGTTTTTCCAATGTGTCTCTGCTTTTTAAAGTCATCCACCCCGATCTTCAGAGATCTCCACACATAGTAGAAATGTCTTCCTAGATGGATGTCACTTCGAATCTCAGCAGCTGTTGGAGCCTTTACATGAATGGTTGTCAATTCATCCATGCTAAAAGCACTAACATCTGGGTTTCCTGTGTCAAAGTCTGCTACAACATGTAATCCGTTTCTGAATAATTCCTCCTCTTCCCACTCCTCCCTACCCAACACAACGGGCAACGTTGGATAGAAGTCTCCATCACCAAGTTGACTCCAAGCAGCTTCTTCTATCACATCTGCTCCGATAACATAGCATACCTTTCCAAATCGTCTCTCAATCACCTTTAACTGCTCATTAGATGGACCCATGGGATCATTAGAAGTTAACACAAGTCCACCATTACATAAGACAATGTATCTCGCATTGGTTCTCTTAAAGCAATCCTTAATTAAGGCGCTGTACCGGGTATATAAAGACTCGTAAAGAGCCACTATTTGATCAATGGTATAAGAGTCCCTTTCAGCGGGGTCTATTTCGAAAGGATCCCTTCCAACCTTCATAGCTAAAGGTTTAGTTGAAGCTCTCTGCACTTCCCCAACATCTTCTCCCTTCACGTGAAAAATCCAGATCCCTCTCCTTCCAGAACCCATTTTCTTAGAGAGGATTTCACCCTTGGCTGCTGCTCTTAATAAAGCTGTCTTAACAGAGCTATAACTGACATCTTCTCCCCTTCTCCTAAGCATATTTAATATGGAAGCCACATCCATCCATTCCTCTGTACTCTTAAGAATGGACAAAATTTTCCTCTCAAGGAAACTTTCAGTCATGTTATCACCATTAATATTTCTAATGTTATCTCTAGTTATATATCTTGTACATTAATGCATGTATTGTTAACTTTCTAACTATCTCTCCCCTCTTTTCACAGGAGGTTTTTACTCTACACTTTTGGCTATCAACATCTCTTCGAGGAGAAAAGACGTGTAATTGCCGGTTAACAGCTTCTCCCTGAGCAAACCATATACTCATATATCTAACCCTTTTTCCTCTGATTTCCTACTGTCCATAGGTGTTATCATGGGTTATTACATGTACATTTCCTTCTTTGAACCAGACATACAGTTGTGCTCCTTTTTTAATGCTTAATGTCTCCTCTAAGTTTTTAGGTATCAATACATTAAGGGGGACACCTACATTTATCAAAATCTTTGTTAAATATAGTCCTTTAGTTGAAATTTCTTCAACTGTCCCTTTAAAGATGTTTCTTGAGGTGTTTATGGGTTTCCTTTCAGACAAAATGATTTCTTCAGGGTTGATGTAAACGTAAACCTTTCCATTTATATATCTACGAGCAAATAGTTTGATTCCGTTAAGCGTTATTTCTGATAACTTAGTGGTTAAGGGGGTAGCGGTTCCTTCAAACAGGTTTTCTGCACCTATGAATTTCGCTACGAAAAGGGACCCTGGCTTTTTAAATAGGTTTTTTGGGTAATCAATTTGGATTATTCGACCATTGTTCATTACAGCTACCCGATCAGCTAAGTTCAGGGCCTCTCTAAAGTCATGTGTGACATGAACCACAGTTATCCTTATTTCTTCATGGATTCTTTTAAGTTCCCTTTGCAGTGTTTTCCGAGTTCCTCTATCCAATGCACTTAGTGGTTCATCCAGTAGTAAAACCCTGGGATGAGTAGCTATTGCTCTTGCCAAGGCAACCCTTTGTTTCTCACCTCCACTTAAACATTTTATGCATCTTTTCGATAAAGTAGTTAAACCAACAAGTTTCAGTAACGATTCAACTTCCTCTTCAATGTTGACATTTTTCAAATGTTTTAGTCCAAATGCAATGTTTCCTTTAACTGATAAATGAGGGAAAAGCTTGTAGTCTTGAGGGACATATCCTACTCTCCTTTTCTCCGGTGGCAACTTCGTAACGTCTTCGTTATTTATCAGTATTCTCCCTTTGCTTGGTTTATAAATTCCAGCTATACATTTTAATAAAACTGTTTTACCGCATCCTGTTGGGCCTAAAATGGAGAAGTATTCCCCCTCCTGAATCTCCAAATTTATATTCTCCAATTTGAAATCTCCTAGATCGATGAAGAGGTCTTCGATTTTAATCATAACACATACCCTTTAGCAGCTACTTTCTGCAACATAAACAACACAATCACAGCTATTAAAATCAAAATTATAACTGTGGCTACAGCTTTCTCCACATTTGCTGTTGCAAGGTTAAGGAAAATAGCTATTGGTAATGTTTCTGTTTTCATCCTGGTTGCACCTGCAAGGGTAACTGTGGCTCCGAATTCCCCAACTGCTCTTGCCCAAGCTAAAACCATACTGGACATCAATCCATTCTTACTTAAAGGCAACGTAACTTTGAAGAAAGCCTGAAACTTGTTATACCCTAAAGTCCTAGCAATATCTTCAAATTCCGGGTCTACATCGTCAAATGTTGACTTCAACACTCTCACAGCTAACGCTGTAATAACTGTGAATTGAGCAAGAACTATGCCGGGGGTTTCAAAAACAAATTTGAGGAGGGTGTTCTCTATCCCTGCACCGATAGGTGTGTTGGTGAAGAAAATAAGTAAAGTTGCGCCTAGCGCAACTGGTGGTGTAACAATGGGGATATTTAAAGTTACATCTACAAAGTCTTTACCAGGGAAACTAAAACGGGAAAGGGCGTAAGAAACTGGAATAGCTACCATTAGACAAATAACTGTGGCTAAAGTAGCTGCAATTAAACTTAACTGAATTGAGAAAAGAATTTCCTCTGAAAGTATAGCGGATAACAATGCATCTAACCTAACATATAAAACTGTTGAGACAACAGTTACAATTAAATAAAGAAATAAAAGGAGGAGAAGGGTTAAAATCAATGTGTTAAAAATTTTATCGCTTGGAATCTTTAAGAAATTAAGTTTCTGGGACCACAGCGTTCGGTGCATATCTCCTAACCTCTTCCTCGGTGGATATGTAACCGTATTTCTCAAAGATTTTCTGTGCTTCCGGGGAAACAAGGAAATTTAGAAGTTTCTCTGCAAGGCCTCTGTCCTTTGTGTACTTTGAGATCGCAGCTGGGATATAGGAAACCCTTGGAACCTTGTAGTTAGGTTCTATGTATATAACATCTGTTTTATCAGGGTTCCAGAAATGGAAAACCCTCCACCCAATAATGGCGTCAACAGCGCCTGTCGTGACAAGGGCAGCTGTTTTTGAGCAGCTTTCAGCGTAAACCACTATGTTTCCCTTCACTCTGTCATATAAATTATTATATTTTAAAATTTCCACAGCGTATCCACCTACACAAACGGAGTCAGGGTCTCCAATCCCAACTTTAACCCCAGGTTTAGCGAGGTCCTCGAGTGAACAGATTTTTTTCGGGTTACCCCTTTGCACAATGATTGCAGGGACAAGATAGGAAATTATTTTTATGTTCTCTGGGTAAACCACACCTTCTCTCAATGCTTTAACCATGTAGTCAGGTGAACCCGGGATGTATAGGTCCCCCCTCCTCGTAATCTTCATCTGTGAAAGCATGGTCCCTGAACCACTAAAGTGAATCTCCACCTCTATCCCTGTTTTCCCTTTAAAAACCTCTACACATTCTTCTAAGGCAGGTTTACTTGCTGAACCAGCGAAAACCTCAAGCTTCCCCAGCTTCATAGTTGACGCTCCGAGAAATAACCCACATGTGACAAAGACAACCACCGCTATTGAAGCAGCCAATGTAACTGTAAGCCTCGACATTTTTTAACTCCCTCGATGTCAGCTGTGTTAAATACAATAAACTACCTTTAAAAGTTTTACTCTTTAAAGTACATTTATTTCTTGTAAAAAAGGGGAGATTCCTTAAAATAAAACAATGAACCTTTTAGAGTCATTATTAAGATTCGATTAGAGATATTAAGAGAGAAAGGAATAGTCACTCGAAAACCACACAGCTTAGTTTACCCTTCGACCTAAGCTAAACACATAAACAAAATGCATATCCATGAAAGGTGATTGGCTCTGCAGAAATATTCATTGAACATTAACTTAGTGAACAGCAGCTTTTAGTTTTCCCTCAGCTTCCCATACCTTTATCTTCCCCTGCTAAGTTCCTTACTTTTCCTAATTCCATAGTACTCCTTTCCATCTTTTGAATAAAGACTCACATTTCCAAAATCAACAAGTAGTAACATCTTGGTCAATGCACGGCTCACACTTTCCTCTGAAAAACCAGTTTGATTTGCTATTTCCTTTACAGTGTAAAACATTCCTTTATTATTACCTAGAAAATCTAATACCTTGAAATGAACATCCATTTCCTTCTCTACTTCTT
>JAOZFL010000064.1 GCA_027491455.1 Thermoproteota archaeon | reverse complement strand
AGCTTCCCCTTTCTTCTCAGTGAGGCTTAGGGGGGGAGGTTCTAAGCTTTTCTCTTTCCCTGTTTCACCAGGCATGGTTTCGCCTTTCAGAGTTGAAGGTAACCCCTGGGTTTCCTTTCCCTCCATCTGTGCTTTCTCTTCCGTTATGTAGTCCTCCAGCTTTGTTTTTAATTTTTCAAGGTTTTCACCTTCTAGAAACTTTAAACCGAAGGCTGCAGCCATTTTTTTCACTTCTGGTTGAGCTTCACGTGTTGATACAACCAGGAAATCAGTGTTCCCCCCCTTACTCCTAACATCTATGATCTTCGCTATTAGTGGTAGGAGGTCATCTGATTGAAGGGGTTTCTTCCCCATGAAGACATGTATCAAATGCTTCTTTCCATTTTTCTCGGCTTTCAAATGGAACAAATGCTGGATCCCTGATTTTCCCTTCACCTTTGGGTTTAAAATTGTTTGATATAAGTGTTTCTCGTATATTGGGACAAATTTCCCTGCCTGAGGAACTAAATCCATTATTTCAGGTAGGACAGCTGGGTTTAACCTGTAACTAAAAAGTGTTTTCTTCCTGCTTAACCCAGCTTCAAATAGGTGTCCACAATTGGCACACCTACTTAAAATTAGAGGTGTATAGAAAGTGTTACCGCAACGGTTGCACCTATACATCTTCCCTAGTTTCCTGTAATCTTTACCTATTAACCTAAGTTTTTTCCTGCAGCTTGGACAAATATAACTACCATCTGAAGCCTTAAACTCCTCTTCAAAACCAACATAGCCACAACTATAATGCTCTATTACTTCGCCCTCCCTTAAATCAACTGATTTACAAGAGGGACAAGCCTCAGCAGATGTATGTAGAGGAGAAGAACAACGGGGGCATATGAGGACATGGCCAATCTTTTTTTTCAATAAAACTTTTTTATCTGCAAGTTCCTCAAGTAGAGACTCAGCTCTCTCCACACCTAAAGCTTCAAGCTCCTCATAGACATATCCCCTAAACGGGTCGAGATGCAGAGAGAGTTCACTGTCTGGATTATCTAAAAACCAAGACAAAACCCTTCTCACATCCTCTCTAACCACTAAATCATAAATTGACAAATCTCCATACCCCTCTATACAATTTTAATAGGGATATCTTTATTTAAAGGGTAATGCTTTCCAACACTTAAACAATTAAAAAAATTACAGGGGAGAAAGAGTTACTATTCAAAACATTAATGAAACCATTAATCACATAGATTTTCATGGAAATAGCTCCAAAAACTTTAATACCTCGGTTAGTGGGGAGAAAATATAAGAATACGAAACCCTATTTTGAAAATTTAGACTCCTCTAAAACTGATTCATAGATTCTAAGTGTTTTCTCAGCAACCTTTTCCCATGTGAACTGTTTCTCAACGATTCTTCTACCCATTAAACCCATTTCCCTCCTTAAATCTTCATTTTCCAATAGGGAAATGATTCTTTCAGCTAACAATTTTACATTTCTTGGGGGAACAAGGAATCCATTTACACCATCTCTAACAGCGTCTCTAACCTGGGGGATATCATAGGCTACAACTGGTTTACAGCAAGCCATAGCCTCTATCAAAACAATTCCAAAACCCTCCTGCAAAGAGGGGAGAACCAGGCAATCAGAGGACTTAATTGTTCTTATCACTTCCTCATAGTTCACTTCCCCTTTGAAAACAACGTTGTTTGAGAGACCAAGTGAAACAGTGACCTTAACAGCCTTTCTTAATAAAGGCCCTGTACCTATAACAATAAGTTTTGCATGTGGTTTTTCATTTGAAACCATTTTAAAAGCTTTAATTAAATCTATGATGTTTTTACGGGCCTCGAGACGTCCTACGTAGCATATTACTGGTTTTTTAATGTTACCGACTTGCCTAATCGAATCGATGAAGTTTAAATCCACCCCATTGGGAACTACGTAGATTTTTCCTCTTGGAACTCCCATCAATACTAGTTCTTCCCTCAATGCGCTACTCACAGCTATATAAGCGTCATATCTCCCTTTAATCGATACAACTTCGAGGAAGTAACCGAGTGAAGCCATGGCAAATCCATACCCCTGAAGCCCTTTTTTAAAAACCAAATGCCATAATAAGCCATCATTTGTAAATACCGCTGGTGTTCCCTTTATTCTAGTTGTGAAACCGTTAAAACTAGAGGATAAGAGAAGGTTAACATTTACAATGTCAAAGTTGCCTTTTAAAAGCTCGTATCCTATGATTAGGGAATCAAAGAACCTTATTGGATAAGAGGTTATCGATGAAACAGGGAACCCTCTTCTATGTACATGTATACCCTCAATTATTTCATTTAAGGGGGCATTAAGGTATCTGGGACAATAAACATGCACCTCGTTTTCCTTTGCTAATTGTTTCGCGGTGTTATATATTCTCCATGGTCTCCCACCGATCATTGGGGGGAAATCATCAGCTACAAAACATATATTTAACCCCTGAGACACCACCCATCAACCTTCCAAAGCATCTTTCTAGTTTACTCTTCCCTCCTTAACTCTTTGTTTATATCCAGGTAACCTCAACCATATGTTTAATAAACCGTTAAACATCCTGATTGCATCCTTTAAAACCTGGATCTTTGAGCCAACCTTACTTGACCAGTAAATAGGGACTTCGATAACCTTGAAACCTTGGATCTCCGCTTTCACCAAGAGTTCAACGTCAAATACGTAATCCCTAAACTGTATATCCCTGTCCCTAATAACATTGAACACTTTCCTATTAAACCCCTTCACACCGCACTGGGTGTCATGGATGTTTATTGGGAGGAGTAACCTAACTATCCCATTAAAAACTCTTCCCATGGCCTCCCTTAATGGGGGGGCTGGAGGGTCTAGTACACTTAGCTTATGCACACGTGACCCAGCAACAATGTCAAATCCCTCATCGAGGTAACCAATAATTTTCTCAATTGTTTCGGTGTTAGTGGGGAAATCAGCGTCAAGTAAAACAATGTATCTACCACTAGAGTATTTAACACCTTTAAGGAAACCGCCTCCCTTACCCAATCTTTTATTTGAATGAACAACTTTAAGTTTATCTCCGTATTTTCCAACCAGTTTTTCAAGTATAACAGGTGTTTTATCTGTGCTTCCATCCTCAGAAACAATTACTTCAAATGATGAGATGCTTAGTTCTCTAAAAAGTCTTTTTATAGTGGTTTCTATCCTCTTCTCCTCATTGTAGGCGGGGATTATAATTGAAACCCTTATCTTATCCAAGGATTTTAACCCCTAATGAATTCCACTGGAAAATAAATGTTGTTTAATGTTCTTTTCCTTTAACAGGAAAATAGTTGTGTTCCCTATTATGTTTAACGGCTTCAAACTACTTAATAAGATATCTAGGTAAAAGTTTAGAAGCATCATTTTCCTCAGTATGGGTGCAGGTATAAAACCTAAAGTTTCATAGTGAAGCATGAATATACCTATCCCCCTTAGTTCTTGGACAACAAAGTAGTTGTTAAAATATGAGATAAGCCCCTTCACCATGAAAAAATTTATGTGTCCATGCCTCTTTAAATCATAGTCAGGTTTGTATCTCCTCCTATCTATTAACATTAGTAGGCGTGCTAACCAGGAACTCATCTGTGTTGGTGTGGAGACCAAAACATATTTTTTAGTGACACGGTGTAGTTCAAAGATGACTTTGTAAGGGTTTAAAACGTGTTCTAACACCTCTGAACAAATAACAATGCTAAAAGCTCTTTGCCTAAGAGGTAAATAGTGGGCATCTGCCTGAATAAAGTTCCCACGGCAAATCTTAGATTTAGCTTTCCTTAAAGCTGAAACAGCTATGTCAACGCCGACAATGAAGGGGGAAGCTTCTCCCCTAAAAATCCTTTTAAGGAGAGACCCCTCACCACAACCAACATCTAAAATTACTCCTCCAATAAACAGTTTCTGTATAAATTTCCTCAGCCAAAAGGCACGCATCACATACAGCCAGCTTCTCTTAACATCCCGACCCCGATATAAAGGTTCCAAGTCAACTTGTCCAGATTTTTCATAGAAAACTAAAAGCTTCCTCTTACTAATCCTAGCATTATTCATTTTTAAACCCAAGGAACCTCTCAGTTCTTACCTTAACAAATTAATTTATATTCCGATTTATTAAAAGGGGAATAGAGTCATTTATAGAAAAATCAACATGTTTTTTGGAGTAGTGAAAGGAACCATGGATCCAATGGCTTCCTTCATAATACCCGTTAAAAATGAAAGGGAAGGAGTTCAGAAGTGTTTAAGTTCAATTTTAAATCAAACACAAAGAAACTTTGAGGTCATAGTTGTTGATGGTGGTTCAACCGATGGAACAGTTGAAGTAATAGAATCATTTATTGAGGGGTATGGTTCAAACAAGGTTAAACTGTTACTTGAACCTGGAAGGGGACCTGGATATGCAAAGAACCTAGGATTAAAAGTTGCTAAAGGTGAAATTATATTCCTTATCGATGCAGATGACCTGATCAACGGGGAATTCCTTGAAAAATGTGCTTCCCACTTCAGAAATCCAGGGGTTGTCGGGGTCATCACTAGGGTTAAGTTTGAAAGCAGAGGGGGTTTTTGGGGTAGGGTTCAAGACACCTGGCATAAACTACGTTGGACAAGGGAAACAACTAGATTCCCAGTTGTTTACAGGAGAAATTTCTTGGTAAGAATTGGAGGTTTCAACCCTGACTTAACCGTAGGAGAAGACTATGACTTATGGAGGAGAGTTAAAAAACACATGAAGGAAAATGAATTTCTCTTCCCAATTGAAAAAGGAGCGGTGTACATAGTTACAAAGGAAAACACGATTTCAGATATTTTAAGGCATTCAAGATGGTTTGGGTTAAATTTAATAAATTACCTTAAGGTTCACCCCAAAGAAGCATCAAAGATTTTACTATGGACCTTAATTAATGTTTCAACCATGCTTTCATTGATTTTTCTGTCAATAAAAGTTTTAAGTCTACCTGCAAAAACCCAGTTATTCCTCTACTTTTCATCTTGGATATATTTA
This sequence comes from Thermoproteota archaeon, assembly GCA_027491455.1. Taxonomy (GTDB): domain Archaea; phylum Korarchaeota; class JAOZGF01; order JAOZGF01; family JAOZFZ01; genus JAOZFL01. Next base: position 553 of record JAOZFL010000064.1, on the reverse strand, counting down.
CTGACTAGATCAATTTTGAAAAAGAGGAAGATTTATTGGAGATATTTCCCCTTCTGCCTTGTTTTACAGCTGCTGACAAGCATTGGTTTACTTTTCGGTTTAACCCAGGAAACTTTCAAAGTGCTTAAAGCAAAGATAAGTTAGAAAAGCACTTGGTTCCACCCTTAACATTTCCGTTTAAGGAGGGGGTGGTGGATCAATTGAATAAAAAAATTTCAGTTTTAATCCCTGTGAGAAATGAAAGGGAAATGATTAAGAAATGCTTAGATTCCATATTCAATCAAACCTATCAGGATTTCGAAGTTATCATTATAGATGGAGGCTCCACTGATGGAACCCTAAGTGTTGTTTCTAGTTATATAGATAGGTACCCCTCAAAGATTAAGTTACTGTTTGAACCGGGTTTTGGACCGGGATTCGCCAGGAACATTGGATTAAAATGTATAAGAGGGGAAATAGTGGCCTTAATAGGTGCAGATGGTAAAATAAATAAAAGATATCTTGAGCTTGCAGCAAAACATTTTGAGAGGCCAGATGTCTGTGCTTTGTTTGT
>JAOZFL010000098.1:10016-11787 GCA_027491455.1 Thermoproteota archaeon | reverse complement strand
GGAGCCGTGAACACATACCTCCACTTTCCTCAAGTAAATTGTTAATGGAAACAATTTTGTTTATCTGAAAATGAAGGTTTAAGAATTTAAACCCTTAAATCCCATCGCAGGGTGGTTTTTCACTGTCTATTTTAAAGTTAAAAAGCTAATAAGTTCTCTGATATTGAAACTAAAGATCAAAGGGGTCTTGGATCAATTGAGGTTTCTAAGATTTTGCTATGGGCAAAGGAATGGAATTAAAGGTGCAGTTGCACCTGGGATTTAGTCGTGGAGAATACTAGGAATTTTTCTTAGGGGCATAAGCAACTTTTAAATTGTCTAGGTGTCCAAGGGAAATTCATGTATGATGGGTGGAAGGCTATTACCCTGGAAATTTGTTGGATATTGGCAATGTATACAGTGCGGTGAGTGCTGCAGGAAATTCAAGGTCCCCTTAAATAACACTGAAAAATCATCTTTCCTCTTAAGATACCCTTATGCCCTAAAATTAGAGGGAAAGCAAATATATCTGAGGAAAAAGATAGATGGAAGCTGTGCTTTCCAGTTCATGGGTAAATGCATGATCCAAGAGGAGAAGCCTTTGGCATGTAAAATATTCCCCTTCTACATTGAAACCTCCCCCCTAAAAACATACCTCAAAGGAGAGGCCCTTTACACATATAGAAACAAGGATTATTATGTCTATGTACACTCAGCCTGTAAGGGGATAGGAATTGGTTATCCAATTGAAATAGTTATACCTGAAGTTATCGAGATAGTCAGGGGGAACCTAAAAACACAGATACTTACAACTTTCTCTCCGAGGGCAATGAACTTGGAAATCATTAGAAGGAATGTTGAGGTTTCCTCCTCAAACCTCTATAGGAAAATCAGGTCACCACTGGAGGAGAAGAACTTGACTACACAGATAAATAAAATAATCCTTAATGAGGCATTGGGTTCATTGAAGCAGAGACATTTACACCTCTTTCACAGTAGTTTAACCTACGTGACTCTTAAACATGTAGCACACACAAAATAAGTGGAGAGATGGAACAGGTGGAGAATGGTTCAACTGAAATGGAAAGTAATCGTCAAGACAGATGTAACCAATAAATAAACTGTGGGGGAACCAGTTAAAAACTTATCTTTTTAAAACGTTCCTAAACGTTTCCCTACGTTTCCTATTGATCTAAATCGATGTTATCCAAAATATCAATGAGCAATTAACGAACAAACCCTCAAAATACCTTAACAGAATAAAGCCTTACTAATTTCAACTATAAAGGCCGGAATATTAAATGGATGCCTAGAAGTTACTGAGTTTTTATGCCCCACGACTCCTCCATCCAAGAACAAGTCACCTGCATTGACTACGTCATCCATAATTCTAGTGGTCATTTTTCCACCCTTTACAACTTTAGCTGAGACAAGTACTTGGGGCCATAGTAGATGATTGGAAATATTCTTTCATCATTTATTATAGATTTAATGAATGAGAGAACATGTTTATTGGTTCTTAACTTATCCAGGCCAAAGCCTCCATGTATAACCGCTGAGTCATAGTCTTCTAATTTCAAGTCTTCAACGTCTAAGTAGGCTTTTATTGTTCTGCTGAAACCTTGAAACATGTTCATTGCTCAAACCAGTAGTTTCCACCTCTGCATCCTCCCACTTTAACCAATAGTAGGGAAGGGAGTTTCCCTTGTTATAGGTAAGGCCTGCAACAAAGAAAACAATTTTTTTAACTCCATTAATCCCTTAGCCAGGTGAACTACTCCCAGCTTTTGCA
>JAOZFL010000098.1:0-9864 GCA_027491455.1 Thermoproteota archaeon | reverse complement strand
CTTCCCGCCGATGGGAGTTAAAACCACCAATTAAAACCCGTCAATTTAATTTTTCCTCTTTGAAATATAGGTTTACCGTATAACCATTATAAATACCTGGAGATATGTAAAAATTGAGGGGTATGTTATTCATTTATGAGTGGATTACATGCTAGATGAAGAGTTGCTTCTGACAAAGCTTTATCAAAAGAAAAGTGTGATATTGAATAGATCATCGAAGTTTGAGAAGGCTAGGAAGGTTCTTGGCTTTCTTTATGAGAAGTTAAGTAAAAATAACCTAGATGAACTTGTAGGGGCCTTAGAGAAACTTTATAATCAGCGAAACGGTAGGATACTGGTTAGTGGTAGACCTTTTGAGGTTTCAGGTTACGGTCAGCCGTTGGAGCCTTTAGGTGACTTTAAAAGGTGTTTTAAAGTAGTTGAAGTAGAGAAGCTAGGTTCATGGGCTACTAATATACTTTCCAAGTGGTGTTTGATAGGGGTGGATGGTGGACAGATTTATCCATCCTTTGACTTTAACCTCCCTTTAAGATATGTTCAGGCTGCTGCATTCATAAAAAAACCTAGTGGAAACTTCAAATATAAGTATAAAGCTAATTTCCTCACTGAAAGCAAAATGGATTCAATGACAAGGGAGGTTGACCTTGAAAGGATGAACTTAGAATTTGAAATGGTGAGGGAGGTCATAGATGAGTTATCAGGGGAGAAAAGAATTTGTGTATTAATGGACATGCCTCTCTCAAGTAGATATCTCAGGAACCTTGTAGGTAAAATGAGAAGGAAAATGATTAAACCTGTGAAAAACCTTTTAAAATTGTGTAGGGAAAAGGAAATCTACGTTTTTGGGTATACAAGTATAAGTTATGCATGGGATGTTGTAGCCTCACTTATCCTTTTGGGGGGAGGGGAAATAGAGGCAAGACCCTATGACATAGGTTTGTTTTTACCATACCTCAATAAATTTGGCTTGAGAACCCCTGTTTTTAGGTTAAGAAGCAGATTCATTGATAAAGTGTTCAGAGAGGAGGGAATAGACATCGCTTTCACCTACCTGAAAACTTCAAGCGGTCCCCCTGCAAGGTTAGAGTTCCCGGAATGGATGCTGAGAAAAAGAGTATTTGGGGAGGTCTTAAAAGCCGTTTTAGCTGAGGTCTACCTAGGTGAAGGCTATCCATACGCTCTTTTAAGGGCTCATGAATCAGCCTCGCTGACCATTGAGGATAGAGAAAAATTCTATGTTATATGTAAATCTTTCCTGGAAAAAGAATGTGGAATTGCCCTTAAGGAATCAGTTAAAAGAACTAGGAAAGTTTTCTCCATTTTATGAAGCGTTTATCCCAGCTTTACCTTGTTGTAGTAGTTGCATATATTATTTAGGGGGCATTCCCCACAGAGTGGATTCCTAGATTTACATATTCTTCGACCTAATAATATCAGTAGGAGATGAGCCCTTAAATAATCTTTCTTATTGAAGATTTTACTCAGCTTTTCCTGTATTTCCCTGTACCCTGCTTTTTCAGGTGCAATACCCAGCTTCTTAACCACTCTCTCTATGTGGGTGTCAATTGGTATGTAATCAGTTTCCTCTGCTAGGTTTAAAAGGACAACATCCGCTGTTTTAAACCCAACTCTTGGAAGGGAGATAAGTTTCTCCCTTGCCTTCCGTGGAGGTAAACGTAGAATCGATCCAAGTGAGCCATTAAATTCTCTCTCGACTTTTTCAGCTATTTGTTTGATCGCTTTAGCCTTGACCCAGTGCAACCCACCAGGTCTTAAAGCAGATGCTATATCTTCTATTCTTGCATTTAACAGTTCCTTTTGCGATAAACCTATTTCCCCCTTCAACTGGTTAAAGGCTTTAAAAGCGTTTCTCTCATTTGTGTTCTGCGTTAAAAGAGTAGCTATTAAAAGGATAAATGGGTCTTTGTAAATCCTAGCAACTTTTAAAGCCAGAAATTCATTTTCATCTATCTTAAAAACTTCTTCAAGCCTTTTTAATATGTGTTCCCCTTCCATCAAGCTCATTATTCCTCTACCAGGGTAAATTAAAGTGTAAACCTATAGATGGGGAGTTATCTGCAAAAAATGTGGTGAGGGGAATTGTAAGGTATCTCTAAATCAATTTGAAATAAACTCTGAAACATATAAAACGTTCAATTTTACTGTTCATCTCTCCAAGTTGAGGTTCACATGTTGGACAGGGGGTTAACATAATGGTTGCACCTGTTTCCTCTGGAAAACCCAGGAGAACCGAAACACTGTCGATAAACTTAAAAATAAAGGGGTCTCAGAGAAAGGGAATTGAAAGATTCCCTTCCTGGCATGCGTAGAGGTTAACAACCATAAACTTGTTTCTCTCCCTACAATTAAAAATTTAAAGTTATTTGTTTATTATCCCCTCAATGAAGTCGTAAAAAGCTGAGTAAATGTTTTCAACTGAAGTAATGTGTCTCGGTGGATTTTTGAATCCATAAGCAGAAACCGTCTCTAAAACTCCCCCTATCCTTCTTTGTAAGGCTATTTTAACTGCTCTGACAACATCGTATAGGATTGATGCCCCGGAAAAGGAATCTGGGCCGTTATACTTTAAATCCATCACGTAGGGTATCCCACCAAATGTGTACCCTTTAAACCAAAGGTAACTTGCTCTTCTATCCCCTAAAAAGTCAACGTAATCCATTGAACCAGCCACAACCCTTGTTTCTCTTGGAAGAACAGATTTAATGGCTTTTGATTTAACTTCCCTTTTAAGCATCCTTGACTTCTCAAGGGTCCAAAGTGACTCTGTTCCACCTCCAACATCGAGTTGATAAGTTTCCTCAACGAAACTCTTCCTTTTGTTCAGTAACCTTAACAGTTCACGGTGAAGTATTGTTGAGCCGATTTGATCCATTAAGTCGTCTCCTACAAGGGGGATTTTCTCCCTTTCATAAAGGTCAGCGATCTCCCTGTCATTAACCACTGGTACAGGGGTTGCATTTATAAAGGCACATTTGGCTTTGAGGCACTCAACTGCGTAGTACCTAGTTGACTTGTAAGCGAAGCTCGGAGTCATATTAATACATATCTCCACGTTTCTCCCCCTTAAAACATTCGCTAACCCTGCATCTGTTTCGCCGGTTAAGTAGGGTTTGATAACTGATGGTGGGTCATCTTTCATAGCCCCCTTTTCAACCACAACATCTGATTCAACCTCTACTATTTTAGGGGAATTGTTTGGTTCCTGGAAAATTGCGTGGCCCAGTTTCTTTCCCACCTTTCTCTTATCAACGTCGAAAGCAGAGACAACTTCTATGTCTCCAGGAGTTAAGCCACCTATGTATTCATGGGTTAACCCCCTTCTCCCCCCTGACCTGTAATACTGTATTCCCTGAATAAAAGCACTGCAAAGGTTTCCAACGCCCAAAACAGCTGTTTTAACCTTCAAAACACACACCTAGAAATTTCAATGTTTTTTAAACTCCAGCATATTCCTTTCCTTAATTTTTGACTTATAAGTTTAAAGGTTGTGAAGAGGAAAGGATTGGGAAAAATCCTTTGAAGGTAAAATGTAAATTTTTCAGTGTCGCTATTTCCCTCTTTCCTGGATTTTCTTAGTGTATAATGCCTTTCCAGAAACCTAATGAGTGGTTCTCTTTCTCACTAACCTATTTGTCTCCACGTGAAAACCTAAGTTTCCATTGGGTTTTTAGGTGTGAAAACATGTGGCCTCCATGTGGAAAAATTGGTTCATTGACTTTTAGACTTGAAAAGCAGCCAAGATGTATTTTGACCCTTATATTTTGTCTTTAACAAAACATATTTACCTTTTAGTTTCTCTCCGTGAAAAATTACAGATATCTTGTCCTCATTTATTTCAAGGGGTTCATATGTTCCTTTGTCCCAGATTTTCACTTCACCTGCTCCATACCCCTCAGATATACGGCCTTCAAATTCCAGGTATTCAAGGGCGTGGTCATCGACTTGAACTGCCAGTCTTTTAACTCCGTAAATGGTCGGTGGCCCTTTTGGAACAGCCCACGACTTTAAAACCCCTTTCATTTCAAGCCTTAAATCCCAGTGAAGTTTTCTGGCATGATGTTCATGAACAACAAATCTAAGTTTCTCCTTCATCTACTTGTTCTCCTCTTTTCTCTGTTTTCATAACTCAAATTTCTCGATTATCTTCTTTTCTTTCTCCTCAGTTATTTCAGCTATAACTTGGATATAGCTTTCTAAACCTGAATTCTTAATTTTGTTCTTTAAAAGTTCATCCACTTGGAATATACCTGAGGAATTGGACATTTTCACATTTATCTCAACAGGTTTAGGTTCTCCCTCTTTGACAGTTACCTCTTCAATTGACATAGCTGAAACAGAGTGAATGTTCACCTTGCCTATTTCAAAGGGGATCCTGGCTCTTCCCTTAGCCATGTCCAAGGCATCAGCTATCCTCACTATCCCAGCTTCAATTGTTAGCGGCTTCATTTCAGCGTGATGTGTAAGAATAGCGTGTAAAATTTCATTTGTAACTATTATCCTTTCCTCTACTCCGTACATATCTCCTAAAAGATCGTTTATCATCTCTCTAGCAATTGAAATGGTCAATAGGTAATGGTTGTCTCGATGAATAGCCATTCCTACATCATGTAAAGCTGACGCTAAGACAACAACCACCTCTGCATCTTCTCTACTCATGCCATAAAATTTCTCAATGCTTGAAACAATTCCCCTGTTCCTCAGTATCCTAAAAATCCTTAAAGCCATGTTAGCCACAATCTTTGCATGGGTTGGACCATGATCAGTTAAGCCTAGTCTATCGATCGCGGTTATATTTGCACATTTCCAATAGGTTTTCAACTCATCATTTCCATTGATTTTCCCAATTACGGATTCAAGTTTAACGTTGCCATTTATTGGAACCATAAACAACAATTCACACCTCTTAGACTAAACAACGGAGGCAAATAACATTTAATGTTTACTCTCTTAAAGCTTCTCACTCGGTTTGTCAATGTTCCATTTATAATGGTAATGGCATCCTATGTAATAAGCCGCCAAGGAAATAGTATAATTTATTTGCCCCGAGCGTGTTTTATCGTCTTTCTAACAACGATTACGGTGATAAGCACTGCAATGAATGCTATGAATCCCTGCATAATATTTCTGTTTCTTTCTTCACCTGCCTTTTTCTCTTCTTCCACAGTTTTCAGTGTTCCATGTGCATCTTGAACCGCTTGTTCTGCTTTTAAGTTTGCAGCTTCAGCTTCTTCCCTGGCTGAGTCCATGTCAAGTGAAGAGAGACTTTTATTCATTTCCATTAGAGACTCTTCAGCTTCTTGAATCAATTTTTGTATAGGTTTGACATTTATGTTTGAGATTTCCTTTATTCTGTTCACGATTAATTTCGCCTCGGATATCGTAGCCTTAGCCTTTTCTGCAATTTGAGCTGTTTCAGGGCCTCCTGGAAACTCCTTTAAGCACATCTCTCTTAAAAGATCCGAGACTAATTCATTGTACCTCCTCTTCGTTTTTTGTAATAGAACAGTCATGGTGTCCTCGAAAAGTCCGTTGAAGTTTAATGTTCTCCGCTTATTTACTGGGTCGTAAAGGGTGTAGGTTCCATTCTTCACACCGTTTATATCAATGAAGGTTTTGAAGTAATTCCATTTGTAACGCTCCAGACACTTTGCAGGGACATCTTCCTCTCTAACCGCCTCCACGTAATCGAATGCAACATGGTCTTTAAACCATTTCATCATTTCATTTATATTGTCGATGAAGTCTGGGGAGATTTCCCCTTTAGATATGGATTCCTTTTTAACGAAGAGCTTTACTTTTATTTTTTCAGCAGACAACCATTCTCCTCTTTTCGCCATGTAATCAGCGATTTTCCTGAGGGAAAAGGTGTGTAAAGAAAAGTTTCTCCTCACCCCTTTCTCGCTGAGTTTAAACGACTTCTTCAATTTAAAGTAAGGTCCTAAGGGAGTGAAACTTATCTCCACTTCTGTGTTTATAGGTATTTTAAGAATATTTGTCCCGTGTTCAGATACATAGCGGTCAACGAACTGTTCCCCTAAGCTGTAGCTTGCTATACACCTAGTTTTATCTCCTGTGTGGACATCTACGACATGATAAACAATGTAGCCTGCAGACCAAAGCTCTACATCCACTGTAACATTTTCCCCATCTACGAAACCTGTTATGGTGTTCACATATTTAATTGTTTTAGAAGGGTATAAAGTGGAAACCCTGCTGTAGTGCGGTTTCTTTGATTTTACACCTACCGAAAAGTAATCTTCCTTATCTAGTTGAGGCCAAAAGGCAATGATTTCCCCGCTTCCACTCAATTTAACTGTGAATTTACCTTTAGAATTCGAAGTTATTTCCTTTTTAACCGTTGTAGATATTCCGCCACCTATACCTGTCCAACTGGTAGAGTAGCTACCCCTCCCCACAATAATCTTTATGTCAGGTATTGCAACGGCTTCTCCAGAGGAGACATCTACAACTCTTCCCTCAATGAAAACATCTGGTTCAGCGGCGACAGGAGAAGGGAAATATGAAGTCCAAAGAAGTGAAATAAGGAAAAGTACACCTATCAACATAGAGCTTCCAATTTTCAATAAAAACCTCCACTGATAGGCACTGTTCCCCGGCTTTTTAAAACCAAACGTTTTGCACTATTTTCTCATGAATATTGTCTTTTGACCTGAAAGATGACACTATCTCCCCAACATCACAATTTTCTAAATATCTAATGTTTTGAAGAATCGCTATTAAAGGTTCTCAAGTGGTTTCTCCCACATGGTAAGAAGAGAAGGTTATAGGGGAACGTCCCATAGATGAATTTACAAAAAAGATTGATAAAAGAGAGATAAATCCTTGAAGGGATCTATGAAATCTACCTAAGACCTTAACAAGTGTAAAAAGGTGAAAAACAATTTTAAGTGCTGCTTTACGGCTATCTGTAGTTAAAGCCGGGTAAAGGGTGCTCTGAAACTAGTAAATAGGGATGCTGAGAGAACACTTATTAAGAGAAAGGAGGTTTAAAAAACATGTGATCTAAGAGACCTCATGAACCATCAGTGACTTGATACACTTAAACCCCTCTGCATGGATGAATGTTTCATGTGAAGCAAGGCTTACCAGGAAACCATGTACGGCTACACATTCCTTGAAGAAACAATTAAAAGAGACCTCTACATAGGAGACCAAAAGGGGATAACAAGGCTCTATGAATGAAACAATTTGCTTTCTTTTCTTTCCCATAGTAAACTTTGAAGAAGTTGCATAAAGACTTTGAAAAGTTCCAGTCTCTTCGCTGATGCACAGTTATTCAACACCAGGTAGTCGCTTTTTCCATTGAAACAATTATAAATAAATAAAAGCCTCTGAAAGGTATCATACTTTTGTAAATAAAAAGTGATAGAGAGGTTGATGTTGAAATGAAAAGGGTTACGGTTGAAGAGCTCCTGAAAAAAGCTGAGAAACCGAAAAAACTTGCACCCACCTACCATAAATTCTATGAGGGGAAACTACAAGTCATGCCTAAATGTGCGATAACACGTTTCTACGATTTTAATATCTGGTATACCCCTGGAGTAGCTGAGCCTTGTAGGGAGATTAAAAAAGATGTTGAGAAGGTTTTTGAGTATACTAATAGATGGAACTTTGTCGCCGTTGTCAGTGATGGAACCCGTGTTTTAGGTCTTGGTGACATCGGTGCTGAAGCTGGTTTGCCGGTGATGGAAGGTAAATCTATTCTTTTTAAGTATTTGGGTGGAGTTGATGCATTCCCTATTGTTCTATCAACTAAGAAGATAGATGAGATTATTCAGGTGCTTAAGTGGATTCAACCTACTTTCGGAGGCATTAATTTAGAGGACATTGAGAAGCCTAAGTGTTTTGATGTTTTGGAGAAGGCTAGGGCTGAAATGGATATCCCTGTGTGGCATGACGATCAACAGGGAACTGCAACGGTTGTTTTAGCTGGGTTGATAAATGCTTTGAAGCTTGTGGGTAAGAAAATCAACGAGGTTGCAATAGCTGTGGTTGGAGTTGGAGCAGCTAATACAAGGACAGCCATTGTTTTGGAGAAGGCTGGAGCAAAATATGAGAACATGGTAATGGTTGACAGTAAGGGTATTCTTCACCCTGGCAGGAAGGACATAGAGGAGAAAAAGGGAACTGAGCGTTATAAATGGGAGTTCTGCTTGAAAACAAATTCAGAGGGAAGAACAGGCGGTTTACCTGAGGCATTAAGGGATGCAGATGTTTGTATAGCTGCATCTAAGCCTGGACCTGGAACCATAAGGAAAGAGTGGGTGTCTGGGATGGCTGATGACGCCATTGTATTTGCATGTGCGAACCCTATACCTGAAATTTGGCCTTGGGAGGCTAAGGAGGCCGGAGCGAAAATAGTGGCTACTGGAAGGGGGGACTTCCCAAATCAAATCAACAACTCACTTGGGTTCCCAGGGATTTTCAGGGGGGTCTTGGATGTTAAGGCTAGAACCGTAACAGATGAGATGTGTGTAGCTGCTGCAGAGGAACTTGCAAGGTATGCAGAGGAGAGGGGGATCCACGAAGATGACATTGTACCTAGAATGGATGAATGGGAGGTTTTCCCAAGGGAAGCTGTTGCCTGTGCCTTGAAGAGTATTCAGGACGGTGTTGCAAGGGTTAAACTGAGTCGACAAGAGCTTTATGAAAGGGCAACTGCTATCATAAAGAATGCAAGGGAATCTCTGAATGCTCTAATGGAGAAGGGGCTGATTCTTCCTCCACCACCAGAGGAACAGATTCTGGGGAAGCAATGAAACCCTTCCATTCCCTTTTTTCTCCATGTTTAACTCTGCATTTTTTTTAAATGTTCCTAGCTTGTGAATGAAACGCCTATTTTTCCATCATGGAGAAAATTTTTGATTCACTGATTCCATCGTTAAAGCCTTGGAAGTGTTGAAAGAACTAAGTAGTTTATAGATTTGCTGTGTAGGTGGAAAATAAGTGAATAGTTTTCTAGATTTAATTGTTGGTTTCCTGAAGAAGTATTTTGTGGACCCTGTTGTTTACAGGACAGGAGCTTATAACCCAGTGAACACAACTGTTTATGCTTTGATAGCTTTCTTCGCTCTATATAAAACCTATTTTTATTTGAGGGGTAAAGTGAAGTTCGGTGTTTCATTTGCAGCTGACCTTTTACCATTCATTGTTCTTGGCAGTTCTCTACGTGTAATCGATGATGCAGGCTTAGTTAGAACATGGCTTTTCGTTACCCCTTCAATCTACCTAATTATATATGGTTTCTGGATCACCTCTTTTCATTTCGCAGCCTTTAAACTTCGAAACCTTAAACTGCACATGTTGATAGGTTGGTCAGCTGCTCTTCCAGCATTAATTATTTTATTTTTTAACCCCGTTGCAAATCAGATTCTTCTCCTCTACGTGTCTGTCTACTTAGCCACATTTACATTTTCCGCTTTTTTGGTTGAGAAAGGCTTCAAAAAAAACTTTTTTAATGGTCTCGGATGGTTAGCCGTTGGGGCCCAGGGACTTGACGGACTTGTTACATTCCTAGGGGTTTCACTGTTTGGATATACAGAGGAGCATGTTCTACCAAGGTTCATGTTTGGATTTATGCCTGAATGGCTGTTCTTTGTAATTAAGCTGGTTGCTTCCTTCTTAGTTGTTTACCTACTCTGCAAAGTAGAGGATCAGGGTGGTTTCTGGGTTTCAGCAGTGTACGTTCTAGGTTTAGCTACAGGTTTAAGAGACACGTTCAGAATGCTACTAGGTGTTTAACTCATTTTATCAGTTAAAAAAACTTCTATTCCATCCATCTTTTCCCCTTCAAACATATATTTATCCTATTCTCCGCAAGAA
>JAOZFL010000138.1 GCA_027491455.1 Thermoproteota archaeon | reverse complement strand
AAAAATATCTAAAGGGAAGCAATGCATTCACAGTTGAACAGAGAATGAAGGTGATAAAGTTCATAGAGTTCTGGATTACAAGTTCCCATTTAACAGGTGCAATTCACGGGGGAGGATCACCCACCGCTGCAATCATATTTCTGCGGCACCTAATGGATCTGAAAGACAAGGAGGAAGCTGTTAAGAGAAACATCGATTTACCCTAGAGGAGACAATTTTCAAATAAGTCAATAAATAACTGTTTAGCTCCCTTCCCCCATTTAAACTCCTCCTCAACTTGAAACAGTTAAAGCAATTTATTACCCGCCTGTGCTTCAAATGAGAGAATCAAGATAGGCCGCTGCTGGTACTAAAACGAAGTTTTACCACAGTAAAGAAAAATGGGAAGTTATTTCTGGTTGTTCGAATTGTGGTAAGAGTAAAGAGGAAATCATAAAGGCTCTGAGAGAAAGTAAAGTCGATTGGAAGGAGAAATTGGAAGAGTTGAAAAAGCAAGGGTTTCCCGGCCATAGTAACAACAGAAATTACGAATTAAAATTTAAGTTAAATCTTTGGGAGAATACATGGATATTTCTCCATCCTCATCGTTTTGGAGCACATGCCTCAAAATATTTCTCCCAATCAATTTCTGTTAACTGTAACATGTTTCCATCTGGATCCTCGAAAAGGAGAATGCGACCACCCCAAGTAGTCTCTTTGGGCTCTCCAATAATTTTCACAGCTTTCCCCTTTAAAATCCTATAGGCATCATCAAGGTTATCAACTAAGAAATTTACAAGTGGTTCTCCTTTCCTCGGTTTTTCCAGTTCACCCCATGTCTTTAACCCAAGCTCAACGCCGCCACAGTCAAATCCAGCATAGTCTTTGAATTCATATTTCTTCTGCAACCCTAGGATGCCCCCATAGAAATCCACTGCTTTTTTTAAATCCTTAACGGTAAGGGTTATATCCCAGATTCTTTTAATCATTGCTTCACCTCCATTTCACATTTTACCCTTCCTCTTAACATTCGTCTGAGAAAAAGATGTCCCATCATCAAGATGGTAACAGTTGCTCCAATGAGAACGGAAATAATAAAATTAGAGGTTGAGATGCTTCTCTGTAGTATATTGCATTGAATTATAAGATATATTATTGCCCAGTAAAGAAGACTTGTTACTAACCCTGGAGAATACTCCCTCGTTATCACTGTTTCAAGCACATGTCCGAAACCATTTGTTACAAAAACCCAGCTTATGCTTAGAGGGAGAATCACCCAGACTCCACCAAAAACCTGATAGAGTATTATGCCGAGACATTAATTAAATGTGCAACCAGGTTCAGCCAATAAAAGTTTTTATGGTTAATTCCAGACCAAAAGTTCTCCTTTACAAAGTTTACAAATCCCATTTTTACTTCTTCAAAGCAGTGAAGGAAATACGCTGCTTCCATTCCCCAAAACAAAATGTTAAAAGGCATATTCATCGTATTTTCCTCTTATTAAAGGGGAGTAGCTAGTTATACTCTGTTAAGTGATATCGCAATTCATATATAAGCAGTACTTATACAACTTTAACCTTCTTCATAATCTGGAATTATCGCCCTTATTCCCTGTTCTTCTTCACTAAACTCTCGATTCAACTCTTCCCAGAATTTCCTTGCCTTTTTAAGTCCTTCCCCACCAAGCCTTCTACCAGTTTCAGTATAGAAGTCCTCTCTCAGTCTTTTCCTCCCGCTCGGAATCTTTATCATCTCCTTTACATTCATTCCCTCTTCTCTCATAAAATAGTCAAAAACCCTGGCAACTCCAATGTAACCAACTGAGCAAGAGAGAACATCTACATCATAACAAACCTTTGCCTCTAATGTTCTCGGTTCCTCTAGCCCTCTTAGGCCATGTGACTTTATGCAATGCACAACTTTCCTAATTTCTTCATCAACAAAACCAGCTGTCCTTAGATATTGAGATGCTATTTCTGCACCTGCGGAATGATGATCCCTCCCTAATTCAGGGTGAAGCCTACCAATGTCATGCAATAAAATTCCAGCTAGGACTATTTTCATATCAGCTCCTTCTTCTTCACCTATAATGATTCCTTTCGCCAAATCTCTGAGTATGTGGTTCCAGTTGTGATGCACAAGTCCCTTAGTAAGAAAATCCTGTTTTACCATATCATACAAAGTTTGTAACTCTGCAAATTTTAAGAGGTATTCCTTAAGCTTCATACTCATCCCCCCATGTGCTAGGCAATGTCACCTAACGTTTAATTCACCTGTTCTCCCTCTACACAGGGGGTATTTCCACTGATAAAGTTAAAGCTTAGAACCAACAAGTGTGAAACACCTTTTTCAGATATAAACTTTTGGGTTTAGAGAAAGATTTTAACGGCTTACCTCGATATTTTTAACAAGGAGCTTACCAATTTAAACTATTCAAGTCTTTTGTCTAAGAATTCCCTTTATTTCTCTTTTCCCACTTCTTTGAATCTAGGTAAATTTGTAACTAAGGATTTCAGTTCAATCCCCAACTTTATTTCCATATATGCCAAAACTTTTCAAGTCTCTCCTTAAACATGCCTTATAGCCTTCGTAGATGCTTTAGATAAGCTTCATAAGTTAACGGATAAACTTTTCCACAGAGTTGCTGCAAGGGGAATCAAAGGTTTAAATGTTGCTTCGTCAACTACTTGGAATACAAACTAGTCTTAAGGTCAAAAGGGTAGAGGGAATCTGAGATTCATGAAGATTTAACGGTTTTTAAGATTAGATCACCCACTGCTGTGTATCTGCCGTTCTCATATTCATCAAATGCTGCTTTTCCTTAGTTATACTTAAATGATGTACAGGGTTATACTGGTTTTAGTATGGTGTTTATTGTTTTTAGGTCGATTGTTTTTCTGTGTTCATCTATTTCTACAGGTGTTTCTGCGTCAACTATTCTTTTAGCTACTAGGACATAGTGGTTGTTAGGTGATATTAGCCCTGTTTTTAATGCTTTTGTTTCCAGTTTTTTAAGTACTTTTTCAGCTTCTGAAACGCTTAATTCTTTCCATTTTACTTCTATAAACGTTGTTGACTTTCCAGGGTTTCTAGCTATTGCATCTATTTCTAAGTCTTTATGCCACCAATTGCCCATTTGTACAGGTTTGGATTTTATTGTTCCAGTTCTGTAGAGGAACGGTACAAGTTCTATTATTAGATCTTCAAATATTTTAGAAGTATATTGATCTAAACTATCTAAGATGTGTATGTATGCCTCTTTGATGAAGCCAGATTCAAGAAGTGATCTCAATTTATATGTGTAGGTGAACCAAAATCTGAAATAGTTGTCTTTGAAGTGTAGTTTTACGGGTTTGCTGTGGCCTAAGGGTTTCCTTCTCTCCAAGATGTCTAGTTCTTCTAATAGATTTATGTACTTGGATATACTCCTAGGGTCAACATGAGCTGTAGAGGCAGCTTCACCCGGTGAATTTTTGCCTTGGGCTATGGTTGCTAATATGCTAAAGTATGTTCTTGGTTCTCTGACTTCCTGTCTTAAAATGTTTAGGGCTTCATCGTACAGGTAGCTTCCAGGTGTGATTACCAAGCGAATGTTATCTTTAACGTTTTTCATTGGATCTAGTTTTTCTAGGTAGGCTGGTGTGCCACCTATAACCCCATAGATTGTGATTAGATCTTCTATGTTATAGTTTGGAAAGAAATCATTTATTTGAATGAAATTTAGCGGCTTTATTTTTAATGCTG
>JAOZFL010000208.1 GCA_027491455.1 Thermoproteota archaeon | reverse complement strand
CATCTTTAAGTGTTTGGTGATCAGAAGTTGGTTTGGGTAATTGATCTTTTGTTTCACCCAGTTGGATTCATTAAGAGGAAAGCTGAGTCTGAGCCCAGTTTTAAGGAACCATTGACGGTTATATTGATAATAGGGTTTTTTAACGCTGTAGCTGCGTACATATCCGTTGCTAAAATAGCGAAGGCTTTCCCACCTGAGCTGAAAATTTTTGTAAGTGTAGGAGGTTACATAGGGGGCTTCGGAGCCTTTATAATGGCTTTTTTTTCATGGGTTTTAGTTACAGCTGTTTTCCATTTATTTGCATGTTTGATGGGTGGCAGAGGCTCATTCAGCAAAATGTTTGAATTAACAGGCTTATCTTTCTACCCAATGATCTTCTCTTCAATGGCAGGTTTAATAGTCATGTACTTCTTCTTTCCAGGGCTTCAGGGAGTGATTCAGCAGAACTTAACACCCTTCATGTACAACCAGATGCAAAGGGTAATTCAAAGGTCTACACCTCTGACTCTCCACAGAGTTTTCAATAGATTTATGATGTTTTCAATGGTAGCTCTTTCAGGTGTCTCGGTTAGAGTTAACCATGACCTCTCAAGGAGTAAAGCTGCTTTATCAGTCCTTATTCCTCTTATAATTTACTTTGCTTCCACACTTTGGTTAATTCCCTACTTGGTTAAACAATTTGTTCCTTTCAGATTTACCCAGTGATTATTAATTTTTTCAAGATTTAAGTTTTAAAACTCAGTTAATATTCAATAAACAAGGGAAATTTTTAACTATTTTGAACTCAATGCTTTAAATCAGTAACATATAAGATATATTTAGATATATCTAATAATGGAGAATGGAGATGGATAGATCAGACATCTACACAGTTGTGACAGAGAACTTAACAAAGGTTTACAGGATGGGAAAAGTGAACGTGGAGGCTCTGAGAGGTGTAGACTTAAGGGTTAGGAAGGGAGAGTTGATGGCGGTTGTTGGTCCATCTGGTTCAGGGAAGTCAACTCTTCTCAACTTAATGGGAGCCCTAGACAAGCCTACCACTGGAAGGGTATTCATAGATGGAGTGGATGTGGGTAAGCTCTCGGATTTTGAGCTTGCTGATTTGAGGGCTAGGAAAATCGGTTTTGTATTTCAGTTTTTCAATTTGATTCACAGAATGAATGCATTGAGAAATGTGGCTCTGCCAATGGTTTTCACAGGTGTATCGAGGAGGGAGAGAGAGGAAAGAGCGATGAAGCTTCTTGAATTGGTTGGTTTGAGGGATAAATGGAGGCATAGGCCAAGTGAGTTGAGCGGGGGTGAACAGCAAAGGGTAGCAGTTGCAAGGGCCCTTGCAAACAATCCATCCATAATACTGGCAGATGAACCAACAGGGAACTTGGACACAAAAACAGGGGAGGAAATAATAGGTATGCTTTTGAAGCTGAACAAGGGGATGGGTCAAACAATTGTAATCGTCACCCATGAAAAACATGTTTCAGATGTATGTGAAAGAATAGTTTATTTGAGGGATGGTTTAGTTGAACGGGAAGTGGTGAGGAAAACTTGAAGAAAATTATGCTTTCATTAATTATCTTGTCCCTTTTATCCATGCCGTTAAGCGCCTCAGCAGTAAAACCGAGGAGGTTCCTCTATATTAAGGAGGTTGGTTGGGGTGACGTGAACAGATACCTACAGGTTTCACCTGGAGACAAAGGGGTTAAACTGTTTATAGTCATACAGAACGTCTATAATTTAGAGTTAAGGTCTATTGAAGCGAAACTCTCAATAAAACCACCATTCACAGATGAAAATGGAAAAACAAACACAGAGTTATTTTCTTACAGCCCTCCACTACAACCAGGACAGGAAAACACGGTGAAATTCACCCTAAACATAGATGAAGGAGCAGCTACAGCTTACTACAGCTTAGACTTAACGCTTACCTTTGACTACCAAGTTAAAGTGGAGGACGCTAAAGGGGTCCACTACTACTGGTCCAGAGAATCAGAGAAACAAGTTATACGTGTACCTGTACTTGGAAAATCAAGGTTCAAGGCTCAACTAAAGCCAAAAACAGTTTACTCAGGCGAGAAAAACAACATTGTATTTGAACTTAAAAACCTAGGTGACTCAGCTATATATGACCTTGAGTTAAGGTTTTCATCTGCAAACTTTATTTCATCTAATGTTGTCACGGGTTCTTCGATTGTTGAGAGATCTGAGGTTAAACCTGACGGATACATCCAAGTCCCCATTTCACTTTTCATAGACAAGGGGTTAGACGGTAAAGTGGGTCAGTTGCAAGTGGAGGTGAAGTTTAAAGACCCCTATGGGTTTGAAAGAACAGAAAACATGGATTTAGGATACTACATAGTTGAGAGGGAGAGGAAGGAACCTGAGGTAATCATAGGGAAAGCTTACTTGGAGCCAGAGGCAGCTAAACCTGGTGAAACTGTTTCATTGGAGGTTGAACTAAGAAACACCGGTGCTGGTGAAGCAAGGAACATTTATTTAAGTGTAAAAATGGATGAACCATTATCTATTTATGGAGTTAACATGGTTTACATAGATAAAATCAAGCCTTACAAGTCTGAAAAAGCTGTTTTCCATGTCTCAGTTGATGGATCTGCACAACCAGGGTTTTACAGCGGGG
This sequence comes from Thermoproteota archaeon, assembly GCA_027491455.1. Lineage (GTDB taxonomy): Archaea > Korarchaeota > JAOZGF01 > JAOZGF01 > JAOZFZ01 > JAOZFL01. Next base: position 6,062 of record JAOZFL010000208.1, on the reverse strand, counting down.
AGATAAAGGTTAGTTATGAAAATGCAGATGGAGACATTTATACTTCGTCCCTGGGTTTCGGGTTAAAGGTTGAAAGTATCATAGAGACAAAGTTGATAGACGTCACCATTTCAAACGGAGTGATTAGCCCAGGGGAGACAGTTAAGGTTGAAGCAAATGTTTTGGTTATTGGTACAAGTAGCGCAAACTTTGTAGAGTTAAGAGCAGGTAAAGGAGGTGCCTTGGAAGGAGATTTTTACCTTTACATTGGAAGGGTGGATGTAGATGACCCATTCCCGGTTGAAATCACTTTGAAGTTGAGGGGGGACTTAAAGCCTGGTGATTACAGTGTACCAATCAAGTTAACCTTTTACGATGACTTCTTCCAGAAACAAGAAGCCTATCAATACTTAACCATTAAAGTTTCAGAGAAGAAAGAAGAGTTTACAAAGCCTATGCAAAAACCTCAACCAGGGATTTTGAATCAAATAGTTTATGTTTTAAAGAAAATATTGGGATTGGAGCCCTAGGTGTCTACTTTGAATTTAATTGAAGCATTTAACATTGCTTTTGAAACCATGAGGGAAAGAAAGCTTAGGACAACCCTCACAACTTTAGGTGTGATAATAGGGATAACAGCAATTGTAGCTCTTACAGCTATAGGGGAGGGGTACAGGTCTTCAGTTGTTAAAACTTTCCAGTCACTTGGAGTAGATGTTTTAACTGTAGTGCCGTTTGAAGCCACCAGGGAAGGCGGTTTCCTGACACAGTTAAAGCCTAGTGAAATAAAGTTAACAACCAGAGATGTAAGTAAGCTTGAAGAGTTGGAAATCGTTGAAAAAGCGGTTCCCGTGATAGTTAAAGGTGCAGTGTTCGTGAAGGGAAGGGAGAAAGTAACCACTAGGGTTATAGGAGTAGATCTCCAGTCATTCTTCGATTTTTATTCCAGGATAAAATTTGAAGAGGGCTCCATTCCACCCGGTAAAAGCACAAGCGCAGCTATTTTCGGTTATTACATAGCTCGTAAATCAGGTGAAAAGTTCATTGATATAGGAGACAAAGTTTCCCTAGTTTTTAAGGGGGGCGAAAATTCGGAGGAGAAATTCTTAAGAGTCGTAGGGATACTCAACAAGTCTGGTTTTGCAACTTTGATCGGTTCACTTGATAACCAAGCATTAATTCCATTTAAAACAGCTCAAAGAATTTTTAGGACAGGTAAAGAAGTGTCAGCTGTGCTTGTAAAGGTTACAGATACCCAGAGAGTAGATGAAGCAGCCAAAGCCATTGAAGACATGTATGGAGGCAAGGTAACAGCTTTTTCCATAAAAACGATTCTAGACACCGTTAATTCCATGCTTAGAGCCCTTGAAATGGTTTTAGCTGGGATAGCTGCTGTTTCTCTTTTTGTGGCTGGTGTAGGGATAATGAACACCATGCTTATATCTGTGATGGAGAGGACGAGGGAGATAGGGATAATGAAGGCCATAGGAGCTAAAAACAGGGATATAATGTCCATTTTCCTACTGGAAGCCTGCATCATAGGTTTTATGGGTGGACTAACTGGTTTAGTTCTGGGTTATTTCGCGGCAAACATATTAAATGTTATCAGTTCAGGACTCTTCTTTAGAAGCCCTTTATCCCAAGGAACAGTTATTAAACCTATTTTCCCAGTTGAACTCTTCATTTTCAGCATTGCTTTTGCTATTAGTGTTTCAGTCATCTTCGCGCTTTACCCAGCTTACAAAGCCGCTAGGCTTCAACCCGTGGAAGCTTTGAGGTATGAATAAAGCATAACTAATTAAACATGAATGCTTCAAGAGAACATGGAGAATAAATAGCTATTAAGGAAGCTCCCTTAATAACATAAACGTTTTTAAAGAAACAGAAACAAGCCGATGTATTAAAGGCACAGATACAGTTTTAAGGGCCAGTATCTACAAAGAACAAAATAAAAAAATTCCCTTTTCTAAGAAAGGATAAATTCAGCTCATTCAAATGGTTAAGGTAGAGTTAATTTTTAATGATGAAATGCATGGATTATCAGAAAGGGTTGGATGTGAATATATGCTCAGGAAAATTTTCTTAGAAGAAGTAGAAATGTTACTGGAATACTTCTCCAGAATTACTAGTGACTGGGATAAATTAAAAATAGGCTCTATGTTCAGAGAGGAATTCCTTAGCACTGGTAAAATGTTGAGACCCATTCTAACGATTATATCATCTAAGGCCGTCGGAGGGAAACCTGAAAATGCATTGCCAGGAGCTCTCGCAGTAGAAATAATCCATAACTCTTCTCTGATCCATGACGACATAATAGACAAAGCTGAGATTAGAAGGGGGAAACCGACTTTCTACAGGAGACACGGCCTTACCCCTGCATTACTGGTCGCTGACTTTTCCTTCTCCATGGTGGTTAAAGCTATACTGATGATTAATAACCATGAAAATATGAGGAAGGTGTTTGAAATACTATCAAAAGCTACAGCTTATCTGGCGGATGGAGAATATCTTGACTCAACCTTTAACCCTGCTAAGGAACCCTTAACCTTGAGCAAATACATGGAAATAGCTTATAAGAAAACAGCTTACCTCTTTAAGTCGGCAACGGAGATAGGTGCAATTCTAGGGGGTGGAAAGGAAAAGGAAATAAATGCTTTAAAGGCTTACGGGTTAAATTTAGGCCTTGCATTCCAAATACAGGATGATGTACTTGACTTCACAGGTAATGTAAAGGTAACTGGGAAGGATCCGTTAAGGGATTCTCTGCTTGGAAGACCATCATACCCCTTAATCTATATTTTAAAGGGGATGAATGTAGATGAAGCCATCTCCTTCTCAAAGGAGAAAAACAGAGAACTCATTGAAAAAGCTGTTTCCTCATTAGATGGAATAGATAAAAGTGAAGAAAAGGAGAAATTGATTAATCTGGCTTTGTATAGTGCTGAAAGGCTTAGATGAAAAGAAAAATACTGAGATCATTAATTTTAGTATTTAAATATGGTGTATAAGTTGCCTAGAAAAAGATCTTATTGGTTCTTAGGAGTATTAGCTATTTTACTTGGAGTGTTTAATTTGTTAGCTATAACCTTCATGATTATACAGTTTCAAACTAAACTTAAGGAGTATAAAGTCACTTTGCCTCCCCAAAATGTAAGGGTTAGAATCCCACCTCAAACGATTCCACTGAACATAAGCGGGGAGGAAATAGCTACAACTATAAAGACAGCTTTTGGAGAAATAAGTTTACCTTTAAAAATACCTTCATTGCAACTGAATTACAGTTTCCCTGGACTGACGACAAATATAACCACTCCAGAACTAACCTTTAAAGTAGACTTAACTAAGTATACTGGTTACATGGTTTTTGCTTTACTACCACTTGTTTTAATGAGTGTAGCCATCATACTACTTGGCTTGCTTTGCATTAAGCAAATAAAGTAGGGAGGGAAAGCTACATGATTTTGAGATTTACTCTATGTATCCCTTCCTCCTTAAGTTTTCCTCTAATTTTTCTATTTCCTCAACAGTTAAGTTTAAAAGGTCTGCTGCTTCTTTTCTACTGTAAACCCCATTTTTAGCAACTATGTAACCATAGAAGCGTCTCTCCATTTCTGTTAATTCCTCTCTCTTCTCTTCCTCCTTAACAGGTTTTACCTTGAAAAACGGGATTGGAGGTGCTTCAAGAAGCCCATCTCTTAAAATAATGGGTTCTGTTAGGTGTTCCTCAAAATATTTCAGCAGAAGCCTTGGTTTAAGCCATTCAGGGACACCTATTAACATGTCAGGTGTTACTTTCCTCCACCCATCAAGGAGTCTACCTATCCTTTCACTGTACCTGTCCCACTGTGAAATAACCCTTAAGGTTTCAGATACCTCTCCATCCAAGCTTGAAATATAGGATCTTATTTTTTCAAGGTCACTCACAAGTTCTTTTGGCATTGAAAACTTTAATTTCTCCTTCAAATCAGCTATTTCCTTCTCTGCTTTGATCTGTTTCTCTTTGAGTTCCACAGGGTTCCATTCCTTAAGTTCATCGAGCTTTTCCCTTAACACTTGATTCTTATCTTCCAGTTGTGTAAGGCTCCTTTGAAGCCTCTCTGCTTCATCCACCAAGCCACTGAATCCATCTAAAACACCCTTTAACCTTCCCTTTAAGGAGTTAAACCTTTCAAAATTTCCCTTTAAGGCTACTCTTCGGATTTTTTCATACTCTAAAATCATCTTTTCATATTCACGTCTTAAGGGTTCAATTTGGGGGAGAACAGCCATTCTTTCATCTAAACTCTTTTTAAACTCCATTAAATCCTTGAATTCTAATGCCTCCCTTATTTTATCTATTTCACGCATGATTTTTTCCAGTTTCTTTCTAGCTGCCTTAAAAGACCCCTTTCTAAATTCATTGAAACAAGATTCGATTCCTCCCTTAATCTTCTCAACCTTTTCTCTTGATCCATGGTCGAGAAGCCCAGTTTCAGACAGTGAATCCATAAAGTCGCTCAGTTCTTTCTCTTTCTCCCTCAAAGTGTCTAGAGTGGCAAGTATTTGATCAGCTTCCCTTTCCTCTATGCCTGTCTCTGATGCTAATTCAGCTGAACTTGACACTTTGAAGGCTAAATCAGCAATTTCGGCTTTTGACAACTTTTTACTGGGATTTATGTCTTTAAGCAGGAGCACCAAATAGATGGTTAAAGATGCAGCAAATAGATTTAAAATAATGAACCCCGTGAAATCTGAGATTAAAAATGGAAACATACCACCCACCATCTGAAACCCGTTGATTAGAACATTCAAAGGAAAACTCAACTACGATTAGATTTCAACTTTAAATTTAAATATCATTGCTTATAAAAAAGCTTAAGGATAAAAAGGAGTAAGTTTGGATTAGGGTTAAGAGGGATGAAAGTTTTGAAAGAGAACCTGTGGGATGTTTAAAGGAACCTAACCATATCGCCAAACATCATAGAAGTATCTCTCCTCGATTTTCCCTGTTTCAGGATCTAATATAAGGATGCTGGCTTCATGGTTCTTTGTTAAAGCGTAGTAGGACCAGTTGTGACTGCCTATGATAACTATGTATCCATCTACTATTATTAACTTGTCATGTGTCGTGTGGGACTTTGAATCCCATTTAACTTTTACCCCTGAAGACTTAAGCCAGTTGAAAGTGTCCTGATTATCTTTAACATAGCTTTCAAGAACAATCCTTACATCCACTCCCGCCTCAGCCTTGCTAATCAACATTTCAGTTAATTTGTCAGGTTCCCTTTCCGGGGGACCTGGACCGTTGTAGGTTTTAAATAGGTACATGATTACGTGTATCGATTTATTTGCCTTTGAAATCCAGTTCATCAAGGTTGGGAAGTAATTTTGGTCGTTTATAGCTTTTACCTTTGTTCTTTCCAGTCCCTGTTCAACTAAAAGTTCATGGTAACTTGCATTGATTTCTTCGAATATCCTAGACAAGTTCTTCAGTTTCTCTATACATTCTCCGTGGAATTGATAATACTTAACAGCCTCTTTCTCCTTTAACTCTCTATACTTCCTATAATAATGGATTGAAACGAATGTCAGAAGGAAAATCATGGAGATAAGTACTAAAATTAAAGGCGAAGGTTTCTTCATGAGCTAGCCACCCATGCTTTTAAAGACCCTATAAAACGATTAAATTTAAAAATATGTTTATTTTCTCTTTACATTTTGCTTTAAGAGGTGATTAAATGTTTGAAAGGATAAAGTCAATTATCGAGGCGAAGATAAACAAGGTTTTATCAGCTTTCGAGGATCCAAGGGAGCAACTTGACTATGCATATGAAAAAATGCTGCAGCAACTCCACGATGTAGACCTGAGTTTAACTAGGGCTTTGACAGCCAGGAAGAAACTGGAGTTTAGGAGAGATAGACTCGAGGAAAAGATTGGGAAATATGAGGAGCAAGCTAAGAAGGCCTTGGAAATCGGTAGAAAGGACTTAGCTCAAAACGCTGTTCAAAGAAAAGTTGTTTTAGCCATTGAAAAGGAGAAGATCGAGAGGGAAATAGAGGAAATGAAAAGGGATGAGGAGAAACTTAAAGAGGCTAGGGAGGCC
>JAOZFL010000162.1 GCA_027491455.1 Thermoproteota archaeon | reverse complement strand
AACATCCCTTGATTTAAGCATTAGGAAGCTTTCCCTCCTATAAAACCATTAAAGCCGAAGGAAAAACACAGTGAACCATTCATAGATGCTGCTGAAGCTTTAAATAATATTTCTCCATTTTCCTTGTATTAGGAGACAACTCTTAATTGACTTCTCTACCATCCTAGTAAATCAGCTGATTAAAAACCATTATCCAATGATTTAAGGGTGACACACCTTGTATGTTGATATTTCAACGTTAATAGACAGCCTTTTAATTACTTTTTTGCTGATAATCGGTGCAGCAACCTTTTCTTGGTATATAGGTTTACATTACACGGTTATATTGGTTTTAACAGGGTTAATTCTGCCCTTTGTTCCCTTCCTAGAACCTCAACATTTATCCCCTGAACTCTTCATGTTCATCCTTATCCCCCCATTGATATTTGAAGCAGCTTTAACCATGGGTTTAGACGAGGTTAAAAGGGACTTTGACATAATATTGTCCTATGCTTTTGTCGGAGTAGTTATCTCGGCCTTTATAACTGGTTTCCTAATACTCTTATTCACCGATATAGCTGTTTACGAAGCATTCATGTTTAGTTCCTTGATCGCTGCCACAGACCCAGTGGCAGTATAGCGATTTTCAGGTCTTTAAACGTCCCTAAGAGGCTTTCAGTCATATTTTAGGGGGATCCCTTTTTAACGATGGAGTAGCCGTCGTTCTCTTTAAATTTTTCGCAAGTGCAGCCCTAACTGGTTATGTAAGTCCATTTTCATTAATGAAGGAATTTGTTTTCTTAACAGCTGGAGGAGTGGCTTTAGGGATAGTTTTAGGGGGTATTTCAGGGAAAGCGATGAACTATGTTCCTGAAAGATCCGTTAAGGCAATTATAACGATTATAACGGCTTTCTCATCTTACAGAATCGCAGAGGCACTGAGTGTTTCAGGGATAATAGCGAAACCTCGGGGCTTATCCTAGGAGAAAAAATCAAAAGGGAACTTGACAGTGAATACAAACGATTCATTTACTCCATATGGGAAGTAATAGGGTTCATCACTAACAGTTTAGCTTTCATGGCGATAGGGATACTTATAGACATAAAATTAGAACACCTCAGGCCTCAACCGGGTGCTCATGCCTGCAGTGCTCAAATATCCTCCTCAAAACTCCTTCTTCACCACGAGCAACATTGCTTTCACCTGAAGGATAGCCAACTAGGATTCTGTTCTCCAGCTTCACAGGGATAGTGCGCTCAATAGAACACGAAATATGGCAGTAATCCTTAGCAAGCTCTAAGCACCTTCTAAACTTGTCAACCTCGTCTTCGCTAGAGGCGACAACCTCAATTTTAACAGTAACTGAATCTATGACGTACCTACTTCCCATCCAGTCTAACCCTCATCTTTCCCCTGAACCTATAATCCTCAATCTCACCGCCAAACTTCCCCTTTAAATTAGAGAAATGCAGTGAGGAGACAGCCAGCTATTGACGAGAGGAAAAGCTCATCCGGGCAGATATGCCTCCTGCTGCCGCGAAAATCGCTGGCTACATCAAAGTTCACGGTTTTACCCTTACTGGTGAGTATCAACCCGCCGGTGGCCCTGTTTTACTTACCCTCAACTGTGAACTTCAGGGTTGAGAACTTAGTCAAGCTCAGTCGCCTCCAGGCTTTATCTCTTTGATCACAAGGTGTGAGTCGGCCCTTTCAACCCCTTCTATTGACGATAACTTACTCAGAAACTCTCCTATGCCCTCCTTACCTTTACAGACGGCTATAATCGCAAGGTCAAAGTTCCCCGTAACATAGTTAACGCTGATGCATCCCCTTAACTTCGAGATTTCCCTCCCCACATTCTCGGCTCTGAACCCCGACTTCACCCTTACCATTATGCACAGCTTGCAGGCCTCCTTCACCTTGGAGTAATCGAGAAGCACAGTGTACCCGCGTATATAACCGGCTTCCTCCATCTTCTTGACTCTCTTCACGACGGTCATGGGGGAAACACCGAGATCCCTAGCAATCTTCCTAAACGATATCCTGGCGTTTTTCATGAGCCTATCTATGATCTGCCTGTCGAAATCATCCATTTTCATGACATCTCCCCAACCCTTAACGTGTAGATTTACATAATGTAAACCTTTTATTTACATTGTACCCTTTTTTTCATCAATATATATACATTAGTATTTAAAAAGGTTCCTTTATCTTATCATATGACTAAATAAAACTCAGGTTTACAAAGGTGATCATAATGGGTGTAAAAGGAGTCAATGCAAAAATGTGTATGGTGGTTGCGAATGATACCTTTGAGAATGTCATGATGAGCCTGATGCTTGCGTCGACCGGTGGAGCCATGGGTATTGAAACCCACATCTTCTACACCTTCTGGGGGCTAAATCTCTTGAGGAAAGGTGGTATGGAGAAGACAAAGCTGAGTAAAATGTCCCTTTTCACAGGCATGATGAAGAGGAGGATGAGGCAAAAGAAAATCCCAGGGCCTAGGGAGCTGCTGAACATAGCTCTCAAAACAGAAAAGGTGCACCTTCACGCATGCTCAACCACTATGCTCCTCATGAACCTTGAAAGAAAAGACCTCATCCCAGAAGTTGAGGACGTCATTGGTGCAGCTAAGTTCCTAGAACTGGCAAGAGATTCGGAAATCAACATATTCCTAACATGAGGTGATCTAAGATGTCCGAGATAAAGCCTGAGAGAACGCTTGATGCAAGGGGGCTCTC
>JAOZFL010000030.1 GCA_027491455.1 Thermoproteota archaeon | reverse complement strand
AGATGTGAACCCACAGAAGGTGTTGCAAATGTCAGGAGGTTGTGCTTAGAGGATAAAGTCGTTGCATTTCTAGGCTCCCATTGTAGCTCTGTTTGCATGGCAGTTGCGGATCTTGCCGATGAGTATAAAGTTCCTGGGATAACAATAGAATGCGCAGCAAATGCAGTAACAAGTCCAGGTCACCCATACTATTTTAGAATGCGTCCATCAATGGGATTAATGGCGCCACTTATAACACCTGTTATAGTAGATAAACTAAAACCGAAAACCGTTGCTTTCCTAGCTATTAACGATGACTATGGAAGGTCGTTTGTCGAGTCTTTTACCAATGAATTCAAGAAACTAGGTATTCCAAAGATTTATGAGGGCTTCTTTGAACGTGGAACAACAGACTTTACACCTTATCTAACAGATATAAAAGCTAAAAAACCTGATATAGTATTCTATGTCGGAGTAACTCCGGAAGGATCTATGATTCTTAAACAAGGTAGAGAACTAGGCCTAATTCCATCTATAAAGTTCATTGGCTCTGAAGAAATGGGTGAATATGAACTCATAAAGCTTGCCGGCGCTGAAGTTGCAGAGGGTACTTACTCAATTAGCTTATGGGCTCCTAAACCTGAAATTAAGACTTTAGCAGATAAAGTAAAAGAGAGATTCGGTGCACCTATGCATTACGCCATTGTGTTTGGATATGACGCTTTACACGTCCTTGTCAACGCAATTGAAAAAGCACAGTCCCTTGACTCCACAAAAATAATGAAAGCATTAGATACAATAGAATATGATGGATTAGAGGGGCACATTAAATTTGAAGACTTCAATGGGTACATGAATCAGGGGCGTTGGGTACCTTACTTGATCCAGTGGAAGAACGGAGAAAAAGTGCTAATAGGTCCCTAGCCATGATAGAAACAATCTTAGCTCAATTAGTCAACGGCTTAGTAATAGGAGCTGTCTACTCCCTAATAGCTGTGGGCTTAACCTTAATTTGGAGTATAGCTGATATCCCCGACTTCGCTCAAGGAGGAATCTATACATTTGCAGCTTTTGCGGCATATTTCACCGTAACTCTCCTCCACTTCCCCTATTTTTTTTCTCTGGTTGTTGCTGTAATAACAGGTACCTTGCTTTCAGTTACAATTGAAAAAGTTTGCTATAGGCCCCTTAGAGGCAGCCCCTTTTCACAATTACTTGTTGCTATAGCTCTCTTTTTCTTGTTAGCAAATTTAGCGATATTTCTTTGGACTCCTAAAGCTAAAATTTTGCCATCCCCTTTAGAAGGAATAATTCTAAACTTTGCTGGGTTCTCTGTGAGCCTACAGAGGATAACGGTCATTGCAGCAGCTTTTGCTTTGTTTATAGCTGTTAACTTTCTTCTAAAAAGGACAAAGCTTGGTAAAGCCATTCGCGCAACAGCCCAAGACCCTGAAACAGCGACTCTTATGGGCATAAACAGAGATTTCATCTACACCGTTATTTTTGCCTTAGGCGGATGTTTAACAGCTATAGCAGCAGCTTTGATTGCCCCGCTCTACGCGGTTTACCCGGAAATGGGGACTCTTCCCCTCCTCAAAGCACTGGTTGTTGTAGTCTTTGGAGGCATGGGGAGTTTCATCGGGGCATTAGCCGGTGGTTTTCTATTAGGCCTCATAGAAACATTCGGTGCTATATACGTTTCAGTAGCATACCAGCATGGTTTCGCATTCATAATTTTAATACTCACACTAATTTTTAAGCCAGGTGGATTATTCGGAAGGAGCTGAATTCAGATGCTTAAGATAACCCACTTCTTGAAATCGAAAAAGACTTGGTTTTACATATTAATTTCTTTATTACTCATTGCACTTCCATTTATGGTAAGTGAATACATTACTTATGTAGTGGTTCTAACATTGTTTTATGCTATGATAGTATCCAGTTATGACTTGCTACTTGGTTATGCAGGCCAGTTATCCTTCTGTCAAGGAGCCTTTTACGGTATTGGTGCCTATGCATCTGCTTTATTTTCTATAAAAGCTGGGTTTCCTGTCTATTTATCAATACCTTTATCAGTGGTAATAACAGCCCTTGTCGCGGCAGGTGTAGGCTACCCTGCGTTAAGACTTCGAGGGGCTTATTTTGCTGTAACAACTTTCTTTCTTGCTCACTTTGTATACTTAATATTCTTAAATGAAGTTTGGCTAACAAATGGCCCACTAGGGTTAAGAGGAATAAAACCTTTAGAGGCCTTGGGTGGTATAGATTTCTCTTCAACTACAAACTATTACTACTTAGTGTTAGTTTGTTTTGCAGCGTCAATTTATATTCTGTATAGAACTGCAAATTCAAACTTAGGGAAAATGTTCATTAGCGTCAGAGAAGATGAAGACCTCGCAGAATCCTTTGGAATTAATACATCTCTATACAAACTAGTAGCATTTGTTATAAGTGCTCTTGTTGCAGGTATAGCAGGAGGACTCTTCGCCCACTTTTTCCGTCTCCTTCACCCCTCAACTTTCACCTGGCTTACATCTGAAATGGTTGTCATAATGACTCTAGTTGGGGGGATAGGGACCATATTCGGTCCTTTAATAGGTGCAAGTGTAGTGATGTTTATACTTGAATTCCTACGGTTCGCTCCGGAACTTCGATTCGTAATATGGGCAGTTGCCTTGATAATAATATTGATATATGAGCCAAGGGGCCTCGTGGGATTAGTTGAAAGGATTAGACGAGTGAAGAGGTAGCAAAAATGATTCTTGAAGTTAATGGGTTAACAAAACATTTCGGTGGAGTTAGGGCTGTGGATAATTTGAATCTAGTGATTAATCAGGGAGAAATAGTCGGGATGATAGGACCTAATGGAGCAGGGAAAACCACTACATTCAATTTAATAACTGGTATTCTTAAACCAGATTCAGGAACTGTAAAGTTTAAAGGAGAAAACATTACAAATCTTAAACCATTTCAAATTGCTAGGAGGGGGATTGTAAGAACCTTTCAAATAGTTAAATATTTCCCTAATGTAACAGTTTTTGATCATATATATATCGGTGCCATAGCTAAGAATGGGCTCAGAGCTGACAGAAAGACACTTGAACCAATGGTAAATGAGACACTGCAATTTTTGCATCTAAAGGATAAGAAAAACGTTTTGGTTAAAAGTTTAACCATTCCATTCAAGAAAAGAGTGGAGTTAGCTACGTCCTTAGTGTTAAAACCTAAACTATTACTACTTGATGAATTGATGGCTGGTTTGAACCCGGCTGAAATAGATGAATACCTAGAATTACTAAGGAAAATCAATAGGGAACTAGGCATCACCATGATTGTTGTTGAACATGTCATGAAAGCAGTTATGAGGCTGTGCCAACGAATAATTGTCCTTCACTTCGGAAGAAAAATAGCTGAGGGGCCCCCTGAGGAAGTTAGTAGAAACCCGGAGGTTGTGAGGGTTTACTTGGGAGAGGGAGCGAAATATGCTTAACATAGAGAATATAGATGTAAGCTACGGAGAAGTCCAGGTTTTATGGGATGTTTCATTTAATGTTAACAAGGGAGAAATAGTTGCCTTTGTAGGGTCTAATGGAGCAGGGAAGACAACTACACTTAAAACGATATCCGGGTTGCTACACCCTATAAAAGGCAGCATAAAGTTCTTAGATAATCATATAGAGAAGATGAAACCGCATAAAATAGTTGAATTAGGCATAGCTATGGTCCCTGAAGGGAGAAGAGTGTTTCCATATTTAACTGTCCTTGAAAACCTGGAACTTGGCGCTTATACAAAGCGTGCATCCCAGTATCTTGAAGATTCACTTGAATGGGTGTATCAGTTATTTCCAAGGTTGAAGGAGAGAAAAAATCAATTAGCTGGTACTTTAAGTGGTGGTGAGCAGCAAATGCTGGCTATTGCAAGGGCTCTTATGTCAAAGGCCCAGTTAATAATGATGGATGAACCCTCGCTAGGTCTCCAACCAACAATAGTGACAGAGATCTTTAAAACCATTGAGCAATTAAACAAACAGGAAATAACTATCCTCCTTGTAGAACAAAATGTGGCTAAAGCCCTTGAGATATCTAATCGAGCATATGTAATTGAAAACGGGAGAATAGTACTAAGTGGAGATAGCGAATCATTATTAAAGGACAAAGAGGTGAAGAAAGCCTACCTAGGAATATAGGATTATTGTGAGGAAACCTATAGTGAAGAAACTATTTTTAATATTTTCCCTAGTTCTAATATTACAATTCTCACCTTCCTTGAATCAGGGATCAGTAAAGTTTTATGTGTATGGGTCAACTGGTTGTAGAACTTGTTTTGAGGCAGTATATGTTTTGTTTGCTTCTACTTATGGCTTAGACTCCGTTGTTTTCTACGGCATTGAATCTAAGGTAAACCAATCTTATTTTAAAGCAATATACGAAGTCATTGCCCCTGAAGAAAAAAGGGTTTACCCTTTAACAGGGGTCTTTGTCAATGGAAAGCTTACCGCAGTAGTTATAGGATTTGAAAGCAACAGACTGTTTTGGGATAAATTAATAGCAAATACACTGGGGAGCAACAAGGTATATATTTACAATTTATATGTTTCTCCTAACAAATTAAAGAGTATAAAAGACATAGAAACAATTAGTAAGCTTGAAAGCCTCTTTAAGCAAGAAAAACCTTTAGGAGAAGTTAGAAGTGAAACTATAAAGAATTGGCAGGAGGTTCTTCCTTATGTCATTGGGCTTTTAGCCATAATAACTGGTTTTTATTCCTTAACTAAATATTTTAGGGGTAAGCATAGACCTTCTATTCCAGGTCCAGTAGCGAAGTTGATAAATGGTAAGCTTAGTAAAGCTATTAACCCCTTTTCATCCTTCTTAGTGGGTGTTTTTGTGAGCTTAACGTTATTGCCAAGTACAAGTGCCCCCTATAAAATAGCTTTAACTGTGCTTAGCGATTTAAACAACGTTCTAGACTTGAGCTCATGCTTTTGTATCATTTCATATTTATAGCTCCCTTGTTAATAATGCTTTTAGATGTGCACTTATATACAATTAAGAAAAGGAAACTGAGGCGTTGGAAAAGAGAAAAACTAATCATTATGAATTTAATTGAAGGATTGTCCCTATTATTCTTGGGAGCATGTAATATCTGGGAAACCTTAATTTTCATATCTACAAAAATGAAAGAGTACAAAGTCTCCTACAGTAGGATAAATGATAAAAAAGTGAAGCTATTTAATCTCTTTTTAGCAAAAGAAGCTTAAAGTATAATGACTCTTGATTCCTTAATATCTAGACCCCCTTAAATATCGCTGTGAAAATTGTTGAGCAACCCATGTTTTAAAGACCCAGTCATTTAGAGACAATTCTTGTTGCAAATGGAAGAGCCAAAACACTGGCTTCTCTACCTTCACTGTTAAAGGCTATGTTTAAAGCTTTTTCCACTGATTGCATTGTTTCCACTAAATTACTAATTTCCTTAATGGAGGTGTTTGGCGAAACAATGATGATATTACACTTTTTCAGTATTTTAGCTAATAAATAACAGTGATCCAGCTCAGGGGAGTATTCTACCTTTTTTATCCTTTCTATCAAGTCGTCTGGTGAAGATGAATTTTTTAGTTGCTCATAGAATAAACGGTGAGTCACGCCATCTCTACACTCAGTTAGCAATACGATGGTTCCATTTTCTTTAACAAATGGTTCAGCGGCTATAATGGATTTAACAGATTGATATAAATTGCGATCTAAGGGGTAACCAGATGAAGCTATGACAATGTCTGCTAACTCATCAACCCTGACACTTGCATGTTGCTTATAGTACTTTACACCCTCAAGATGAGCCTCCACCAAATCACCTGCAACAACCTTTGTTATTTCCTTTTTGCTGTTAAGTATTACGTTGACAATGAAATCTACACCTAACATCTTAGCTGCTTCCACCATGTCCTCGTGGATTGGATTTCCACGTAGGACTCCGATCCTTGCATTTGGATGACTGAGCATTTCTGGTCTATGGTTCCATTTTATAGCGTTAATACCTGAAACTCCTGGTAGAATGCTTTTCCTTCCACCTGTGAACCCTGCAAATTCATGTGGTTCTATATAACCTGTTGTAATTTTTATATCGGCATCGGCAACTATGCTATTTACTTCTAATGGGGTTCCAGCTGAGGTGTATCCTATTTTAGTAAGATGTTTCTCATTGAAAGCATCATGATTAATGACTTTTACCTTTTCTAATACTCTTTTTCCAAGCATAGACTCTAATTCCGCTTCAGTGTTACTTCTATGCATCCCTGTGGCAACAACAATGGTTATTCTTTCATTTGGCACCGGAATTTTGTTTAGTTCATCGATTATGCAGGGAACTATCTTATTGTTTGGGACAGGCCGGGTTATGTCACTGATAACCAATGCTACACTACTGTACGGATCCACAACCTCACAAAGCGGTTTGCTTCCAATTGAATTTTGAAATGAATTTTCCATAGCTTTTATTTCCTCTGATAGACCTGCTGGGTCCTTTACCTTTAAGATTTTAAGCAAATTTCTTTTTGGAATTTTTACCTTGATTTCACCTTCCCCAAATGGAAACATTAACACTTCATAGTTCACTATTACCTCGCCTTTGACCTCACTAGACGGAAAACCTAAAATGGTTTTTTAAAGTTTCTTCCAGCATATTTCGCCGATTTCCCTAGCTCCTCCTCTATTCTAAAAAGTCGATTGTATTGAGCAGTTCTTTCGCTCCTGCAGGGAGCACCTGTCTTTATTTGGCCGGTGTTCAATGCAACAGTTAAATCCGCTAGCCATGTATCTTCTGTTTGTCCAGACCTCTCTGAAGCTTGGACACTGTATCCATGCCTGAAGGCACAGAAAGCTGTGTCCAAGGATTCAGTTAAAGTTCCTATTTGATTCACTTTCCATAAAAGTGCATTTGCAGCACCCATGTCTATGCCTTTTTTTAAGCGTTTTATGTTAGTGGTGAAGAGGTCGTCTCCTATGATTTGGATGCTCAGGCTTTTAGTTAGTTCAGCGAATCCCTCGAAGTCATCTTGTTCAAGTGGATCCTCAATTGATTGAACAGGATATGTAGAGACCAGGTCTTCATAGAAATCCATAAGAGTTTCCCTGGTAACTTCCTTTTGCATAAACAAATACCTTCTTGTTTTCTCATTATAGAAGCTACTTGCAGCAACGTCCAATCCAAGCGCAAACCTGTCTCCGTATCCAAGTTCCTCTATGGCCTTTAACTCCATGTCAAATGCTTCCCTCGGGTCTTTCATTCCTTTCGGAGTATATCCTCCTTCATCCGCAACATTTAACGAATGTTTACCATATTTCTTAGCTAAGATTTCTCCAAGTTCATGGTAAACCTCACTACCCATTTGCATGGCTTCAGAGAATGTTTTAGCTTCGACAGGGATCACGATATGTTCCTGAAAATCTAACTCAGTTGCAGCAAGTTTACCTCCGTTTATGAGGTTAAGGAATGGAACTGGGAGAATATGGGCATTAACACCTCCTACATATCTGTACAACGGAATACTTAAAGCTTTAGCGGCAGCCTTCGCAACGGCTAGAGAAACACCTACAATCGCGTTTGCCCCAAGCCTGGATTTGTTCTCTGTTCCATCGAGCTTAATCATTATCTCATCTATTTCTCTCTGTTCCAGGACATTTCTTCCTATTAACTTAGGAGCTATTATCTCATTAATGTTATGAACTGCTCTAAGGATCCCTCTTCCATGGTACCTATGCCCTCCATTTCTTAGTTCAAAGGCTTCATGCTTCCCTGTAGATTTTCCACTTGGAACATCTGCTCTTCCTAGAAACCCCTCTTTTGTTAACACATCAACCTCAACTGTTGGTTCCCCTCTGCAGTCAAGTATTTCTCTAGCCCTGACCTCCTTTATCTCAATACCCGATTTAATTTTCATCACCTCCAAAACTGGGTTCTCTGATATATTAAGCATTAAAAACCTGAGGCTTCCTTGTTAACTTTCCTTTAAGATGACAAGTTGAAAGCCAAAAAAGGTAAGTGCAGAAATTTAAGGAAGAATAACGATTACATTGAGATCCATTACATTAGTTCCTGTTGGCCCTGTGACAATAAGGTCTCCAAGTTTCTTTAGGGCATTATAGGTATCGTGTTTCATTAAGCTTCTATGTAAGTCTATGCATTTTTCCCTTGCCCTTTTAACTGTGTAACCATCAGCAATGCCCCCAGCAGCATCTGTAGGTCCATCTGTTCCATCTGAATCCAGAGAAACCGTTACAATTCTTTTGTTTCCAGCTATTTTTAAGGAAAAACCAAGTACAAGTTCTTGGCTTGGACCTCCTATTCCTGCTCTCCCTTTAATTGTAACTGTGGTTTCTCCTCCTAATATAAGAGCACATGGTGGCTTAAACGGTTTCCCGTTTTTAGCTATTTCATTTGCTATACTCGCCAATATCACACCAGCCTCCCTACTTTCACCCTCTAGTACAGTGGTTAAAACTATGGAGCTGAACCCCAGTTCTTCCGCCCTTCTTTTCATGGCTTCACATGCCATTTCATTATTCGCTAATATTATGTTATGAAACTTTAAACCTTCAAAGTCTCTAGGCTTAGGAGTCTCTAAACTTGGATCTGCCAAACCATTTTCAATGTGTTTCCTTACAGAAATAGGGGTTCTCCTCCATAAATCGTATTTTTTAAGTACACACTCAGCGTCTTTAAAGGTGGTTGTGTCTGGCACAGTCGGCCCCCATGGAAGACCCTGCACTTCATCTATAACTATTAAATTAATGAACTCAGCTGGATGAATGCACATGGCAAGCCTTCCTCCCTTAATAGCTGAAATGTGTTTCCTAACTGAATTTATTTCTTTTATAACAGCTCCACATTTTAAGAGGAGATCAGTCACCTTTCTTTTATCATCTAAGCTTATACCTTTCGCCGGTAAAGGCATTAAAGCAGATGCACCACCAGTTATGATGCAGAAAACAAGGTCTCCCTTCCCTGCTTTTTTAGCTAGTCTCACAACTTCTTTTGCACCTTCCATACCCGCTTCATCAGGTAATGGGTGACCGGCCTCCACTACTTTTATTCTCTTTAATTTTCTACCTTGTCCCCTCTTCACGATCACAATTCCCTTTTTTATTTTTTTCCCCAGAATATCCTCCAAAGCTTGTGCTATTGGAAGTGTAGCCTTCCCTGCACCCACTATATATACATTTCCCATTTTTGAAAGGTCATAGAACAAATTATTTACATATAATTTTTCATCGGTTATTCTAACGGTCTTTTGGGTGAGGTTATAGGAATCAACGGCCCTTAACCCATGCTCAATTATATCTAATGCTATCTTTCTCCCCTTTATATTTCCATGGGAAAGCAGCTTTGTAGAGTTCTTTATTTTCATGAAGACTTCTCTTCTCTCTTGAAGCATGGAGACCTCCTGAACAATTCACCTTTGTAATTCAAGACAACCAACGGTATACAATCAAATATAGCTTCCAATTTTAATGGTAACAGCTTTACCATAATATCCACTAGTTATGTTAGATGTTTAACCTGAAGTCTTCATTTATTATTTTCGCCACGAGAAGGGTATCTGTCCTTTCTATTTCCTTTATGTTCATGAATCTTTCCAATTTTCTAAGGTAGTCCTTTCTATTCGTAGATCTTGTTAACACTAGGAAGTCATAGTCGCCGAACATATAGTAGACAGCCCAAACTCCTTCTATCTGTGCTAATTTCCTGCCTACATCCTCATGGTATCCTGGCCCATATTTTACCTTTACAAAGGTTGCTGTTAAATAATTTTTCTCCATTTTCCCGGGATCTATCTTTGCGTAATACCCTTGAATGACTCCTTCGCTTTCAAGTTTTTTAAGCCTATAATGCACAGTTGACTTAGAAACACCTATTTTCTTGGCGATCTCCTCAAGAGGGATTCTACAGTTTTCCTGTAGAATCCTTAAAATGTTCAAGTCAATATCATCAATCATAGAATATATCCCTTATAGTTAATTAAACACCCTACAATTTCCTAATTCTATATTTAAGAATAACTTAGATTCTTTTTTAAAGTTTAGGAAAAAAGGACTGCTACACTTCCTGCAGAGACGAGAGAACTGAAAACTTAAGGAAGTTTCAGATTTATTGAACATTTAGGATTGAAAGAGACACTGCAGTTAAGCTTATAAGGAGAATAAAGACGAATAGTTTCCCTACATCTTTATTTTTGTGTAAAATATCATGATAAATCCCTTTTAAATTTACCAGTTAAAACCTTGTTTATTAATAGTTTTAAGTGAAAAACTAGAAAAGGATTCACTTAATTTTGCAAAGTAAAAATAGTTAAATAAAAAATGTCCTAACAGGTTTTGCAATAAAAATTGTTTGCTTTGGGTGGATGATGTGAAATGGAACGGGTGAAGTTAAGGAAAGCGGTAATGTTGGCCGCGAACGCTGAAGGTGAAACTAAACTTAACGCTTTTGACAATGCGTTGTTAAAGGCAGGGATAGGTAACGCTAATCTAGTTAAGTTGAGTAGTGTGATTCCTAGAGGGGTGAAGTGGCTTAGTAATGTACCTGAGTTCCCTGTCGGCACGGTTTTACCTGTTATATATTCTCATTTGGAGAGTGAAGAAACTGGTTTAATCATAAGCGCGGCTTTGGGTGTTGGGATAAGTGATGAGAGCTGTGGATTGGTGTTTGAGTATTCGGGCTACTGTAAAAGGGGAGAGGCAGTTGACATGGTTAAGAAAATGGTTAGTGAGGGGTTCATGGTTAGAGGGTGGAAGTTAAGGGATTTAAGGGTTGCTGTTGCAGAGCACACTGTTAAATTTAAACCTGGCGCGGTACTAGCCGCCGTGGTTTTCTTTCCGTGATCCATTTATATAGGTCTTTGAACAGGTGATTTATCGGTTGATATATTTACTTCTTTTCTTTTTAAGTCCTCTAACAGGTTTTTTGATAATTTGAAGAGATTTTCATGTAACTCTGGATAGTAAAACTTGGTTTCTATGTTTCTTGTTTTTATTTTGTTCTTTATTGCTTCTACACTTAGGTTTAATGGGTCTAATGTGTTAGATGCAACTGTGAACATCCAAAAGTCTCCGAAAGATGGAATGAAGGCTCCAAATACCCTGGTTTTCTTGAAAACTGATTCTATTGTTTTATAGATCACTAGAAATGTTTCTCTACTGAAGTAAGCTCCTTCGCAATGGGTTGACATTGCACCTCCATTTTTCAAAGCTTTTTCTACGAGTCGATAGAATTCCTGGGTGTACAGTGCTGTTGATGGATTTGAGGGTAAGGGATCTGTGAGGTCTACGATGATTACATCGAATCTTCTATCGGTTTCCTGGAGGAATCCTCGGCCGTCTACATTTATTACTTTCACCCTTGGATCTCTAAAAGCTCTGGCTGCCATTTCTGGAATGTACTTTTTAACTATTTCCATGACTTCTGCATCTAAATCTACAAGTGTTACGTTTTTAACTGAGTCATGTTTAAGGACTTCTCTCAGAGCTCCTCCATCGCCTCCACCTATGATTAAGATTTCTTCTGGGTTGGGATGACTGATCATCACTGGTTGAACCAGGCATTCATGGTAGATGAATTCATCGCTTAAAGAAAACTGTACTTTGCCGTCTAGTACGAGCATTTTTCCGAAGTCAGGGGTATCCACCACCTCTACACGTTGATACTTTGTCCTACCAATATAGTGTACTTTAACTGCTTGGAATACCCTTGAAAGTGTTTGAGACAAGCGTTCATGGTATATTATCCCTCCCTTGTCAACTGCTGAATCTAAATTATTTTCACCAGCCAACTAATATCCCTCTCTCTTTAAACTTTAATTTTACTTCGATTAAAGGTTCCCTGTTTTTATTAAAAGTGATTTTTGTTAAGAGTTCATCTCCCCAAAAATTATTTAGTGTTTTTAAGCATTACACCCAGTGATTGGATTGCTATTACAGCTGCTGCATGGGCACTTATTTCAGATACATCGTAGGGGGGAGCTAGTTCAACTATGTCGAGAGAAGTTGCATATGGACCTATTATTTCTAGGAGGGAGAGGAGTTCTCGTGTAGAGATTCCTCCGGGCTCTGGATTGGTTACACCTGGAGCGAAGGCTGGATCGAGTACATCCATGTCGACGCTGATGTGCAGTGCCTTAACATTTCCAGATAACTTTTGAATTAATGCTGAAATCTGCTCTAATGTTTCCTTTGAAAACAGTTCCTTGGTTGAAAAAACTTTTAAACCATGCTTTTCAGCTTCCCTTCTTTCCTCTGGTGAAGATCCAAACGCCCTAAAACCGAGATTTATGACGTTCCCAGGTGGAAGATCAGTGGTTTCTAGGATTCTTTTAAGGACAGTTGCATGTGAAATCCTTGTTCCAGGTGGATATTCATCCCAGAAATCTAAATGTGCATCTATCCAAATCAAAGCTATTTCACCATGATTCCCCGTTAAAGCCTTGGCTATTGGCAAAGTTATTGAGTGGTCCCCGCCAAAAATCATTAATTTCACCCTTTCCTTGGAAACAATGCCCACTGTATCTTTGATTTTAGAGAGACTCTTTGAAGTGTTTCCAGGAACCAGTTCAATATCCCCTAAATCTGCAACGTTAAACATGGAAAAATCAAAGTCTAAATCTGGAACATAGGGGTCGTAGCACTCTGAGGCTTTCCTAATGGTTTTCGGTGCATATTTCGGCCCCTTCCGATAGGTACTTAATTCATCGAAGGGGACCCCCATTACAACGGCTTCAAAACCTTTAATTTCTGCAGTTTTTGCTTTGGGGAAATTGAGGAAAGTAGACACCTTTAAAACCTCCTAAATGAACCATTCTGCTACATGAGAAATGGTTTTCTGTCTAATTTATTATAAAACAGAAATTTATTTTAAAGTGAAAGGAGGCATGTGAAGTTTAAACCATGTTTAAAGTTTATAAAATTTGGTAAGGCCATGAAGTTTGTTTTGGAGGAATAGAGTCCAAGTAGTCAAGTAGTTTTGCACATGGAGGAAACTATTTTATTTTGACTTTAATTTCTCGGGATGTTAAAATTTCCTTTTAACATCTTTTGAGTTGAAAAAGAGAGTTTTAGATAGGATTAAAAGAGGGAAATGTAAGGGATAGTGGAACGTTATTAAAGCAGCGAAGTTAACAGCTGGTTAGCCTTTGGTTACACATTTAACAGCCTTTAAATATAAAACATAAGAAATCCGTAACTGAACGGAACAAAGATTGATGAGGGGGAGAAAATGAAAGGGTTGTTATTAAGGGAGATCGCATTGAATGTTGAGCAGAGAACAGGGATAAAAACCTATATCAAGTCAATTGAAAATGTCATAAAAGCTTTGTTGGTTGAAAATGATTTCTGGGGAGTAGTTGATTTAAGCGATGAACCTTTACCCGTCGTTGCTGAAACAATAAAATTGCTGAGCAAAGAAGGCTTCGTTGAACTTGGTAAAGAAGAGGTGAAATTGACTGAGAAGGGTGAAAAATTTGCTAATAAGGAAAAAATCTTTCCATACATGGATTTGAAATGCAAAATTTGCGGTGGGAGAGGAATTGATCTAAAGGAGTTTGAGGAGTTACTTGAAAGATTTAGAGAGGTGGTAAGGGATAGACCTTCACCTGTACGGGAATTCGATCAAGGCTACGTCACACCCGAAACAACGGTTGCAAGGATTATTTTGATGAATGCAAGAGGGGATTTGAAGGGGAAAAATGTTTTTGTAATAGGCGATGACGATTTAACGAGCATAGCCCTTATGCTCTCTGATTTACCCCGAAATATAACCGTTTTAGACATAGATAAACGCCTTATAAATTTTATAGGGGTAGTAGCAGAAAAGATAGGGTACAGAAACGTGGAACTTTTAACTTTTGACTTAAGAAAACCTCTTCCATCAGAGATACAAGGTAAATTCGACACATTTCTAACAGATCCACCTGAGACAATAGAAGCCTTTAAAGCATTTATAGGGAGGGGGATAGCTACTTTGAAGGGACCTAGATGTGCAGGGTACTTCGGGGTTACAAGAAGGGAGTCTTCCCTGGAGAAATGGAGGACTCTTCAAAGAGTCTTAATTGAAGAGTTCAATGTTGTGATAACCGATATTATCAGGAACTTTAATATTTATGAGAATTGGGGATACGAAGAGGAAACAAGAGCTTGGAGTTTAGCCCCTGTTAAATCAATTCCAAGGAAGCATTGGTATAGATCATATATGTTTAGAAT
>JAOZFL010000075.1 GCA_027491455.1 Thermoproteota archaeon | reverse complement strand
TAGCACTATAAAAGATGTTTCTATGTTTTAATGGAAACGTAACCCTGGTTCTCTCCTTCAGCAACCATGCCCCCTAAACCTTGATCATCGAGCAAATCCGGATAAATAATGATGAGTCGAGGTTGAATGAGGGGTTACCCATCGCCTTAGAGCCTGATAAATGGTTTAAGACAGAGAGTTAAGGGAAGATTTTTGAGGCCAGGAGAAACTTATATACTTAACTGGCCACTTCAAAGGGGAAACATGGACATGAACCTCCTTTACCCTTAAAGTAAATTTTAAAGGTACTCTGGTTGCATTCAGGATATGTTTAAAGAGGATGGTTTGGAGATGAAAGTTAAAGGTTTATCTCCAGCAGAGGAAAAGTTGTTGAGGATTACACTGGATTTAAGGAGGGTTGCAGGGGGAGCAGAGAGTAAATTATAAGCAACTGAGGCACTTTTAAACATTGCTGAGATACAATGGAAAATTAACGGTGAGGAAACCTATAAAACAGTCAGGGAAGCTTTAAGGGTTGCAAGGAAAATAAATGAAATGGACCATAGAGCTGAAGCACTTTTAAAGATCGCAGATGCACTGGCCAACACAAATCCCAGGGAATCCATGGAAATCCTTGAAGAAGCAGAAATGATAATTGAAGAATTAGAGAAGGAGAAATAAAGGCCCATTTATGATTTGATACCTATTCTTACAAGGGTTATGGCTAAACTGGATTTTAAGGAAGCAGTTAAGAGGGCGAGGTCCATAAGAGATAGATATTATGAAGCAGCAGCTTTACTAGAGGTCTCAGATGCAATAGCTGATTTAAAACCTGCTGAAGCTGAAAAACTGATTTTAAAAGGCTAAAGAAATAGCTAAACAATTAACTGATCCAGAGAAGAAAGAACTTCTCTTCCCTGCTTCAAAGGTGCTGGCCAAGGCTAACCCTGAAGAATGCATTGAAACAATTGCAGAGCTTTTAAACGTTGAGAAAAAGCTTTGGATCCAGAAAGGAAAAGTTTACATCGACACAGACAGTTTAGCTTTCCTAAGAAAAATCGCAGCAATACTAAACCAAGTTAAAACCTGACTTCAAAAGTTCACTGCTAATCCCTCGTTTAAAATCAAAAATTTTTAACAATAACATAACAAAAACAGGACACCAAAAATTAAAATAAAGAAATCGATGCTAAACACCAAAAATATTTAGAACAAAACCAAACTACGCAGTTATAACGTGAAAAAAGGCGGAATGATTTACTGACTTTATGTAACAACTCAGAAAACTGGGAAATAATAAAAAAGAGGGTTTAAATGCCCTTTAACTAAGGAGGATGACTGGGTGTAAAGAGTTGCTTTTCAAAGCTACTTAAAAGATAAGATATTTAAACAGGGAAATCATCTGTAGAGGTAATTCTCTTTTTCAACATTGAAAATAGGTAAACAGACAAGTTAGCAAAAGATTAGCATTACATTTCTTTTAAGAGTTATCCTTCTCCATTCAAACCTATCTCTTTTCCTCTTTCTCTCTTTAAATTTTGAGGAGGCAGATTTAAATGACCAGGGGAAATAGAAAAGTTAACTCTCTCCTTGAATACTTTAAGTCAGGTGTGAATAAAGAAGTTAAGGAAATAGGAGGAATTTATCGAAAAAGACCTGTCACATTGGGTGTTAGGTCGATAGCAGATACTTTGACGGATAGAGAAGGAAGATTTAAGGGGTTCCTTAATGCTACGTTCTCCACTTTAAGAGATGAAAGTAGAACCTTCACGTTTATTCCTAGAAGCAAGACTGATTTCAAGACCCCAGAGGAAGGTTTTATCTTGATAATTAAGCAATTATACAAGGTTACAGGGGAAGAATTAGATGAAGGGCTCCTAGAAAAAATTCTCAGCAAGTAATGGGTTAAAGGATTCCTGAAAAGTTTAAGGAAAAATGGTGAAAATGTTTTCAGGGAAATGTCTGAAACAGGGATCGGAGGAGAAATAAAGTTGTTTTCTGAGAGGTTTTTGAAGCCTGCTAACCTTGAAGCGGTAGTTAACCGTCAAATAAGCCATACAGTTTTTTATATCAATTGAAGAGCTTAATTCTCCATTATGAATATGTTTTTCTCAGGTGGTTTAGCTGTCTGTTTATTTACAGATGAAGGAAAGAGTTAAATTGTTTAAGGAGTTAAACAGAGTTCACAGGGAGATTTATGGCTGGAACCTTATATGTGAGCGTCCAGAGCCTTTCAGTTATATAGATATAGAGAGAGACATGGTTTACGATGAAACCATTAACAAATGGGTTCCCATTGAGGAGGCACTAGAAAAAGTTTCACTTAAAGTGAAGTCTTTAGGGAAAGTTACAGGTGCAGAGATCGGTTTTCTCTACTTCCATGATTCAAAAGGCAATGTGAACAGACATATACCTGGGAAGTTTGTTTGGGAGGCTTATGATTTCCTCCATGTGGACCCACATAGAGAACTGCTAGGCTACTTAACTGTTCCCTTAATGGTTCAGCAGGATAAAAACGGTGATGTTTGGATTTCAACCCAGTGGGCCCAGTTCCCAGCTGAATGGATACAAGTTCATAGTGTACTAAATGGAAAACAACTTGAAAAGTACTGTG
The DNA here is from genome assembly GCA_027491455.1 of Thermoproteota archaeon. Taxonomy (GTDB): domain Archaea; phylum Korarchaeota; class JAOZGF01; order JAOZGF01; family JAOZFZ01; genus JAOZFL01. The sequence continues at coordinate 4,305 of JAOZFL010000075.1, read as the reverse complement.
AAATCATAGAGGAAAATTATTCAAGTTTCTGTTTAAGCCAAAGAAAAATATTTCAGAGGATACAAACTAGATAAGCATTACTGGGAGGAGTACGTCTTCTGTTCCTCTAGAGAACGAGAGATAAAAACCCTGGATCAACTTAGAGAGGCATTAAAAGCAGAGAAGGAGAAATTTAAAGAGAAACTAAGGGAATTCCTTGATTATTTAAGAGGTAAAGGGTTAAAGCTGAACAGAAAAACTGAGAAAAAGCTAAAGGAAAAGTTTAGGGAGGCTTGGAGCTACATGATCGAAGGGGTTAAAGTGGCAGGGGAAAAAGTGGCTAAAAGGAGAAATACAAGTGTCCACCTTTGGTGGGGATGCGAACCAGTTGATACACCTACAGGATACGCTGTTTCCACACTTTACTTCAAACTGAGACCAGAGAAGAATGAAACAATTAACAAAAGAGATTTAAAAATCATCACAAAGGTGGCTAAGGAAATGTACAAAGAACATTTATTCAGGTTTTTCGCAGATGAACACGAATTAAAACCCGAAATCTTCAAGGCAATCTAGTGACAAGGATGAAGCACCAACCATAAATCCAGCTTCTTTAGCTAAAAGCACCATTAAACCTGTTTCCCTGAACCCTTATTAAACTACCTTCATTACATACCTCAAACAGGTTCCCAGAACCCTGAAAACCAACACTAAAAACCCTAGTTGAAGCACCCTACAAACATAAAGCCAGCAATCCTTTAAAATCCGAAACCCACCAATTAAACATAACACCAATAACTAAAAACAACAAACACACAAATAAGAAGGGGAAAAAAATAAAAGAAACAAAAACAAAGACTTAAAACTAACTAATCCCCCCCTTTAACACCCCTAAACCTTAAAAACATTAAAAAAAGAAATAAAAAGCTAAGAAGCAGTTTTAGGTGTTTGAACCTGCTGCTTAGGAGCAGATCTAACCCTGAAAACCTCAACCATCCAATAACTAGTATTATAAGCCAAATCAAAATACCTCATACCCTCAGGGTTCAAACCCATCATAAACAAAGTCGTATTCATAGCACGCTTAGAAGGATAAAAACGCCCCTGCTGAACCGAAACAAACTCACGAGGACTAACATTCGCAATAAGACTCATAGCAGTCCAGATACCGGCCAACGGCTGACCAGTACCGAAACCAAGCTCCCTAACCAAATCAACAACCACATAACTAACATTATAACGCCTAAAAATACGCCAAGCAGTTTCCTCATCACTCATAAAAGCAACAGCCAACAACTTAATCTGCGAACTATTCGTCGTCGCTCCATCCGCCAAAGTAGCCCTTTCACCATATACTTCAATCCAATACCCGTAATCCCACCAACTTGCTATTACGTCGTTTTTTGATGTGTTTTGCTTTATCCATTGTGTGATTTTGAACCAGTCTCCTTGTTTTTGTGTTTTTGTTCCTTGTGGTGTGTTTTTTGCGTGGTATGGTGGTAGTCCGATTGGTAGGTATTGGCTTGTCATCATTTGGTAGCTTATGGTTGTTGGTATGAGTAGTGAGATTGTTATTAGTAGTGTTAGGGTTAGTGTTGGGTATAGGAGTTTGTAGGGTGGTTTTGGTTTTCTTTTTTTGGCTTTTTTCTTTTTTAGTTGTCTTTGGTGTATTCTTTTTATGAGTCGGTGTTTTTCTATGAGTTTTTGTGTTGTTAGGGAGAGGGGGATACCTGTTGTTGTGGCTGTGAGGGTTGTGAATAGGGGTAGTACTCTTACTAGTCCTAGGGTGAAGTAGAAGGATAGTGTTATGGCTGTTAGTGTGATTATGTCTTGTGTTTTTCTTCTTTGTAGGAGTTTCCATGTTGCTGGTATGAGTAGGGGTAGGGCTATGTTTATTTGGGTGATTATTTCTGCTCCTGTTGCTCCGTGTTCTGCTACTGTGTGTGGTACGGAGCCTGGTACGGGTATTCTTATGGGTGTGAACATGAAGGTTATTCTGGTTTCTAGTCCTGTTTTTGTGGTTAGGTATAGGGCTGTGAATATTATTGCTCCTGTTATTATTGGTGTTAGGGTTTTTTTAAGGGTTTCTTTGTGTTTTTTTATTGTTTCATGGGTTGCTGTTGCTGTTATGGCTGTGAATGAGAACAGTGTATCTGTTGTTATACGTGTGTGTGGGTAGATGGTTGTTGCTATTAGTTCTCCGAGTATTGGTAGTGTTAGTGCTATTTCTGTTTTTGTGTCGAGTTTTTTTAGGAGTAGTAGTATGTAAATGGTTAGTGCGTATACTGCTGGTAGGTATCTGTATCCTTTCCATAGTCCTCCTGTTATGGTTACAAGTGTAGCTGCTGTTACACTGTATATCAGTGTTTTTTTGGTGTTGGGTGTTTTCACTGCTTTTATGGTTAGGTATAGGGTTAGCATTATTAGGGGGATTGTGAATTGTTCGTGTCTGTAGTAGCCTGCAAAGGTTCTTTGTAGGTATCCTGTTGTTACAGCTGTGTATATAGCTGTGTATATAGCTGCTTTTTTATCCCATATTTCCTTGGTTATTAGGTAGCAGATTGGCACGGCTAGGGAGCTGAAGTATGCTGGTATGTAGACGCAGAATTGGTAAACTGTGAGTGTGGGGTTGAGGGTAGCTGCTATTTTGTATAGGGTGGCTCCTAGGTAGTAGTGTAGGATGGGGAATACTTGTATTGGTTTTTGTCCCCATGGGTACCATGCCAGTGGATCTATTTTTGGTAGGTGGCCGTTTTCCACTAGGTATTTTGTGAGTTTGTAGTGCATGATTGGGTCGTCTGAGGTTAGGTAGACTCCTTTGTTTTGGATTGGTAGGAGTCTTAGGTATATGGATAGAGTTGTTGCCGCTATTATCAGGGTTATTTCAAGGGTTAAAGTGAACCATTTTTGTTTTAGTAGTTGTTTGGGGTTCATGGGTTTTTCACTTCCCTTTCACCCTTCTTTCCTTGTTTTCTCTTTTTAAATTTTTATGGGTTGTTTTCAGTTTTCCCAGTGTTCCTTGTTTCCAGGTTTCTCCTTTGTTGATCTGTGATTTATGCATGGTTCCCCCCTTTGCAACTGGAGTTGTAGCTGTGCATAGAGGTGTAAGTTGCTGGGTAACAGGGTTAGCTGAGGGAGGTCAATGGAAACCCGGTTGGAAGGTGTTTTACCTGGTTAAATGAGGTGGGAATTATTTTCTTTATGTATTCTGTGTAGAAGGGGGTTCCCCCCGGAGAAACAGTTTCTTTTGATTTGTTTTTCCATGGGTTTCAATGTTTTCCTTGTTTTAGCTTTGCTTTGTTTTTCCTTATTTAAATAGGTTTTCTTTTGAGGTAAAGAGTTGTAAATTGTCTAGAACTAAGTTAGATGGTGATTTATTTATTGGAAACTTTATGCGATGTTGTGTGGAACTATTTTGTTCCTTTAGCTATGAATCTGTAATTTGTCACCGTTGTTCCATGTCTTTACTATGGCTTTTAGCGTAGTGGATGAAGGGTTACCCCTTTCCTTTTCAAATTTGGGTTTTATTAGATTTACCTGTATACATTGTTAGAGCTGAGAAGTAACGGTGGGAACAGTGGGAGACTATGATGCATTTCCTCTATGTGTTCATCTCTAATAACTTGGTTGTAGCGGAGTTGTAGGTAAAGAAACCTTTAAGTATTTCCTTAATTTCATGAAATATGGTTTTCTATTGGCAAATAAATGCTTAGGAAACATTGATTACAGAGAATAAAACTGTGTTTCAGGGAGAGTGTTATATGTGTGGAAATATGGTTTTTACTGTGAGAATGTTATTGGGGGGTGAAGTGTTATGCTTGGGAAATGGAAAAGGAGAGCAGAGGAGGAATTGAGGGATGAATGGATAAGAGGAGTTGTAAGGGGATTAGAGGAATTAAGTGATGGAACAGCTAGGAAAGTATTGAAAGCATGTGGTGAATCATGTGCTAAAAGCTGGGTGAATACTTATAGTTGTAATCCAGAATTTTATGATGTGGATTCTTGGATAAAACTGGTAAATGAAATGGAGCCAGGTGTCAGAAATGTTGGAAGGGAAGATAATATTATTGTCTACGAACTTAAACCAGGGAAATGTGTATGTCCACTGGTAACTGGAGGCATAATTAAACCTTCGAGAAAATTGTGCCTGGCTTGCGCTTCAAACTTCTTTGAATACCTCTTTGGTAAAGTTGCTGAAAAACCTGTGAAAGCTGAATTGGTGGAAAGCTACGCAACTGGCGCAGATAAATGTGTTTTCAAAGTGCACCTTTAATTTTCGATGAACCAGCAGCTGGTTTAAAAAGGAAAATAAATAGATATAAAGAT
>JAOZFL010000094.1 GCA_027491455.1 Thermoproteota archaeon | reverse complement strand
CCAGTGTATAGGTCATATATATGTGTTGTCCCGACACCGCTTCCAAAGTAGGCTCTTTTCCCTTCAAGGATGAAGTCCTGTTCTTTGTCCCTGCCACATAACCTTATACTTCTAGGTGCCTTTTTAATGGATTCCTCCACCATGTAACCGGGGATTTTGGCGATCATTTTCCTCCTGTCAACTTCTGCACCTGCATTTGCCAAGATGTTGAGTGCTTCCTCATTCTCCACCTTTACACCTTGCTTTTCAAGTAAACCTAAAATTGAAATATGTATCTGACGCAGTTCCTCTTTCCCTAAAATCTTTAATTGTCCTCCCTTTACTCCTTTTCTCATGTCTCTACATCTCCTTCCTGTATCCAGCTTTACAATTGATTTTTAAGCCATGTTCTTTTAACATAAGACTTTCTGCTTTATCTCAAAACTGTTACTTTTATAAAAATTTTATTTTTAGAATGCATAAGTGTCAAAATTCATTTTAAATTCCCCTTGTTTCGATAAATTTCCTGTATTTCCAGGAGTTGGTGTCAGTGGTAAAGTTTTTATACGGTGTATTTGCTCTTTGATTGGGGAAAGCTCAAACATAAATCAAAAAACATGGGTTTGTAGGTGAATTCAATGTGGAAATTTAAGGTTAAGCAGAAAGTTGTTGAAATAGGCAGAGTTAAAATTGGAGGAAAACCAGGGGAGAATCCCACGGTGTTGATCGGCAGCATTTTTTATAGGGGGCATAAAGTAGTTAAAAACCCTGAGAAAGGCTTGTTTAACAAGGAAGAAGCTGAAAAGGAGCTGAGCAGGGCCCTTGAACTATCAGATTTAACGGGTTTACCGTTGATGCTTGACGTTGTGGGAACAACACCTGAATCCATGAAGAAATTCCTTGACTTTACATCCAGTAACTCAGATGTCCCCTTGCTTTTGGATGGTTTAAGCAATGAAACAATGATTGAAGGGTTGGAGTATTCAAAGGAAACAGGGTTACTGCCCAAAATAATCCTTAACTCGATAACACCAGAAACAAAAGACGTTGTTTTAGAAAAAATAAGGGAGGTTGGTTTAAAAAATGCTGTTCTGCTAACCTATGGAATGAAAGCCATAATATCCTCGAAGGGAAGAGTTGAAGTAGCTGAGCAGCTTCTAAGCAAAGCAAAGGAGCTTGGAATAGAAAATGTTTTAGTTGATACAACTGTTCTTGACATCCCAACACTTGGAATGGCCTCCAAAGCCTTATTCGAGATAAAAGATAAATTCGGGGTTCCAGCTGGCTGCGGAGCCCACAACGCGGTGAGCCAGTGGAAAGGGTTAAAGAAGAAACTCAGCCACGAAGGAATAGTTGCCTCTACAGCTGCCTCATGCATTCTACCAGTTGCCTTGGGTGCAGATTTCGTTTTATATGGACCTTTAAGAGATGCTGAATACATGTTTCCAGCAATAAGTTTAATAGACGCCTCTTATGGACAGTTACTTCTTGAAGAAAAGATAAAATTGTCTAAGGAGCACCCCAGGTTTAAAATACCATAAAGGTCTTCTAGTAGTTCAGAAAATCATTTAAAGATCAATGCATTCATATCAGCTTACCCCAACATTCCCACCAAACTTATTTAGCTGTCTGGCAAGGTGTAGACATCTCCATAACTTAGAGCTATCCATACCGTCATGGCCTAGATTTAAACATAGTTCATCAAACAACCCTAAAATGCCTTTTTCACAGGTCTCCATTCCTTTTATGAGCATTGATATTTAGACTTCTCTCTCCATTCCTCTTTTTACGTAAAGAATATAGATATATTCTTTACGTGCCAAATATACATGTAAAATGTAAATGTTTATGTAGCCTTTAAGAAGGGTGGAATAGGTGGGTAAGGTAAATGTTACGTTGAGCATCCCTGAGGAATTGAGATGCAAAATGAAGAAATTTAAACATGTAAATTGGAGTGAAGTTGCTTGGAAAGCTTTCGAGGAGAAAATACGCCGGGAAGAAATGAAGAAGGCAGCTGAGGAAATGGATAAGCTTAGAGCAGAAAACATAACCCCGGAATGGAGTGGGGTTGAGGAGATATGTAAATGGAGAGACGCCTCGAAATCGTGATAGACCTATCAGTTGCTGTTAAATGGTTTAGTTAGGAAGAAAAAACAACTGATAGGTGCAAGTAAGATAGCTTTTAATGGAGATGTAACACTTTTACGATGCAATCCCAGTTGCAGTTGCAAAGATTAGGGGAACAGTCTGTGTAACAGCAGATGTAAAAACTCAATACAATAAGTTGAAACCCAGAGGTTACCCAATTAAATTGCTGTAGAGGCTTTAGTCCATTTTTATTGTTAAATAATGGTTACATGATTTTTCGTTAAGCACCTACTTTGCCATTAAGTCTGGTTTTTCCTCTTTGATCAGGGGTTTTATATGAGTTAAAGCATCTTTTAAAATTTCCAGGAACTTCTCTGTTTCTTTGCTTGACATGGGTGTGGAGATGTTTGCCATTAGTCTAGGAGCTATCCATATCCCTCTGTTGAGCATGGAAAGGTAAAGCAGAAAATTAAGCTCCTTATCAGCCTTTAGGGAGCTTCTATAATCCAGAACCTCTTCAGATGTGAAATGAATGTTAAGAAGAGACCCTACTCCTGTGACTTGGATTTGAAACCCAAGTTCATCAAACAACTCTAAAATATCTTTTTTCAAGGTTTCTCCGAGAGAATTTATCTTTTCAATGGCTTGAACAGTTAAGAGGTTAAGGGTTGCAATGCCAGCTGCCATGGTTACAGGGTTCGCGTTAAATGTCCCTGACTGGGACAAAAAGTTATCTCTTTCCGGAGAGTAAAGCTGCATGATTTCCTCTATTCCTCCAAGCAAACCTATCGGGGTGCCTCCACCAAACATTTTCCCTGATGCTGTTAAATCAGGTGTAACCTTGAAATACTCCTGTGCTCCTCCTCTGCTCAGCCTTGCAGTTATCACTTCATCAAAAATCAAGACTATGTTGTTTTCAGCTGTGATCTCCCTTAAAAATTTCAGGTAATCATCCTTGGGCGGTATCATACCTGACACCCCCATAACAGGTTCAACGATCAATGCTGCAGCTTCTTCTCTGTTCTCCCTTACAATTTTCTCGGTGATTTCCTGGTGGTTAAAAGGGAAAACAATTACTTCGCTTAACACAGCATCAGTTATCCCTTTCCCCTCAGGTATACTTTTAGGGTGTTCTAGGGGGCCGCATTCATTCAGGCTTGGATGTACACTTACCATTGCATAGTCATGGGTTCCGTGGTATCCTCCCTCAGCTTTCAAAATTTTTCTTTTACCTGTGTAAGCTCTTGCTACCCTTATAGCGTTCATGGTTGCCTCTGTCCCTGAATTCATAAATCTAACCATTTCAATCGATGGAAACCTGTCACAGATTATCTCTGCAAATTTGATTTGTTGTTCTGTGGGTGCATGGATAGCCTGTATGCTTTTTAGTTGTTCTTTAACAGCTTTTATGATCACTGGGTGGCGGTGTCCATGGATAAGTGAGGTGTAGTTGTTAAGGAAGTCGATATATTTGTTTCCATCTGCATCGTAAATCATGTATCCTTCTCCCCTCGTTGTGTAGGCTGGGTACGGCTTGAAAAAAGTTACAGTTCTTGTATCTCCTCCTGGAAGGAACTCCCTGGCTTTTTTATGTAAGGAAAATGACTTCTTTGTTTTCTCCAAGTATTTGTTTATTTCCTCACTTAAAAACCTGTTGTAAAGGGTTCCACCCATGTACCTTCCCCTTTTAACTGTTAACCTGGAAAAATCTATTTTTTAGTTTCTCCCCCTTTGAAAAGAGTGAAAAATTCCTTTTCCGACATTTCCCAAATATCCCTGAAATGTTCATCCTCCTTTATACCTGCTATGATTTCAGCTAATTTTTTCTTTTCCTCTAAGTTCGACCTTCTTTCAATCATTACCTTTTGAGCCCCAGGTGAACCTGCTCCATGCAGGGATTCAGGTAAACCGGCTCCGACAGCTATGTTCTCTATTAACCTCATCATCCTCATTCTATGTTCAGTTGGAATCTCTTCTTTAACTCTGTAAAACTTTTCTATGTATCTACCTACATCTGGGTTTCTATAGTCTAGTTCCGATGGCATTGTTATTATTGTTCCACCTGCAATGTCTTGGGCAAGTCTCATCCATTCATATGTCATCCTTGTGATGTTTAGCTTAACCACGTTTGCAAGCAGGGGGTTAACCATGTATGCCCCAGACTTTGTTCTGTACCCTTCATATGCACATGCAAGGGAGCAGCTCCAACATGTTTCAGCCAGTTGAACCATTTCAGTTAACTTGTCCCTTATATGGTACACATTGGTTAAGCCATGTGAATCAGCTATCCACTTACATGCTCCAATAGCTACATCTGCAATTCCTACTTTGCATCCTCCATAGTTGGATCTGTGGTGGCTGCTGAAGGCTTCAACTAGTTCAAGGCTGTATTTGTATTCACCGCACATGAAAACCCTTTCCCATGGAACGAAGACATCGTCGAAAACTATTAATGCTTCTCCACCGACAACGCCGTATTTAGGGTTACCTGCATCTATTTCAGCTTCTAATCTCCTTGTGTCATTGGTCTGCCTAGAAACTATCAATGTAACCCCTTTTTCATCTACTGGAACTGAGAAGGCAACTGCGTAGTCTGAATCCTCTTTTCTCATGGTTCTAGTTGGTAAAACAATTATTTCATGTGAGTTAACTGCACCGGTTATCTGGCATTTAGCCCCCCTAACCACTATTCCTTCCTTCCCTTTCTCAACGACGTGGACGTAGAGATCCGGGTCAGGTTGCTGATGCGGTTTCAGGTTTCTCACCCCTTTAGGGTCTGTCATTGCCCCAGCTGGCATAAGGTCTCCTCCTTGTATATATTTAAGGTATTCAATGAATCTTTGATGATAATTTGTCCCCTCCCCAGAGTCTATTTCATGGGTTACAATGTAAAGTGCGTTTAAGGCATCTAGTCCAACACATCTCTGGAAGCAAGTCCCTGTTTTCTGTCCAAGGATACGCATCATTTTCACCTTTTTAACTAGGTCATCGATTGATCTGTGAATGTGGGTGAAGCGGTTAACCTTTTCATTTGTTAAATGGGACTTAGCTGTCATTACCTCTCTGTATTGAGGGTGGTGGGCTAATTCATATGTCATAGCAGCAGCGGTTATATGGGGTTTAAAGAATGGATGGTTAACTACACTTTCTATTCTTTTCCCTAAAAAGTAAACCCTTGGCTTCAAATCCTTTAAACTTTCAATATACTCCTTCCCTTTCCTAAGCATCTCACATCCCTTTCTCCATAAAAAAGTGGTTATTGAGGTTCATTAAATAATGAATTTACAACCTTTCCTCCATCATTTTAGCTGTTTCTCTGCAACCCATTTCGAAAGCTTTCACATTTGTTTCCTTGGTTCTAGGTGGAACAACTTCTTTAACAGCCTCTAAAAATGTTTCTCTTTTAATTGGTAAAGTGTTTAAGGCAGCTAGAGCCCCAACCATCACTACATTTAAGGTTCTAGGGTCACCTGCTTCCTCAGCTATCACGATGAAGTCTCTGTGTAGAACTTTTCCAACCAATTTTTCCAATACATCTATTATCTCTTTGACACTGGGATACTTGAATTCACCGATGGTGACATCTCTAGGATATATAGGCCTTGTATTAATGATGGCTATACATGAGGGTGAAAGAAGCCTTAAAGCCCTTAAACACTCTACAGGTTCAAAGCCAAGGAGCACATTGGTTTTTTCCTCGGGGATAACTGGGCTAAACACTTTTTCACCTATCCTAATGTGGCTGAGGACACTTCCCCCTCTTTGAGCAGCTCCGAAAACATCTGCAACCCTAACCTTGAAACCTGATTTAACAGCTGCTGTAGCTATTATTTCAGATGATAAAAGGTTGCCTTGTCCCCCTACACCAGCAATTAAAACATTTAATTCCTCAACTTCCCCTTTAATCATTTAAGTCGCCTCATTAACTTTATAGATTGCTTTTAAAGGACATACTTGGGCACAGACACCGCAACCGTTACATAAAACTTCATCTATAGCTGCTACTTTCCTTTCCTGGTTAAATGTTATGGCTGGACACCCCAACTCATTTATACATATTTTGCATCCCGTGCATTTCTCCTCGTTAACCCTGTAAAGCTCTATTTTTATCCCTTCCCTCCTAGCTTTCCTAAGCCATTCAAGCATGCAAAGTCTACGTGAAACAATAACAGATATTCCATGGCGCTTCATGGCTTCAGTAACTGTTTTAATTGATTCATCGATGTTGTAGGGGTCTATAACCTTTACATATTCAACTCCACAAGCCCTTGCAATATCCTCTATATTCACTTTCCTAGTTCTTTCACCTGTAGCAGTTACACCTGTCCCTGGATGAGGCTGAAAACCCGTCATAGCTGTTGAACCATTATCGAAGACAACCACGATCATATTAGCTTTGTTATAAGCTGCATTGATTAGTGCAGGGATCCCTGCATGGATAAAAGTGGAGTCACCTATAGTAGCCACCACAACTTCTTTAACCTTGCTGTGAGCTAGGCCGCAGCCTACACCTATACTTGCCCCCATGCAGAACTGGGTGTCCTGTCTTGGAGGTTCAAAGGCGTAAAAACCCAATGCATAACAACCAATATCCCCTGAATAAATAATTTTACCCTTAGCCGCTCTGAGACCAGCCTTTTTAATTATGTAAAAGGTTGATGTGTGTGGGCAACCTGGACACATTAAAAGTCTCCTTGGAGGAGTCATTTTCCGAGCTTCTTCAAGGATTGACTTCCTTTTTGGATCCAGTGTTTTAGGTTTAACACCCATAACCTTGGCTATTGACTTAGCAACGGAGTCAACGTTTAAATCTCTTTCCCTCTGAACATCCCCAGTTAACTTCCCCCTGACAACAGGGTTTTCACCTAGTTCAAAGGCTATTTCCTTGATTTCCCTCTCAACCAAGGGTTCAACTTCCTCGAAAACCAGAGTCAATTGAATATTTCCCAGGAAATCCTCTACAAGTTTCCTTGGTAAAGGATATGTTCCAATCTTCAAAACACTGACTTCACCGTTTAATCCAAGCTTTTCCAATGCATCCCTAACATATGTGTAGGTGACACCGGCTGAAACTATGCCGAATTTATTTTCTTTCAATTCAAGTTTGTTAAGCCATGAAGCCTCAGATAATTCATTTATCTTTCCCTGCTGCTGATGAAGCCATTTATGTCTTTCAGGGGAGCTACCAGCTATCATAACCCAGCGTTTCCCCCTCTTAAATGAACCCTTCCTTTCCACTCTCCTTATAGGGCCTAGGGCGATGTCTGCCCTTGAGTGACATATCCTGTTAACAAGTCTGAGGAAAACTGGGAGTTCAAGTTTCTCTGAAATGTCAAAAGCTTCTTTCACTGCTTCTTTGGCTTCAACTGCATCGCAGGGCTCCAGCATCAGCAACTCAGCCATCTTAGAGTAATACCTACTGTCCTGTTCATTCTGTGAACTGTAAGCTCCTGGGTCATCAGCTACAACGATGACGAAGCCTCCCCTTACACCTGACTGATTAATAGCCATCAAAGGATCGGCACACCAGTTTAACCCAACATGTTTCATTGAAACCATTGATCTAACACCTGCAATGGCTGCACCAGCAGCTGTTTCAAAGGCAACCATTTCATTTGTCGACCACTCAGCATGCACACCGAATCTATCAGCTACAGAGGCAATTGCTGAAAGGATTTCAGAGGCAGGGGTACCAGGGTAAGAGGTTGCAACCTGCACACCTGCTTCAATGGCTCCCCTAGCAACTGCTTCGTTTCCAAGGAGCAGAACTCTTTCTCCAACATCGTCCCTAGCAATTACTTCAGCCTTTCTCAACTTTATCAACCCTCTATGGGAAAATAGAAATTAAAATTCTAACATTAAAAGGCTGGACTTAGAAAAGTTTAAAAAGTTTTCTGATATTTTTCAACCAATTTTAAAGTGAAAAACAGTAAGATCCAGATTCAGCTTCTTTTCAAAGTGAATAAGACACTTAAGACTAAACTTGGGCTTATCCCAAATATCCTTAAATTGACTTATGGAAGAAATTTCAACCAAGAAAGACATAGAAAGTCATAGAGATAATAAATAGGAAATTTAAAGATGTAAACAAAAGGTTTGAAAATATGAGACATCATCTTTCTTGAAAAGACAGCCTGATACCGATAACACTCCATGGTAAAATTAATAGTGTTC